>NZ_JBIRJC010000004.1:8454-105901 GCF_044329365.1 Kitasatospora sp. NPDC017646 | reverse complement strand
GCTGCGCTGAGGCTGAGCGACGGTGAGCCGCGGCTCCCAGTCGGGGCTGGGGACCTCGTCGGTGACGGCGACCATCCCGCCGGGCATCCAGCGGGAGGTGCCCAGGAGCTCGGTGTAGATGCCCCGGAAGCCGTCGATGTTCTGGCGGAGCGTGAACTGCTCGATGACCCGCAGCCGGGCCCCCTCGCCGAGCCGGGCGCGCCGCGCGGGGTCGCGCAGCAGCTCGATCGCGGCGGCCGCCATCGGCTCGGGCTCGCGCGGCGGGACGACCAGGCCGGTGTCGCCGACCGCCTCGCGCACGCCGCCGACGTCGGTCGAGACGGTCGCGCGGCCGCAGGACATGGCCTCGATCAGGGTGAAAGGGAAGCCCTCGCTGATGCTGGAGAGCATCACCACGTTGCCCGCCGCGTACGCGTCGGTGATGTCGGCGACGCGGCCCTCGAAGGCCACCGAGTCGGCTACGCCGAGCTCGGCGGCCAGGGCTATGCAGCCGTCCCGGTACGCCTCGCCGCCCTTGGGGGTGCCCCCGAAGAGCCGCAGCCGCGCCTCGGGGATCTCACGGTGGACGATGGCGAAGGCCCGGATCAGCGTCTCCAGGTCCTTGATCGGGTCGACCCGGCCGGCCCAGCTGAGGGTCGGGGTCTCGGGCTCCGGTCCGGCGGGCGGGAAGGCGGCCGGGTCCACGCCGTTGTAGACGGTGCGGATGTGGGCGGAGGGGGTGCCGCCGCGCTCCTCCCAGCGCCGGTTGTACCGGTTGCCGGGGGTGACCAGCGCGGCCTGCCGGTAGCTCTCCTCGGCGAGCATCCGGTAGAAGCCGAGCAGCAGTGCCTTGACCGGCCAGCGGTACGGGCCGGTGCGGTAGCCGAGGTAGCGTTCGCGCAGGTAGATGCCGTGCTCGGTGAGCAGAAACGGTACGCCGTACTGCTGGGCGGCGATCAGCCCGGGCAGGGTGGCGAGGCCGCCGCTGGCCGCGTGGGCGACGCCGTCGGTGGGCGGGTCGACCGAGAGCGGCCGCAGCGCGTGCTCCAGCAGGTCGGTGGCGTTCAGCGCGTCGTGCAGGGTGGGCCGGGACACCGCCGTGGGCAGGTAGTCGCGGGTCCACACGTGCTGGAGGGTGCGCAGGGCGCGCTCGCTGCGCAGCGCCGGGCTGAGCAGCCCGCGCCGGGCGAGGTCGGCGAAGCCGTACAGCTCGGTGCCGAAGTGGGTGGTGTAGACCGGGTCGAGGATGGAGTGCAGGAAGCGCTCGTACGCGTTGAGGAAGCGCCGCATCTCCTTGCCGCGCGGCGGTCGGGCCTCCGAGGCGGGGCCCCACAGCGGTGCGGTGGTGACCGACCGTACGTTGGCGGGCAGTTCCCAGGCCAGTGGTTCCTGACCGGTTCCGGTGACGGCGACGATGTCGAAGTCGACGTCCGGCATGCCCTGAACGAGCTGGTCGCACCAGACGCTCACACCGCCGTGCTGGTGCGGGTACGTCCCCTCGGTGAGCAGGGTGACGCGCATCTCCTGTCCCCCCTCCTGTTCTTGCGTCGTTTGTCCGGCCTGGGTGGCCGGAGCGGGAGCCGTGGCGGGGCCGGGCCGGTCGCCCGGCCCGACCCCGCCAAGGGGTGTTACGGGTTACCGGTTGCCGGAGTGCTGGGCGCCTTTGCCCTGGACCACGTCCTTGCCGGGCACCGGGGCTCCGCTGCCGGGCACGAGGGACTTGGCGGCCGGCTTGCGGGTGGTGTCGCCCGGACCCGCCGGGACGGGGGTGGCGACGCCCTGCGGCACGACCTTCTTGTCCGCCGGCGCCGGTGCCGGCACGGACTTGGCCGCGACGCTCGGCGCGACGGCGGCCGGGGCGGCCGGCGCACTGGCGGACGGGAGCTGCAGGGTGACGCTGCTCTGCAGGGCGCCCGGGGACACCCAGCCCGAGAGCGTACCGGCGTAGGCCGAACCGAAGGCGGCCGTACCGATGGCCATCTTCTGAGCAGTTCCGGTCGGCATGGTGGCCTGGATCTGAACACCGGCCGGCGCGCTGACGGTGACGGTGTTGCCGATCTTGTACGCGGTGACCTGGCCGGAGGCGAGGGCGTTGTTCCACGCCGCGCGCTTCTGGAACTCCTGGCCGATCTCGCGCTCACCGAGGTTCACGATCGGGGTGCTGTCGGCGTAGAGCGAACGGTAGGTGCCGAGGATCTTGTCCAGCACCGGGTACAGGATGCGGTCCTCGGAGAGGTTCGACTGGTGCACGAAGTGCGGGCGCGGGTCGTTGTTCAGCACGTGGCCGAGGTCGATCCGGGCCTCCAGCGGCACGATGTACGACTCGTAGCCGGTGGTGGTGTCCAGCGGAGCGGCCAGGCAGGTGGAGTTGGCGTTGTTCTCGCAGACGCCGCTGCCGCCGTTGGCCTTGCTGGTGTAGATCCAGTTGTACTCGTCCGCCTCCTCCTTCGCCGAACCGGCGTTGTAGAAGACGTTCATGGGGTACCGCGGCACGGTCAGCGTGGACGAGCCGACGGCCCGCTGGGCGGGCTCGCGGGAGGCGTCGCTGCCGGTGAACTTGATGCCGTTGGCGGCCAGCGCCGGCGCCAGGTTCGGGTTGTCGCTGGTCTCCTGCGGGGCGGTGAGAAGACCGGAGTGCTCGCCGGTGACGAGCACCTGCGGGTCGACCTTGAGGCCGTTGGTGGCGGCCCAGTCGAAGTTCTGCTTGATCTGGGTGGAGATGGTGTTCTGGTCGGTCCAGACGGTGTTGCCCGAGGCGTCCTTGGTGCACTTCCACGGCACCACGCTGACGTCCTGCACGCAGCCCAGGTACGGGTGGGTGTAGGTGTGGTTGACCCAGCGGTAGCTGTTCTGGTCGGAGATCAGCTGGCCGGCGGTCGGGTCCACCGTGGTCTGGTGGTCGGCCTTCCAGTCCTCGCTGCCGCCGCCGTTGAACACGAGGTCCAGCGTGAAGTTGTTGGCGGTCTGCCACTGCTTGAGGTACTGCGCGTCCTCCGGGGTCATCCGGATCGGGTTGGCGCTGTCCGGGGTGCCGGGCGGGCAGGTGACGTCACCGGGGGTGCACTTGAGCACGGTGTCCCAGCGGTCGTCGGCCAGGAGCACGTCGTCCACGTGGGTGGCGAAGTAGTTGCGGTCGTAGCCGAGGTGGACGCCCTGGGTGATCCAGTCGACCATGCCGCGGGCCAGCAGCCGGTACTGCTGCTGGTACTGGTTGTAGACGAAGGTGACGACCAGTTCCTTGCGGCCGTCGTGGGTGTACTCACCGACCAGCGAGCCGCGGCTGGTCGTGTTCGGTATCGAGGCGTCGACCAGCGGGACGAAGGAGGCGCCGGACGGCAGGTTGGCGAGCGGGGTCGCCAGGTAGCCGTAGCTCTCGCTGACCTTGGGGTCGTTGTCCTCGAACGGGACGCTGCCCTTGAGGTACCCGAACGGACCGGAAGTCCCGGCCGCGGTGGTGGCCGCCTGGAATCCGTCGAGGGTGCCGACGAATCCCGGATTCTCGGCGTAGTTCAGGCCGACCGCCGGGCTGGCCCACGTGTACGCGTCGATCTGCCGGACGTTGAAAGCCGCTTCGTACGTGGCGATCGCCGTCATCTCGGCGGCACTGTTGGGGAAGGGGTTTTCGTTGGGCAGCACGATGCCCTGGTACTTGCCCCGGGGGAGCCCGTTCACCGTGTCGCTCAGGAAAGCGGAGTTGATGACGGGGCGGTTGGGGTCATTGAGGCTGACGACCTTGTACGGCGTGCCCTGGCTCTTCAGTTCGGCGGTGATCGCCGCGACGGACGGGCCCCCGTCGTCGATGACCAGGACGGTGAGGTCGATCCTGGGCGGCGTGGTGGCGCCGTGGGCCAGGGTGGTCTGCAGGCCGCTGGCCAGCAGAACTGCCGCTGCGCATGCGGCAACTCTTCGGGTCGCTCGACCCATGTCTGATCCTCCCCTTGGGTCAGGCCCCGCGCTGCTCGGCGCTCGCCTGCCCGTGTAGCTGTTCGCAGGCAGCAGGCTGCCCGGCGCCCATCCTGGTCGAGGATCGGCAGTGCGAGGGACCAATTGGGCGAGAGTGCAGCGAACCTGTTACCAACGTTCATGGTGAAGCCATGGAGGCGCTGATTGTGACCGCAAACGGACCGCCCGCGCAAATAATGAATTGAAAATGAAAAACCGGAAGCCGACTGCTACAGGTGGTTACCGACTGTGCGGCTCACACGGATCCGTGGGGCACCTACACTGTCGTCGTTGCGCCTGACACTCTTGCACATCTTGCCGCTCCAATGGGCAGGTTCATGCAATATCGGGCACCGCTGTGCCATGTGACAGTCCGAATATGCAATGGAGGCTCGCGGGTGGTCGATGGTCGGATCGCATCCGAGCGAATCGGGGCCGTGCGGAATGTGCTCCCGGAGCCGGACCGGGCGGTCCTGGTCGGGCGCAGCCTCGGACTGCGCGGCGCGGTCAACGCACGGGACCTGGGCGGCTATCGGACGGCCGGAGGGCGCGCGGTGCGCGGTGGGGTGGTCCTGCGCAGTGACGGCCTGAACCGTGTCACCGCCGAGGACCTCGACCCGCTGGGCGCGCTCGGCCTGCGCGCGGTGGTCGACCTGCGCAGCGCCGAGGAGATCCGCGAGGCCGGCCCCGACCGAGTGCCGGAGGGCGTGGCCACGCACCACCTCCCGCTGCTGGCGAGGGACTTCGACATCAACCTGACGCTGCGCACCGCCCTCGCCGACCGCAACCCGCGCAAGCAGCGCGGTCTGCTCGGCGACGGCCGGGCTGCCGCCATGATGACCGGTCTCTACCGCTGGTTCGTCACCGACCTGGTGGCCCGCGAGCGTTTCGCCGCCCTGCTGCGGCTGCTGGCCGACCCGGACGGCGTGCCCCTGCTGTTCCACTGCTCGGCCGGCAAGGACCGCACCGGCTGGGCGGCGGCGCTGGTGCTGACCGCCCTGGGCGTGGAGCGCGAGACCGTGTTCGCCGACTACCTGCTCACCAACGAGCGCTCCGCCGCCGTGGTCGACCGGGTGCTGGACGACTTCGGCAGCCGCGGCCTGATGCGCGAGCCCGAGCTCCTCCGGCCGGTGTTCCGGGCCGACCGCGACTACCTGGACGCGGCCTTCGCGGAGGTCGAGGCCGGCTGGAGCGGCTTCGACGCCTTCTGGCGGGAGGGGCTCGGGCTGGACGAGGACGTGCTGAACGGGCTGCGCGCCAACCTCCTGGACGGCGCGGCGGTCTGAGCCCGCCGGGGGTCAGCCCTCGCTGATCAGCCCCTCGCGGAGCTGGGTGAGCGTCCGGGTGAGCAGCCGGGAGACGTGCATCTGGGAGATCCCGATCTCCTCGCCGATCTGGGACTGGGTGAGGTTGCCGAAGAACCGCAGCATGATGATCCGGCGCTCGCGCGGCGGCAGCTTGGCCAGCAGCGGCTTGAGCGACTCCCGGTACTCCACGCCCTCCAGCGCGAGGTCCTCGTAGCCGAGCCGGTCGGCCAGCGGCCCCTCGCTGTCCTCCTCGCCGGGGCTGGAGTCGAGCGAGCTGGCGGTGTAGGCGTTGCCCACCGCGAGTCCCTCGACCACGTCCTCCTCGCTGACCCCGAGGCAGGCGGCCAGCTCGGCGACGGTGGGGGAGCGGTCCAGCCGCTGGGACAGCTCGTCCCCGGCCTTGGTCAGCGCCAGCCGCAGCTCCTGGAGCCGGCGCGGCACCCGGACCGACCAACTGGTGTCCCGGAAGAAGCGCTTGATCTCGCCGACCACGGTCGGCATCGCGAAGGTAGGGAACTCCACCCCGCGCTCCGGGTCGAAGCGGTCGATCGCCTTGATCAGGCCGATGGTGCCGACCTGGACGATGTCCTCCATCGGCTCGTTGCGGCTGCGGAAGCGCGCCGAGGCGTACCGGACCAGCGGCAGGTTGAGCTCGATCAGGGTGTCGCGGACGTAGGTGTGCTCCTCGCTGCCGGGCTCCAGCGCGGCCAGCCGCAGGAACAGCGAGCGGGAGAGCGTCCGGGTGTCCAGCCCGGAGCCGGGCGGCGCCTCGGCGGGTGCGTCGGAGCCGGCTCGTTGGAGCGGGATCCGGTCCTCGGCGACCGCCGTACCCTTGGCCTGACCAGCGTGGATCTCCGCAGTGCCCAGCTCTCCGGACATGCACCCACCCCCTTGTGACTGACAGTTGAACGGGGGCCGTCGCAGGGAGGTTCCCGGCAGGGCCCAACCCCCTCCATACCGGAACGCGGTCCACGGCAAACCCGAACGTCGCGAGACGTCACGCGGGGGTAACGCGCTGCGATCTCACTCTTCCCAGGAGTTGCCGGTCCGAAGCCTCGTCAGGATCCGTGAGAGCAGTCGGGAGACGTGCATCTGGGACATCCCCAGCTCGGTGCTGATCTGAGACTGGGTGAGGTTGGCGAAGAACCGCAGCATCACGATCCGCCGCTCCCGCTCGGGGAGCTGGACCAGCAGGTGGCGGACCATGTCGCGGTGCTCGACCTCGGCCAGCGCGGCGTCCTCGTAGCCGAGCCGGTCCAGCAGGGCGAGGCCGCCCTCGTGCTCCTGGGCGGCCTCCAGGGACGCCGCGTTGTAGGCGCGCCCGGCGTCGAGGCAGGCCCGGACGTCCTCCTCGGGGATCCGCAGGCTGGCGGCGATCTCGGGCACCTTGGGCGCCCGTCCGTGCAGCACCGTCAGCTCCTCCATGGCGCCGCTGACCTGCACCCACAGCTCCTGGAGCCGGCGCGGGACGTGCATGGTGCGGACGTTGTCCCGGAAGTAGCGCTTGATCTCGCCCAGGATGGTCGGCAGCGCGTAGGTGGGGAACTGGACGCCCCGGGTCGGGTCGAAGCGGTCGATCGCGTTGATCAGGCCGATGGTGCCGACCTGGACGACGTCCTCCATCGGCTCGCTGCGGCTGCGGAAGCGGGTGGCCGCGTAGCGGACCAGCGGGATGTTCACCTCGATCAGCGCGGCCCGGACCCGCTCCCGTTCGGGGGCGTCGGGGGGCAGCTCGGAGAGCCGCTCGAACAGCACCCGGGTGAGCGTCCGGACGTCCACGGCGGGCCGTCCGCCGGGGCCGCGCAACCCGTCAGGGCGGAGCTCGCCGGCCGGGCTGATGATCGCAGCCAACACCTCGTCCACGGACACGTCACCCCTCCCAAAGTCGACAACGGCGGGCCCTGCGGATCGGGTGTCGGGGCTGGTTCACACCTCGCCATGTCCGGCAAAACCGGTCATAGCATCACAAGGCGGGCGCAGGTCGGGCAAGCACCCGGTGGAGGTGTGTTGGTGGGGTGCGCGACCCCGGCGGCGCCCGCCGGCGAGGCGCCGCAAGGGTCGTTCCGGACCGAGCAGGACGCCCCGCCCGGAAGCCGGGCGGGGCGGGCGCGGTCCGTCCGGGGGACGGCCGGGTGGAGGTCAGACCTCGATGTCGGCGATCACCCAGGTCGCGAACTCGCGCCACTGGCCGGCCGCGGCCTGGTGCGCGGGGTGGGTCAGGTACGACTGGAGGGACTCACGGTCCTCGACCAGGCTGTTGATCGCGTAGTCGTACGCGATGTCGCGCTCGGTGGTGTTCCACCCGCACTCCCACTCGCGCAGCTCGGGGATCAACGGGCCGAGTTCGGCGAAGGCCTTGTCGCCGGCGAGCACGCGCGGGTCGTCCTTGGCGACGCCCTCGTTGAGCTTGAACAGGACCAGGTGGCGGATCACGATGGCCGCTCCTTACTTGATCAGACCGGTCATGAAGGTGCCGACCGACTTGGCCGCGTTCGAGATGCCCTCGAAGCCCAGCTGGACGAGTTCGGCGGACCGGGCCGGTGAGGTGATGATCGAGTAGAGCACGAAGATGAGCAGGAGGGCCATGCCGATCTTCTTCGCCTGCGCCATCGTGACCTTCCTCCCTGCGGTGGGCCGCCGTCATCCGGGTCCCCGAGCGGCCTGCAGGGCAGCTTATCCACCGGACGGCCTATCAAGTGTGCGGCGCGTTGGCCCGGCGGGACGAAGGTCCCCATGAGTGGGGCCTTTCTCCGGGTGCCCTGCCGCCGACCGGGCGACAGGATGGGTGACGTGCCGTGGACCCGGCAGGAATCCCCGGCACGCGGATCCGGAGATCCCCGCTGTGGGACCGGTCGTCGCGGCTTCCCCCGACGCGGCGCCGGTCGGGGGACTCCGCCGGGGGAGCGGTCGGTCCCCCCGGGCCGCTCCCCCCTTTCCAAGGCTCCGTACGAGCCGGGCCGTGGTGGTCACGGGCCCGGAGTGCGGGGCCTCTTCCGCGTCCGAGGGTGCGCGGAAACGCCGAGGGCCCGTCCTGATCGGACGGGCCCTCGGGCTTTCCAGCGGTAGCGGTGGGATTCGAACCCACGGTGGAGTTGCCCCCACACACGCTTTCGAGGCGTGCTCCTTTGGCCGCTCGGACACGCTACCGAGGGGAACTCTACCGGACGGGTGGCGCGGTCACGAAATCCGTGTCCGGGGCCGGCTGCCGGGCGGGGTCAGCGGTGGGTGTCGAAGAAGGCGCGCAGCTGATCGCCGCACTCCTCGGCGAGGACGCCCCAGATCACCTCGGGCCGGTGGTTGAGGCGGCGGTCGCGCATCACGTCGAAGAGCGAGCCGGCCGCGCCGGCCTTCTCGTCGAGGGCGCCGTAGACCACCCGGTCGATCCGGGACAGCACGATGGCGCCGGCGCACATCGTGCAGGGCTCCAGGGTGACCACCAGGGTGCAGCCGCTGAGCCGCCACTCCCCGGTCCTCCCGGCGGCCTGCCGGATCGCGACCACCTCGGCGTGTGCGGTCGGGTCGCCGACCGCCTCGCGCTCGTTGTGGCCGCGCCCGAGCACCTCGCCGTCGGGGCCCAGGACGAGCGCCCCGACCGGGACGTCCCCGGTGGCCGGCGCCAGGGCGGCCTCGGCGATGGCGAGGCGCATCGGCGCCGCCCAGCGGTCGCGGACCGGGTCGGGGCGGACGGGGGCGGGCAGCGGGGGGACGTGCGGGACGGTCAGCGGGATGGATGCGGGCTGCATGGCATCCAGTGTCGGGCATCCGGTGATGGGCACCGGCCTGACCGGTGCCGCTACCGGACCGCCTCCAGGACCTCGCCGCAGCCCAGGGCCTCGGCGATCTCCTCCAGGGCGTCGCCCGGCACCGCGCCCTCGCCGCTGAGGGCGAGCAGCTCGTCGGCGGCCAGGCCGAACTCGGTGAGGAGGTGGGCGTCGCCGAGCGGACCGACCGGGACGCCGCCGCGGCCGTCCGCGTCCTCGTCGTCCTGGTCCTCGGCCTCCTCGTCGAGCAGGTGGTCCAGGTCTCCGAACTCGCTCTCGCCGGCCTGGTCGACCAGCTCGTCGGTGAGGACGGAGCCGTAGGAGCTGCGGGCGGCGGCGGCGCCGTCCGAGACGAAGATCCGCGGGTCGTCCTCGCCGTCCACCCGGACGACGGCGAACCAGACGTCCTCCTGTTCGATGAAGATCAGGACGCTGTCGTCGTCCTGCGCGGAGCCGCGGGCCAGATCGGCCAGATCGGCCAGGGTTTCGACGTCGTCGAGCTCCGTCTCGCTCACATCCCACCCGTCCTCGGTGCGAGCAAGCACTGCAGCGAAGTACGCCACCAGGGACACTCCCAAGATCATCGGTCTCGGCTGTCGGCGCGCTCGGGCGACGCGAAAATCTGGCCGCCCCCGCGCCAGAGGCGGTCCGCTTGTTCGGACCGTCCCATCGGAATCGTGACAGAAAGCCCGCCCTTGCGGGGGGTGTTCGGCAGCGCGTCTTTGCAGGTCGTGTCGGAAGGGCCGGGCGGCGGACGGCGGAGCCGGACCGGGGCCGTCCGGAGCCGGTCGAATTTTGGCCCGAACGCCCGTCGGAGTGACGACGGGCCGTGGCGGGGCGGGGTCGGAGGGGTGGGCGGACCGGGCACGGCCCCGGTCAGATGCGGAAGGTTCGCATCCGCATCGCTTCGCGCATCCGCCGTTCCTTGGTCCGCCGGGGCTGGACCCGTTCCCTCAGCTCGCGGGCCTCGGCGAGTTCGCGCAGGAAGACGGCCCGCCGCTTGCGGCGCTCCGACTCGGTCGACGGGGGGTCCTGCGGCGGGCCGGCGCGAAGGGCCGCCCCGTCGACGGGCTCGTCCGCCGAGCCGTCCCCGGCCTTCGGGTTGCTCGTCATAAGACGTGACATTCCCAGAACGGCCGGGTTGATACCACAGGAACCGGTCCGGTCCGGACATTCGTCCTTCGTCACGGCGTGTCACGGAAAGGTGACCGAGGCCGGTGGGCGGCCTGGCACGGCGTGTCGTACAGGCGTCCAGGACCGGGCTAACCTCGGTACATGCGTCTCCACGTCGTCGACCACCCCCTGGTCGCCCACAAGCTCTCCACCCTGCGCGACGAGCGCACCGACTCGCCGACCTTCCGTCGCCTGACCGACGAGCTGGTGACCCTCCTCGCCTACGAGGCCACCCGGGACGTCCGCACCGACGAGGTGGAGATCACCACCCCCGTGGCGGTCACGCTCGGCACCCGGCTCAGCTACCCGCGACCGCTGGTCGTGCCGATCCTGCGGGCCGGCCTCGGCATGCTCGACGGGATGACCCGCCTGCTGCCGACCGCGGAGGTCGGCTTCCTCGGCATGGTGCGCAACGAGGAGACCCTGGAGGCCTCCACGTACGCCACCCGGATGCCCGACGACCTCTCCGGCCGTCAGGTCTACGTGCTCGACCCGATGCTGGCCACCGGCGGCACCCTGGTCGCCGCGATCAAGATGCTGATCGAGCGCGGTGCCACCGACGTCACCGCCGTGGTGCTGCTGGCCGCGCCGGAGGGCGTCGAGGTGATGAAGCGCGAGCTGGCCGATCTGCCGGTCACCGTGGTCACCGCCGCGCTGGACGAGCGGCTGAACGAGAACGGCTACATCGTCCCCGGCCTGGGCGACGCGGGCGACCGGCTGTACGGCACCGCCGGCTGACCCCTTCCCCCGAACGTCCGAGAGCCCCCGGCACTGCGTCTGCCGGGGGCTCTGCTCTTGCTGTCGTGCGGTCAGCAGCTCCCGCTGGCACTCGGGGTGGGGGACGGCTTGGTGGCCAGGGCGAGGGCGGCGGCCGCCTGGTTCTCGTCGAGCAGGGCGTTGTAGCTGTCGCCGATCACGAAGTCCACGCTGGCGTCGGTGCGGGCGTCGGAGGTGATGGTGGCCCCGGCGATCTGGGAACTGACCAGGGTGCCGGCGGCGGCGCCGGTCGGGCCGGCGATCACCTGGGCGGTGCCGGGCACCTTCTTGTCCAGCTCGGCGGGCGCGTTGCCGACCTTGCCGATGACGAAGCCGCGCTTCTTGAGCTCGTCGGCGGTCCGCCCGGCCAGACCGGCCTTGGTGGTGGCGTTGTAGACGTTCACCGTGACGGCCGTGGGCGCGGGGACGGCGTGCGGGTCCACCGCGGCGGCCGGGGCGCCGGAGGCCGCGGGGGCGCCCGGCGTCGGGGCGGCCAGCGGCTTGCCGGACTGGTCGGCGCAGGCCTGGGCGGAGGCGTTCCTGTCCTTGCCCCGGAAGATGTCGTACAGCTGCACGCCGCCGAGGCCGATCAGGGCCAGGGCGAGCAGGGCCGCGAGCGCGGCGATCACCTTGCGACTCTTCTTCGGGGGCCGGCCCAGCCGTGGGTAGGCGTTGCCGGTGACGCGGTACTGCTTCCCCTTGAGGCCTTGGGGAGTCAACATGCTCACGGTTTGTCTCCCCCTCGTGCCGGGGCGGGGTCGGGATGACGGGTGGGCCGGGCAGGGGGCACCCCCGTGGTGCGGGCGGACCCCCTGGTCGCGGCCGTAGTCAGCAGCGTAGTGCCGGACAGCTGCGAAGGTACTAAACGATCATCCACTGGAGTACCCCGGTACCCGAAAGGAGGTACCCGGGTACGCCCGGACCGCCCTCCGCCAGGCGGCGAGGGGGCGGTCCGGGGAGGTGGCCGTGGCGGCCGTCAGTCCATTTCGAGGACACGGGCGTGCAGCACCTGGCGCTGCTGCAGCGCGGCCCGTACGGCCCGGTGCAGCCCGTCCTCCAGGTAGAGGTCGCCGCGCCACTTCACCACGTGGGCGAAGAGGTCCCCGTAGAAGGTCGAGTCCTCGGCCAGCAGGGTTTCCAGGTCGAGTTGGCCCTTGGTGGTCACCAGCTGGTCGAGCCGCACCGGACGCGGGGCGACGTCAGCCCACTGGCGGGTGCTCGTCCGGCCGTGATCCGGGTACGGCCGCCCATTGCCGATGCGCTTGAAGATCACACGGAAAGCCTACCGTTCGGACGGCGGATGACGCAGCAGCGGCGGGGGCGCCACGCGCACGGTTGTGAGCCACGGGTGGGTGATTGCGACTGTTTGATGGGAAATGTCGTGAACATCGCCCGGTCACGGTCGGGTTCGGGCCGTGCTTCCGACCTCCGATCCCGTCCGGGAGCGTGCACCACCCCGACGCGTGGGTGCGCGTCCCGCCCGGGGTGCTCGACCGGCACGGGCTGGTCGCCGGGGCCACCGGCACCGGGAGGACCGGGACCCTCCGGCTGGTCGCGGAACGACTCTCCGCCCGGGGCGTGCCGGCTCGGGGCCGGGCGTCGCGGCCGACCGTGGACGCCCCGCCCCTGACGGCGCGCCACCGGGACGCGATCGACCCGGAGCCGGCGTGCGAGAAGCCGGGCAGGAGCTCTCGCGCAGCCTGTTCGGGACGTCCGGGCGGCGGCGGTGAGTCAGCTTCCGAGGGCCGCGCCGATCCGGTCGAGGGAGGACAGCCGCATCAGCCCGTAGTGGTAGAACTCGACCTCGGGGACGCCGAGCCGGCGCAGGACGGCGATCTTGGCGGCGAGGTTCTCCGGGCCGTCGCAGTCCGCGGCCATCGGGCGCAGGATCACCGCCATCCGTTCCGGGCGGACGCCGTGCAGGGCGAAGGCGGCGAGCTTCTCCCGGACGGCCTCCGCGGTCCTGGTGTAGCCGAGGGTCTCGATCTGGTCGGTGGCCCCGGCGAGGGCGGGCAGGTCGATGCCGGACAGCCAGCCCTTGCCCGGACCACCGCCGTCCATGAAGCTCAGCCGCATGCCGTGGCGGCGGGCCCGTTCGGTGACTTCGGCGGCGAGCGAGGTGACGGTGGCGGCGGAGGCGTCCACGTAGGCGGCGAAGGCGCCGTCGGCGAGGGTGCTCAGGTCGGCGGGCTCCGCGGCGGCCTCCTGGTCGGCCAGGCGGCGGCGCAGTTCGGCCCGGACGGCCTCGGCGACCTGCTCGGCCGGGACGCCCGCGCGGGTGGCGGCGGCGCGGCAGTGCGGGCAGAAGCAGACGCCGAGCAGGGCCTCGGCGGTCGGGCCCAGCTCCTCGAAGTAGCGCTCGTGGTGGTAGCCGTGGCGCAGGCCGTGGAAGTGCAGGGACTCGGCACGGATCGCGTCCACGCCGTACCGGGCGAGCTCCTCGACCAGGGTGAGCGCGTACTCGCGGACCTCCGGGTGGGCCGGGCAGAGCTCGGTGAGGTGGCGGTCGCCGAAGGCGTTGGCCGGAGCGCAGTCGGGGTGGGCGAAGCCGAGCCGGTCGTTGTGGCAGAAGACCGTCCAGGCGTGCAGCTTCAGGCCTCGGCGGCGGGCCTCGGCGGCGGCCTCGGCGAAGGGGTCGCGGTCGCCGATCGCGGTGGACGGGACGGGCGCCAGGCGGCGGCCCGCCCAGCGGGCCGGGTCGGGGTGGAAGTACGCGGCGCCGGGCTCCAGGTAGCGGATCACCCGGCGGGGGTTGTGCGGGAAGACGTCGCGGGCCTCGTGGTAGACGGAGGCCAGGGTGACGCCGCCGACACCGGCGCGGTCGGTGAGGTTGCCGAAGAAGGTGTCGGCGCCCTCGTCGAGCAGGTCGGTGGCGAAGGCGAGGACGGACGACTCCACGGTGCGGCTCCGGAGCTGGGGACGGGGTGGGTCGTTCACGCTAGCCGCAGGGTTGGGAATGGTCTATACCTGGTGCACCCGGTCGGGTCAGAGGCCCAGGTCGTCCAGCTCCTTGAGCAGGGCGGCGTTGGGGCTGTCCGGGGCGGGGGTGCCGGCCCCGGCCACGGCCTCGGCGGTCTTGGCGGCGGCCGGGCGCGGGGCCCGGTTGCGGAAGATCCAGGCGCCGGCCAGCCCGCCGACCAGGCCGCCCAGGTGGGCCGCCCAGCTGATCCCCGGGGCCACCCCGGGCAGGGCGCTGGTGACCATGTAGGCGTAGGAGGCGCCGAGCACCACGCCGATCAGGGTGTCGATCAGGTTGCGGTCGATGATGCCGCGCAGCACCACGTAGCCGAAGTAGCCGAACACCACGCCGCTGGCGCCCGCGCCGACGGTGTTCGGGGGGTCGAAGACCCAGGCCGTCAGCTCGCTGGTCAGGGCGAGCAGCACGGTCAGGCCGAGGAACTTCTTCACCCCGCGGTAGGCCGCCAGGAAGCCGAAGACGAACAGCGGGCCCGAGTTCGCCTCCAGGTGGGCCCAGTTCCAGTGCAGGAAGGGCGCGGTGACGACGTTCGGCAGCCTGGTCACGTCCTGCGGGATCACACCGAAGCGGCGGCCGAGGTCGTAGTCGTCCATCCAGTTCACCAGCTGGATCAGCCAGATCGCGGCCAGTACCCCGACCATGGTGAAGAGCGCCCGACGGGCGTCCGCGATCATCGTGACGGGATCGAGCGTGCTCGCCGTGCTGCCGGTGCGTTCCGAGGCCATGACGTCGACTGTAGGGGCGGCCGGATCGGTCGTGCACCCCATTACAGTGATCCGTGTCATTCCGAGCGTGAGAGGTGCACCCCATGAGTGTTCGTCCGCCGTTGCCGTACGAGTTCCTGCCGCAGGTGCCGTCCTTCGAGCTGAGCAGCCGGGACATCACCGAAGGCGGCACGCTGGGCCAGGAGTTCATCCACGGCGGCGGCAACCTCTCGCCGCAACTGGCCTGGTCGGGCCTGCCGGACGGCACCCGGAGCATCGCCGTCACCTGCTTCGACCCGGACGCTCCGACCGGCTCCGGCTGGTGGCACTGGCTGGCCGTCAACCTGCCCGCCGACACCGCCGAACTGCCGCGCGGCGCCGGCTCCTCGGACGACGCCCTGCCGGGCGCGGCCTCCTTCCACGGGCGCAACGACTTCCCGGCCAACAAGTACGACGGCGCCGCCCCGCCGCCCGGCGCTCCGCACCGGTACGTGTTCGCGGTGCACGCGCTGGACGTGGAGGAGCTGGACGTCACCGCCGACACCCCGGCGGCCCAGATCGGCTTCAACCTCACCTTCCACACCCTCGGGCGGGCGCTGCTGACGGCCGAGTACGGGGTCTGATCCTCCGCTCGTCAGTTCCCCGTCGGGGCCCGGCCGTCCGGCCGGGCCCCGTTCCGGTTCTCCCCGTTCTCCCCGTTCTCCCCGTTCTCCCGGTTCTCCCGGTTCCCCCGGTTCTCCCGGTTCCCCCGGTTCGCCGCGCGGTCGGCCCTGGTCGCGATCGTGCGCAGGTGCTCGCGCAGCTCCGGGGGCTCGTGCACCTCGAAGTCGCAGTCCAGCATCAGCAGTCCGGCCGCCAGCCACTTCAGGGAGTCCGCCCGGGAGCGCAGGAGGCAGCTGTGGTCGTCGATCGGTTCGAGCTCGTAGTCGCCGGTCCAGGGCATCCAGCCGTCGACCTCGGCGGCGGGGCGGTGGACGGTGGCCACCATGGTGTGCGTCGGTGTGTGGCCGCGCAGCCGGCTCGCCACGAACACTGCGGCGTCCTCGGCCGGGAGCGGGCGCGGGGTGAAGCGGGCGCCGGTGGCGAACGGTTCGGTGAGCCGGTCGACCCGGAAGAGCCGCCAGTCGTCCCGGTCCAGGTCGTAGCCGATCAGGTACCAGCGGCGGCCGGTCGAGACGAGCCGCTCGGGCTCGACGTTGCGCCGGGTCTCGGCCCCGTCGCGGGCCCGGTAGGCGAAGCGCAGCCGCTCGTGGTTGGTGACGGCGCCGGCGAGCAGGGTCAGGGCCTCGGGATCGACGGTCGGGCCGTCCCCGGTGAGCAGCGGCACGGTGGCCGTGTTCAGGGTGCCCACCCGGTGCCGCAGCCGGCTCGGCAGCACCTGGAGCAGTTTGCCGAGCGCCCGTACCGAGGCCTCCTCGATGCCGACGACGGCGTGCCCGGCGGCCGCCCGAAGGCCGACCGCGATGGCCACCGCCTCCTCGTCGTCCAGCAGCAGCGGCGGCATCGCGGTGCCCGCGACCAGCCGGTAGCCGCCGACCGCGCCCATGGTGGCCTGCACCGGGTAGCCGAGGTCGCGCAGCCGGTCGATGTCCCGGCGGATGGTGCGCGGGCTGACGCCGAGCCGCTCGGCGAGTTCGCTGCCGGGCCACTCCCGCGGGGTCTGCAGCAGGGACAGCAGGTTCAGCAGCCGGACCGGGGTGTCACTCATTGCGCCTTCCGATGATTCGCTCGCCGCGCTCGCTCATGCCGTCAAGCATGCCCGACGAAGTGGGACAGAACCTGACCTACATGGCCGTTACCGTTCCGACGTGCAGCAGAAGACGAGCGAGGAGAACGGAATGAGTACGGCGGGAGCCGACCGGCGGAGGTGGATCGCGCTGGCGATCGTGATGGTCGCCTCCTTCATGGACCTGGTGGACGTCACCATCGTCAACATCGCCATCCCCAGCATCCAGCAGGACACCGGCGCCTCCTTCAGCGCCATCCAGTGGGTCACCGGTGGCTACGCGCTGGCCTTCGCGATCGGGCTGATCACCGGCGGGCGGCTCGGCGACATCCACGGCCGCAAGCGGCTGTTCCTGATCGGCATCGGCGGCTTCACGCTGGCCTCGGCGCTGTGCGGGCTGGCCTCAGGCCCGGAGATGCTGGTCGCCATGCGGATCCTGCAAGGCGGCACGGCCGCACTGATGGTGCCGCAGGTGCTGTCGATCATCCACGCGACCTTCCCGGCGGAGGAGCGCGGCAAGGTGTTCGGGATGTTCGGCGCGGTGGTCGGGCTGGGCGCGGTCTCCGGTCCGATGATCGGCGCGCTGCTCACCGAGTGGGACCTGCTGGGCCTCCAATGGCGTCCGATCTTCCTGATCAACCTGCCCGTCGGCATCGCCGGGCTGCTGCTCGGGCGCCGCTTCATCGACGAGTCCAAGGCCGAGCACGCGCTCAAGCTGGACCTGGTCGGCGTGGCGCTGGCCAGCCTCGGCCTGCTGATGCTGATCTACCCGCTGACCCACGGCCGGGAGGCCGGCTGGCCGCTCTGGGGCTACCTGTCGATGGCCGGCAGCCTCCCGGTGTTCGTGCTCTTCGTGGTGTACGAGAAGGCCAAGACGCGGCGGGACGGCTCGCCGCTGGTCGAACTGTCGCTGTTCCGGGTGAAGAGCTTCGCGGCCGGGATCTGCGTCCAGCTGGCCTTCGGCGTCGCGCTCGGCATCTTCTTCCTGGTCTGGACGCTCTACATGCAGGTCGGGCTCGGCTGGAGCCCGCTCAAGGCGGGTGCCACCGGCATCCCGTTCTCGCTCGCGGTCTCCACGGCGGCCGGTCTGTCGGTGCAGAAGCTGGTGCCGCGGTTCGGGCGCAAGGTGCTCCAGGCGGGCGCGCTGATCATGGCGGTGGGCGTGCTCACCTACATCGGGGAGGCGCACCG
Organism: Kitasatospora sp. NPDC017646; assembly: GCF_044329365.1. Lineage (NCBI taxonomy): Bacteria > Bacillati > Actinomycetota > Actinomycetes > Kitasatosporales > Streptomycetaceae > Kitasatospora > Kitasatospora sp. NPDC017646. The sequence goes on along the minus strand of NZ_JBIRJC010000004.1, from coordinate 88,385 downwards.
GTACGGGACGGGCATCGCGCCCTGGCAGATGGCGCTGCCGCTGGTGGTGATGGGCCTCGGGATGGGGCTGATCGTCGCGCCGATCACCGACGCGATCCTCTCCGAGGTGCCGCGCCGGCACGCCGGTTCGGCCTCGGGTCTGATCAACACCGTGCAGCAGGTCGGCAACGCGCTCGGGCTCGGCCTGGTGTCGGTGGCCTTCTTCGGGGCGATGGACGACGTGGTCGCGCCGGACGCGCTGGGGACGGCCTTCGGCGGGGCGTTCGTGCACGCGATGTGGTGGGTCGCGGGGGTGTTGCTGGCGGTGTTCCTGCTGATGTTCGCGCTGCCGCGCAAGCGCGGGGCGGCGGTCGAGGACGGTGCCTCGAACGGCGTGGAGCAGCGGGAGTCCGTCCTAGTGTGACGGCTCCGGGGCGGGCACCCGGTCGGGCTCCGAGCGGGCTCCGGGCGGGCTCCGGCGCGGATGAGGGCCTCGGTCGCACTGGGCGGCCGGGGCCCCTGTCGCATCCCGGGAGGGCCATGGACCGTACGGCGTCGGACTCCTCGGTGCTGCGCTCGGTCGGGTACGACCCGCGGGTGCGGGTGCGGGTGCGGGTGCTGGAGCCGGAGTTCACCGGTGGGCGGACGTGCCGGCGCGGGTGCACCGGGAACTGCTCGAGGCGGAGAACCACGGACGCTACTTGGTCCGGTCGATCCGCGGACGGTACGCCTACGCGGGGGCGGCCATCCGCCGGTAGCTGCTGCCGTCCCCGGCCCGGGGGCTCACCGGGCGCCGGAGGCGGTCGCGACGGCGGTCGCGACGACGGCGCGGGCGGTGGTGCGGGGCTTGGCGGCGGCCTTGGCCTCCTTCGCCGCGCGCTTCATCTCCTGCTTGAACTCCCGTACCAGCGTGAGTGATTCGGGGCCGGTGATGTCGGCGACCGAGCGGTGCGCGCCCTCCTCGCCGTAGACGCCGGCAGCCTCCCGCCAGCCTTCGGGCCGTACGCCGTACTGCTTGCCGAGCAGGGCCAGGAAGATCTGCGACTTCTGCTTGCCGAAGCCGGGAAGGGCGTTGAGGCGGCTGAGCAACTCCTTGCCGGTGCGGGCGTCCTTCCACAGCGCCGCGGCCTCGCCGTCGTACTGCGCGACGAGGAACTGGCACAGCTGCTGCACCCGTTTGGCCATCGCGGCCGGGTAGCGGTGGACGGCCGGCTTGGCGGAGAGCAGGGCGACGAACTCCTCCGGGTTGTAGGTGGCGATCTCGTGGGCGTCGAGGTCGTCCCGGCCCAGGCGCTGGGCGATGGTCAGTGGCCCGGTGAACGCCCATTCCATTGGGACCTGTTGGTCCAGCAGCATGCCGACGAGCGCGGCGAGCGCACTCCGTCCGAGCAGTTCGTCGGCCTCGGGCTGCTGGGCGAGCCGGACGGTGACGTTCATGAGGTGTGGCCTCCTCGGAGTTGACGTCGGTCGGCGCCCAGTCTGGATGACGTGGCCTGGACGGACGCGGTCAACACGCCCGTACCTGAGGAAGTCTTGGTGTTTCCAGCCCTTGTCAGACCGGCTTTGTTCGTTGGCGGAGCGGTTGTTGGCCATTTCTCGGCGGTGGCGCGGAAACATTTTTGTCCGCCGCTGTCACATCCACCGGGTGCGCCGGGTCAGTGCTGTGTTCGACCCGAACCCGACCGGATCCGACCGGCTCGGACCGACCATTCACCGAACGGGGAGCACTCCAATGTCCGTCGCCCACATCGTCGTCACCGTCCTCGGCGCCCTCATGGTCGGCTTCTCCGCGTACTCCGTCTTCGCCGGGGCCGAGTACGTCGTGGGGCCGCTCGCCGAGTACGGAGTCCCGCGCGCCTGGTGGACCTGGCTCGGCGTCGCGAAGGCCGCCGGCGCCCTCGGCCTGCTGGTCGGCCTCGCCGTCCCGGCCATCGGCTACGCGGCCGCCGTCGGCATCGTCCTCTACTTCCTCGGCGCCGTGATCACCGTCGCCCGCGCCCGGGCTTACGCCCACATTCCCTTCCCCCTGATCTACCTGGCCCCGGCCGCCGCCTCCCTCGTCCTGGGCCTCGCGGCCTGACCGGAACCCCGCACCGCGAGGGCGGCCCACCGACCGGTGGCCCGCCCCGGCGGCGGTTCCTCCCAAGGGGGTTCCCCCGAGTAGGAGCACTGGGCGAAGCGCGGGGCCCATCGAGGGGGGTCGGTCGCGCCAGGGGGAGTCGACCGGGGACCGGCCGCGGATTCGAGCAGATGGGTCATTTCATATGACTGTTTTGGATGTTGGGGTGCGGCGGTGTGACCGGACGTCATCCTGGCTCCAACCGACGCGTCGCAGAAAGGCTCGCCCGCCGTGACCCAGCCGTTCGAACTGCCGTCCTTCTACGTGCCGCACCCGGCGCGCCTCAATCCGCATCTGGACGGGGCGCGGGCCCACTCCTCGCAATGGGCCCGGGAGATGGGGATGCTGGAGGGGTCCGGGATCTGGGAGCAGGCCGACCTGGACGCCCACGACTACGGGCTGCTCTGCGCCTACACCCACCCCGACGCCTCCGCCGAGGCGCTGTCGCTGGTCACCGACTGGTACGTCTGGGTCTTCTTCTTCGACGACCACTTCCTCGACATGTACAAGCGCACCAACGACCGCCGGGCCGGCAAGGCGCACCTGGACCGGTTGCCGCTGTTCATGCCGGCCGACCCGACCGCCCCGGTGCCCGAGCCGGAGAACCCGGTCGAGGCCGGTCTGGCCGATCTGTGGCGGCGCACCGTGCCGGTGATGGGGGAGGACTGGCGGATCCGGTTCGCCGAGAGCACCCGCAACCTGCTCAACGAGTCGCTGTGGGAGCTCGCCAACATCGACGCCGGCCGGATCGCCAACCCGGTCGAGTACATCGAGATGCGCCGCAAGGTCGGCGGGGCGCCGTGGTCCGCGCAGTTGGTCGAGTACGCGGCCGGGGCCGAGGTGCCGAAGGAGGTCTCCGGTTCCCGTGCGCTGCGGGTGCTGATGGACGCCTTCTCCGACGGCGTGCACCTGCGCAACGACATCTTCTCGTACCAGCGCGAGGTCGAGGACGAGGGCGAACTGAGCAACGGGATCCTGGTGCTGGAGCGGTTCCTGGAGTGCTCCACCCAGGAGGCCGCCGAGGCGGTCAACGACCTGCTCACCTCGCGGCTGCAGCAGTTCGAGAACACCGTGTTCACCGAACTGCCGGTGCTGTTCGCGGAGACCGGGCTCGACCCGGCGGGCCGCGCCCGGGTGATGGCGTACGTCAAGGGGCTGCAGGACTGGCAGTCCGGCGGGCACGAGTGGCACATGCGGTCCAGCCGGTACATGAACGGCGGTGGGGCGGCGGCGGGTCCGGCCGGTGGGGTGGCGCCGGGCTCGGACGGGGAGCTGCCAGGGGTGCCGGGGACCGGCAACTGGTGGGACCAGTACGCGATCGGCGGGATCGGGACCTCGGCCCTGGACGTCCTGCGCAAGGGGGCCCGGACCGCCGAGGCCCCGGTGGCGCCGGCCGTACGGCGGGCGCGGTCGCACGGCCACGTGCCGTTCCGGGCCGTCGGGCCGTCCCGGCTGCCGGAGTTCGAGCTGCCGTTCGCGCTGTCGCTGAGCCCGCACCTGGACGGCGCGCGGGAGCGGGTGATCGAGTGGGCCGAGCGGGTGGGCCTGCTGGCCGAGCAGCCCGGAGTCCCCGGATCCGGCATCTGGGACGCCGAATCGATGCGCGACTACGACCTGCCGCTCTGTGCGGCCGGCATTCATCCCGAGGCCACGGCCGACCAACTCGACGTCGCCTCGGCCTGGTTGGCCTGGGGCACCTGGGCCGACGACTACTACCCGAGGATCTTCGGCAGTACCCGCGACCTGGCCGGCGCCAAGGCCGCCAACGCGCGGCTGCCGCTGTTCATGCCGCTGGACGGCGCGCCCGTGCCGGAGCCGGTCAACGCGCTGGAGCGCTCCCTCGCCGACATCTGGGAGCGCACCGTCGGCCCGATGACCGTCGAGGCCCGGTCCAGGTTGCGCGAGTCGATCGAGGTGATGACGGCGAGCTGGATCTGGGAGCTGAGCAACCAGATCCAGAACCGCGTCCCGGACCCGGTCGACTACCTGGAGATGCGCCGCTCCACCTTCGGCTCCGAACTTACCACGCTGCTCGCCCGCCTCGGCCACGGGAAGACCGTCCCGGCGGAGGTGTACCGGCACGGCTCGATGCGCGCGCTGGAGAACTCCGCGATGGACTACGCGTGCCTGATGAACGACGTCTTCTCGTACCAGAAGGAGGTCGAGTACGAGGGCGAGCTGCACAACGCCGTACTGGTGGTGCAGAACTTCTTCGACTGCGACTACCCGTCGGCGCTGCGGATCGTCGACGACCTGATGCACTCGCGGCTGGACCAGTTCCAGCACGTCGCGCGGAAGGAACTCCCGGTGATGTACGAGGACTTCGAACTCGGCGTGCGGGCCCGGGAGATGCTCGGCGGCTACGTCGAGGAGCTGGAGAACTGGCTCGCGGGCATCCTGAACTGGCACGAGGGCTGCCGCCGGTACCGCACCGAGGACCTGGAGCGGCACTTCGGCGCCGAGCGGGACCTCGCGGGCGCGGTCCGGGCCCGGGCGGCCGCGGCTCCCCCGGCCGGGGAGGTCGCGCGGGTCACCGCGCCGGGTGGTGCCGCGGCCGGCACCGGTGCGCTGCCGCTCGGCCCGACCGGCCTGGGCACCGCCTCGCTGCGCGCGCCGTCGAGCGGGGCCGTGCCGGCGACCTGAGGCGGAGCACGACAGGCGCACCCGCGCGGGCCATCCCGCGCGGGTGCGCCGCGTCGTGGCTAGGCTGGCGAGTCGGGGGCCGTGCGCGCCTTCCGGCGTGCGTCCGCACCGTCATGGACGAGGGCTGAGAGATGGCTGCGCTACCTGAGGGCACACCCTGTTGGGCCGACGCGATGTTCACCGACCTGGAGGGCGCCAAGGCCTTCTACGGTGACGTCCTGGGCTGGACCTTCGGCGAGAGTTCGTCGGAGTTCGGCAACTACACCCAGGCGTACTCGGACGGCAAGGCGGTCGCCGCGATCGTGCCGCCGGTGCCGGGGAGTCAGGCGCAGTCCGTCTGGTGCCTCTACCTGGCCTCGCCGGACGCCGCCGCCACCGCCGAGCGGATCCGGACCAACGGCGGCGAGGTGGTGATGGGCCCGATGCAGGTCGGCGACTTCGGCACCATGGTGATCGCCAGGGACCCGGGCGGGGTGGTGTTCGGCGTCTGGCAGGGCGGGACCCACGAGGGCTTCGAGAAGCAGGGCGAGCCCGGCGCGTACAGCTGGGCCGAGATCGTCACCCGCGATCCCGGGCGGGCCGACTCCTTCTTCCCGGCGGTCTTCCCGTACGGCACGCGGGAGATGGAGTCCGAGCAGATCGACTACCGGATGTTCCTGGTCGGCGGCCGGCCGGTGCTGGGCCGGATGGGAGCGGAAGGCGTCCTGCCGCCCGGTGCCCCCTCGTACGTGAGCGTCTACTTCGCCGTGGACGACACCGACGCCGCGATCGAGCGGCTGAAGGAGCACGGCGGCGCGGTGTACTTCGGGCCGATGGACAGCCCGTTCGGGCGGTTCGCGGCGGTCGGCGACCAGCAGGGCGCGGCCTTCGGGCTGATCGACCTCGGTCGGAGGGAGGGCGACCGGCCGCCGACCGCGGACGTCTGATGGGGGAGCGCGAGGAACTCGTCGAGACCCTCGACAAGCACCGCGGCCTGCTGCTCCGCACCCTCCGGGACCTCACCGACGAGCAGGCGGCCCGGCGCACCACGGCCAGCGCGCTCTGCCTGGGCGGCCTGGTCAAGCACGTGGCCGCGGTCGAGGCGCGCTGGGCGGGGTTCATCACTGGCGGCGCCGAGGCGATGCGCGGCGGCGACGGCGAGGGAGACTGGGCGGAGCAGTTCCGGATGACGGAGGGCGAGACGCTGGCCGGGCTGCTCGCCGGGTACGAGGCGGTGGCGCGCGGCACCGACGAACTGGTGCGGAGCCTGCCCGACCTCGACGCCGCCCACCCGCTGCCGCCGGCGCCCTGGTTCGAGCCGGGAACGAGCTGGTCGGCCCGGCGGGTGCTGCTGCACCTGATCGCGGAGACCGCGCAGCACGCCGGGCACGCGGACATCATCCGGGAGTCGCTGGACGGGGCGAAGTCGATGGGGTGAGCGGATGGCGTCCTCCCGGGTGTGCTCGGGGCGCCCTGCCCGGTGCGCGGGCTGCGCTCGGGACGCCCCGGTCGGTGCCCCGGGCGCGCTCACGGCACCTCGGACTGGTGCCCCGGTGCTCTCAGGACACCTCGACGCCGAGCAGCTCGCGCAGCGCCCGGCAGCCCTCCGGGGTGACGCGCAGGGCCCGGCCGGAGCCGATCCGCTCGACCCAGGCGCGGTCCAGCGCCGTCCGGCAGAGGGCCGCGCCCAGTGCGCCGCCGAGGTGGCTGCGGCGCTCCGTCCAGTCCAGGCAGCTGCGCACCACCGGGCGCCCGCCCGGGCGGCCGGCGCGCGGCGGCAGTTCGATCGCCTGCGCGGCCAGCCAGCTGTGACCGCGCTCGGTGACGGCGGGCCCGGCGAGGTCGGTGACCAGGCCGCGGTCGAGCAGCGCGTCGGCGACGGCCACGCCGAGGCGCCCGGCCAGGTGGTCGTAGCAGGTGCGGGCACGGGCCTCGGCGCTCCGCCGGGTGGCCTCGCGGAGGTTGCGGGGCTCCGAGCGGCCGGCGCGCACGGCCGCGGCGGCGGTGAGCGCGGGTCCGCCGGGACCGGCGGCGGTGAGCGCGGATCCGGTGGGAGCGTCGGTGGTGGGAAGGGCGGCGATGGGAGCGGCGGCCTCGGCCGCGGCCTGGGCGAAGACGGCGAGGTCCTCGATCGTGGTCGCGACGGCGGGGGAGGCCAGCCGGACGTACCGGTGCCGCCCCTGCCGCTCCTCGGCCAGCAGCCCGCCCGCGATCAGCCGCGACAGGTGCTCGCTGGCCGTGGACGGTGCGACGCCCGCCGAGCGGGCCAGCTCGCCCGCCGTCCAGGCGCGGCCGTCCAGCAGCGTGCAGCAGAAGGCGGCGCGGGTGGGGTCGGCGAGCAGCGCGGCGAAGGCGGCGAGCGGCGAGCCCCGGTGTTCCACTGGCATGCGTCCATGGTCGGCCATGCGTCCATGGTCGACCCGGCACGGTTCGGCCGGCGCCGAAACGACCCGGGTCCACGATGGCGGCATGAGCGATCCGACGTCCCATGAACTGACCTTCTCCCGCTACGAGGACGTGACCGCGGCCCTGGCCGACCCGGCACTGGTCCCGCCGCCCGCGACGCCCGGCCCGTACGGCACGGTCGCCTGGCTGCGGGCCACCGTCGCCCGGTTCAGCGCGGGCGAGCCGCACGCCCGGCGCCGGGCGCTGGTGCTGGCCGACCTGGAACGGCTGGACCCGGGCAAGCTGCGGGTCCTGGCCGCGGGCGGCTTCGATCCGGACGTCCGGCTGCGGGTGGTGCGGGCGCTCGCGAGGGAGCTGGGCCTGGCGGAACCGGAGGTCGTCGCCCGGGACGTGAAGGCGGTGGCCCGGGCGTACTTCGAGCCGGAGCCTGACGATCCCGCGGCGGACGCGGCGGTCGCCCGGCTGCTGCCCGCGATGGGAGAGGACGACCCGGAGACGGCCGCGAACCGGATCGGGCTGCTCGTCCAGGCCTGCGAGGCCACCGCGACCCTGGTGGAGCACGCCCGGCGCAGTGGTGGAGCGGCCGCCGCCCTGCGGGACGATCCGCCGGTCCGGGCGATGCGCCGCTTCGCCGCCCGGGCGACCGAGGTCGGCGGGGTCGCGGTCCCCGCCGGGGCGCACGTGCTGCTCGACCTCGACGCCGCCCGGGAGCCGGGCCGCGAGCCGCTGGCCTTCGGTGCCCCGCCCCGGCCCTGCCCGGGCCGCTCGCACGCCCTGGTGATCGCCGAGGGCATCCTGTACGGGTCCTCCGACCCGGCGGACACTTCCCGGCCGCCTGCCGAGGAGCCCCTCCCGCAGGCCGAACTCGCCTCCCTCATACCGGAGATGGTCGACCACGTGCTTGCCCTGGCGGACACCTGGACGGCCTGGGACGGCCGCCCGTCCGTCAACGGCGACGGCCGGACCTACACGCCGCACAAGGCGATTCGCCGGGTCACCGACCACCTCCTCGACCACTGGGCGGAGGTGGAGGCCCGACTGGCCGGTGAGCCGGCCGCCGCCGACCACTGGCACGCCTCCAATGTCACCACCCCGGCCGACCTGGTGCCGTTCACCGCCGCCGACCTGGACGAGGCCCGCAGCCGCCTCACCCGGCTCGGCCGGATCTGGGCCCAGCGGGTCGCCGGGCTGCCGGAGCGGCAGTTGGACGACTCGCCGGGGTCGGGCTGGAGCTTCCGGCACATCGTCTGCCACCTTGCCAGGACCGGCTTCTACTACGTGGACTCCGTGGGTCCGATCGAGCGGCAGGAGCCGACGCGGTGACCGGGCCCGCGCCGATGACCCGGCCCGCGCCGACTGCCGCGCCCGCGCCGATGACTCCCTTCGCCGCCCTGCACCACCGCCCCGGCCGCCCGCTGCTGCTCCCGAACGCCTGGGACCACGCCTCGGCCGCCGCCCTCGCCGCAGCCGGCCACTGCGCGATCGGCACCACCAGCCTGGGCGTGGCGGCCGCCGCCGGACTGCCCGACGGTGCCGCCGCCACCCGCGCGGAGACCGTGCGGCTGGCCCGCCGACTGGGCCGCGACGGCTTCCTGCTGAGCGTCGACGCGGAATCCGGTTTCAGCGACGATCCGGACGAAGTGGCTGATTTGGCCGTGGAGTTGGCGGAGGCCGGCGCCGTCGGCATCAACCTGGAGGACAGTCGCCCGGACGGCACGCCGGCGCCGTCCGCCGTCCACGCGGCGAAGGTCGCGGCGGTGAAGGCGGCCGTGCCCGAGCTGTTCGTGAACGCCCGCACCGACGCCTACTGGTGCGGCAGCGAGGACCCGGAGCCGGAAACCGTACGGCGGCTGGACGCCTACCAACGGGCGGGCGCGGACGGCGTGTTCGTGCCCGGGCTGGGCGATCCGGCGGTGATCGCCCGGCTGGTCGGCCGGCTGTCCGTCCCGCTCAACATCCTCTGGACGCCGACCGGTCCGGGTCTCGCCGAGCTGGCCGCGCTCGGGGTGGCCCGCGTCAGCCTGGGCTCGCTGCTGTACCGCTCGGCGCTGGCGGCGGTGGTGGCGACGGCCGCCGCCGTGGCCTCGGACGAGCCGGTCGGTCCGGTGCCGGGTTACGCCGAGGTCCGGGCGCTGAGCGGGAGTTGAGGGCGTGCCGGCTGGTGGCGGTCCGGGCTCAGGGCCTGGACCGCCTCGCCTCGATCCCGTCCAGGATCACGTTGAGGCCACGGAGGAAGCTGCTGTCCCGGCCGGCCTCGATCTCGTCCGGCACCTGGGTGGTGTAGAGGCGGTGCAGTCGCGGGTGCCCCCTGGTGGCCTCGACGACGGCGGGTAGCAGCTGGTCCATGAACTCCTGCTCGCCCTGGCCGCTCCTGGTCAGCGCGCTCAGCCAGGCGGCCTCCACGCTGGCGGTGCCGATGGTGTAGCCCGTGACGACGCCCATCACGTCGTTGGCCTCGCCGAGTTCGAAGCCGGCCGCCTCCATCAGGCCCAGCAGGGCCTCGGAGAGCCGCATCCAGTTGGGGCCGAGGTAGACCATCCCGACGTCGCCCATCACGGCGACCATCCAGGGGTGGCGCACGACGGCCGCGCGCATGGCCTGGGTGGACTCGACGATGGCCGCGCGCCAGACCTGCGGGTCCTCGGCGCCCTCGGCCCGGGCCAGTGGGAGTTCGCCGAAGACGTGGTCGACGACCAGGGCGAGCAGTTCGTCCTTGTTGGCGACGTGGGTGTAGAGCGAGGTCGCGCCGGCGTTGAGGCGGGCGCCGAGCTTGCGCATGCTCAGCGCGTCGATGCCTTCGGAGTCCAGCAGTGCGAATGCCTCGGCGACGATCTGCTCGCGGCTGAGGGCGGGCTGGGTCCGTCGTCTCTGCGGACGGTTCCACGGCGACGGCATGCCCGGCCGTGCGCCGGTGCGTCGCTCCGGCGGGGTGTCCTCCGACTTGGCCGTCATCAGGCCCTCCATTCCACGTGCCCCTGGTCGGGTGCGGTCCGACCAGCATAGGCCCCGCCTCCGCACACCGTCCGGTCTTGCGAACAGTGTTCGGCCTCCGTACAGTGTTCGGCGTAGCGCACACCGTTCGGTCGGGGACCGGCGGACGGGGTGCGCCGTGTGGCGTGTCGGACACGCCTCGGGACTTCCGCGCGGCTGCCGCCGACGCGAGGACTTGCGCGGGGCCGCGGCCGACGCGCCGAACCGAAGGGGGATCGCGGTGGACCGTCACCCGCGTCGCTGGCTCATCCTGGTCGTGCTCTGCCTCAGCAGCCTGGTGCTGGTGATCGACAACATGGTGCTCACGGTGTCCATCCCGCCGATGGCGGAGGACCTCAAGGCCGGGGCGCAGGACATCCAGTGGATCATCGACTCGTACATGCTGGTCTTCGCCGGCCTGCTGCTGACCTCGGGAAGCGTGTCCGACCGGTACGGGCGGCGAAAAGTGATGATCATCGGTCTGGCGCTGTTCGGCGCGGCCTCACTGGTCGCGGCGGTCGCCGCCAGCCCCGGTGAGCTGATCGCCGGCCGGGTGCTGATGGGCGTCGGCGGCGCCCTGATCATGCCGAGCACGCTCTCCATCCTGATCACCGTCTTCGACGACGAGGAGCGGCCCAAGGCGATCGCCGCCTGGAGCGCGGTGGCCATGATCGGCCTGGTCGGCGGCCCGGTGCTGGGCGGTGCTCTGATCGCCCACTTCTGGTGGGGCGCGGTGTTCCTGCTGAACGTCCCGGTCGCCGCGGTGGCCATCGTCGCGGCGGTCGTGCTGATGCCCGAGTCCAAGGGCCCGTGGCGCAAGCCCGACCTGCCCGGCATGGTGCTCTCGATGGTCGGCATGACCGCCCTGGTCTGGTGGATCATCGTCCTCCCGCGGGACGGCTTCGCCCACCTCGGCACCCTCGGCTCGATGGCCGTCGCGGTCACCGCGCTCACCGGCTTCGGTGTCCGTCAGGTCCGCACCGACTCGCCGATGGTCCCGCTCAAGCTGTTCCGCAACCGGGTCTTCACCGGCGCGAGCTTCTCCCTCGTCCTGCTCACCTTCGCCATCGGCGGCCTGATGCTGGTGCTCACCCAGTACCTGCAGTTCGTCCTGGAGTTCACGCCCACCGACACCGGCCTGGCCTTCATCCCGCTGGCCATCGCCTCGCTCGCCTTCAACGTGATCGGCGCCGCGCTCGGCAAGAAGCTGCCGGCCCGGGTGCTGACCGCCATCGGCATGGTGATCATCGCGGGCGGCTTCGGCCTGCTGGCCACCCTCTCGGTCGGTGACGGCTTCACCAAGGTGGCCCTGGCCATGCTGGTGCTCGGCATCGGCTCCGGCCTCGGCACGCCGGCCGCGGCCAACGCCCTGATGGGGGCGATCCCCGGCGAGCACGCCGGCGTCGGCTCCGCGCTCAACGACACGATCCAGCAGTCCGGCGCCGCGCTCGGCGTGGCCATCCTCGGCACCGTGCTCTCCAGCACCTACACCGGATCGATGCCCACCGACGCCCCCGCCCCCGCCCGGCACGCGATCACCGACGCCCTCGCCCTCTCCGCCGGCAGCGGCGACACCGCCCTGGCCCGGGCCGCCCGGGAGGCCTTCAACACCGCCACCTCCACCACCTTCACGGTCGGCGGGATCGCCGTCCTGGTGGCGGCGGCGCTCACCCTGGTGCTGATGCGCGGCAAGGCGGCGGCGCAGGCCCCGGCCGAGACCGTCGAGACCGTCCAGGCCGCCGAGGCGGTGGTCCGAGACCGCTCCTGAGCGGCTCGGCACCCCCGCCCGCCGCAACCACCCCACCGTCCGTAACCACCCCACCGGCCCCGGCTGACGCCCGGATCCTGCGGCTGCCGCGCGCCCTCGGGCCGGCCCGCTCCGGCGTCCCGCTCGCCGAGACGGCGGCCCGGGCGGGCCGTTGTCAGTTCCTCCTTGTACCGTCGGTCACGGCAGCAGTGGTCCTCGCACGGGGGTGTGACGCATGTTCAGGACGGACCCGGAGACGCCCGACGTCTTCCTCACACCGGTCGAGGAGGTCTTCGTCCGCAACCATCTCGGCCGGCACCCGCGGCTGGACCCCGCCACCTGGACGCTCACCGTCGAGGGCCTGGTGGAGCGCCCGCTGCGACTGGACTTCCGGGACCTCCAGCGCCTTCCGCAGACCGGGTTCACCGCCGTCCACGAGTGCTTCGGCAATCCGCTGCGCCCCACCGTGCCGACCCGCGCCGTCACCAACCTGGAGTGGGCCGGCGTCCCGCTCGCCGAGGTGCTGGCGCTGGCCGGCCCGCGCGCGGAGGCCCGGCACGTCTGGCTGGAAGGCGCCGACCGCGGCGACTTCGCGGGCGAGCGCGACGTGAGCTACCTCAAGGACCTGCCCCTGGAGGAGGCGCGCGCCGAGGTCGTCCTCGCGCACACCATGAACGGCGAACCGCTGCGCCCCGACCACGGCCACCCGGTGCGGGCGGTGGCGCCGCGGATGTTCGGCACCAACTCGGTCAAGTGGCTGACCCGGATCGTGCTCGCCGCCGAGCGCCCCGAGCACCTCTTCACCACCCGGCTGTACACCCGCGTCCTGCCGGGGGAGAGCGATTCCCGGCCGGTCCGCGAGAAGGACGTCAGCAGCAAGCTGCTCACCCCGCGGGACGGGTGCTCCCTCCCGGCCGGGCCCCGCGATCTGGCGGGTTACGCCTGGAGTTCCACCGAGGTGACGGCCGTCGAGGTCGCCGTGGACGACGCCGACTGGCAGCCCGCCGAGCTGGACCGGCGCGGCCCCGGCCTCGGCTGGCAGCGGTTCCGGTTCCGGTACGACCTCGCCCCGGGCCCGCACCGCATCCGCTGCCGGGCCACCGACTCCGCCGGACGGGTCCAGCCGCTCACCGGGGACCGCAACGCCGTCCACGAGATACGGGTGACCGCCGAGGTCAGCGAACGTCCGGCCGGGCGGTGACCGCCGGGCGGCCTCGGTGAGCAGCGGCCTTGCCCACATCCTCGACGGTGTCCGGCTCCTCCGCGGCCGGCCCGGGCCGAGCACTGGCAGCAGTACCGCCGACGCTGGCGGGCCGGCGCACCGACGCCGACGGCCCGGACCGCGGGTGAGCGGTCCGGGCCGTAGCGGTCGCCGGACCGCTACCTCGGCAGCAGGACGGCTCGGCGGCGCCTGGGCCGGGACGGGCGGTGGATGCTGGGCGGAAGGGGGCGAGGACGGTCAGAAGATGCCGGGGTCGGGGATGCCGGGGCGGTCGGTGGTCCAGAGGTGTGCGTGGCGGGCGAGTTCGACGCGGGAGCTGAGGCCGACCTTCCTGAAGATGTTGCGCAGGTGGTAGTTGACGGTGTGGGGGGATCGCTGGATGCGCGAGGCGACCTGCTGGTTGGTGAGGCCCTGGCTGACCAGGTGGGCGACGGTGCGTTCGACGTCGCTCAGGGCGTCGGCGTTCTCCTCGGCCGCGCGGGCCGCCGGGTCGGGGACGGGCAGGGCCGGTGCGGGGGCCGGGGCCAGCGCGGGGGTGGCCGGTGGGGCGGGCAGCCGGGGCTGGGGCGGGGCCTCGGTGACGGCCTCGGTGACGGTCTCGGTGGTGCGCCGGCGGGAGCGGGTGTCGAGCAGGGCCGCCAGGTCCTCCGCTGCGGCGGTCCGGGCCCAGTGGTGGCCGTGTTCGGTGGCCGCGCGGACCAGGCCGTCCGGATCGCCGTGGAGCAGGCTGACGGCGTGGACGGCGGAGGCCGCGAGGGTGGGGACGCCGGGGTTGTCCCGGGCGAGCCGTTCGGCCTCGTGGGCGGCGATCGCGGCCCAGTGCGGGTCCCCGGCTTCGAGGGCGGTGCGGACGAACCAGGCGGCGGCGCCCGGTTGGCGGGTGAAGAGTGCGGCCCGCTGGGCCGGGACGGGGTACTGCACGTCCATCTGCGCCAGCGCGGCGTGCGCGCCGTGCCGGGCCGCGGTGACCTGGAGCTCGACCCAGTCGTAGACCGGTGTGGGCATGCGGCCGGCGCCGTCGGCGAGGGTCTGGCGGTAGCGGCGGACGAAGGCCTCGGCGCCGTCGTGGTCGCCGAACCGCAGGGCGAGTTGGCCGAGCGTGGCCAGCAGCGGCGGCACGTACAGCAGGGTGCCCCGGCACATCGCGGCGGCGAGCGCCTGCTGTGCCTCGTCGCGGGCTTCGGCGAGCCGGCCCCGGTGGCTGAGCAGCCGGGCCCGGTGGAGGGCGACGATCGAGTCCATCCCGCCGCCGCCCAGTCCGATCAGGTCGGCGACGGCGGCCCGGACGGTGGACTCGGCCTCGCCGTACGCCCCGACGTCGAGGAGCCGGTCGGCCAGCACCAGGTGCAGGTAGGCGCGCCAGACCGGTGACGGCATGGCCCGGGCGCCGTCCACGGCGGTCCGGGCCAGTCGGAGCCCTTCGGTGAGGTGCCCGTCGGCCAGCACCAGGTCGGAGAGGACGGCCGTGGCGGCCAGGACCTCCGCGTCCGGGTCGGTCCGGTCGTCGTAGCCGCGCAGCACGGACTCGGCGTGCCGGCGGCCCCGGTCGGGGTCCTGGAAGTGCCGGCCGAAGGCGCGGCCGGCCAGGACGGCGCTGCGCACCGTGGGCGGCAGCTCCGGCGTGCCGACGCCGCCGCGGCCGAGGATCTCCTCCGCGGTGGCGAGGGCGAGCCGGACCTCGCCGCCGGCGAGCCGCAGTTCGACCAGCAGGCACCGCAGGCGGGCGTTGAGTTCCGGGGGCAGGCCGAGGGTCAGGGCCGTGCCGAGGAGTTCGACCGCGCGGTCGACGGAGCCGACCGAGGCCAGCGCCCGCAGCAGCCCCAGCGGGTCGGTCACGAGGGCGCGCAGCAGTGCGGCGATCTGGTCGGCGCTGCCCTGGGTGGCGAGCAGCCGGGCGGAACTCAGGAGCGTCGAGTCCACGCGCTTCTCGGTGATGCCGACGAGCGGATCGGCCGCGCCGCTGGGCACGGCCGACGGTAAGGACAAGGACAATGGGTTCACACCGCTCTCCCCGTGTCCGCGGCGCGCGTGGTGGCCGCGGATCGATCGTCTCGCGCTGGTTCACCATGTCATCAGCGGCGCTCCTGGGCCACGGACACGTAACGGATTCTACGGTGCTTGATCCGCCTTTGGTGTGAACACGCCGTTAAACGACACGGGAGCGAACAGTGCGTGCGCGATCCGCCGCGAGCTTCACGGTCGGTTCGATGGCGCCTCCAACCGCACTCCGCGCGACCGGTGTTCGGCCGAGGCGCTGACCAGGGTGAGCAGCAGGGTCAGTCCGGCGCCGCACAGCACCGCCGTGCCCGGCTCGGCGTTGGCGAGGATGACGGCGGCGAGCGAGGCGGTGAGGCTGTAACCGACGCCCTGCACGGCGTACATCAGGGAGTACCCGGCCGCGAGCATCCCGGCCGGCACCCGCTCCCGCAGCGACAGGTTGCGGGTGACCATCACCCCGGACTTGAAAGCCCCGGCCAGGACCAGCCCGAGGGCGATGCCCACCAGCCCGGGCAGCACCGCGATCAGGGCGACGAACGCCGCCATCGCGACCAGCAGCACCAGGCTCTGCGCCCGCGGCCCGCCCGGCCACCGGCGGGCGCCGTACAGCAGCCCGCCGACGACGCTGGCGACCGAGAACACCGTCAGCAGCGGACCGGACCAACTGACCGGCAGACCACGGGATTCCAGCAGGGCGGGCAGCACCAGCTCGGCGGTGGCCAGCAGCGCCATCGCGGCGGCGCTGGTCAGGTAGACCGGCCATCCTGCCGCCAACGCCCGCCCCCGCGAGGGCCGTTCGCCCGCGCCGTGGGCCGCCTGCTCCCCGTCGGTGCCGACGGCGGGCAGCGTCCGGACCCCGACCGCGGCCAGCGCGGCGCAGCAGGCGGCGAGCCCGAGCGGCGCGCCGGGTGCCGCGCCGAGCGCCAGGAACGCCACCGCGGCCGGGGCGACGGCCCAGATGCCCTGGGTGAGCGTGGTCTCCACGCTCAGCGCCCGGGCCACCCCGTGCTCCGGTACGGCGGCGACCAGAAGCGCCCGCAGCCCGCCGGCGTGCGCGGCCGGGGCGGCCCCGGCGAGGAATGCCAGCACCACGGCGAGCGCGGGCGGCGCCGAGTGGCAGAAGGCGAGCCCGGCGAAGGCGCCCGCGCCGCCCAGCAGCCCGAGGGCGAGTTCGCGCCGCAGCCGGGTTCCGTGCAGCCGGGCACCGAGCAGCGGCGCGCCGACGACCTCGCCGACCACGTACGCCCCGCCGAGCACGGCGCCCAGGGTGTACCCGCCGGCGGTCTCCCGTACCAGGAAGACCAGGGCGAGCGGCGCCATGGCGACCGGCAGCTTCGCCGCCAGGGTGACCAGCAGCCAGGGGCGGATCCCGGGGCGGCCGAGCAGTTCCCGGTACCCCATGGCCGGGGGCTCGCCCCGGGCCTCCTGTTCCAGCGCGCCGCCCTCGGCAGTGCCGCGCTCAGCAGTACGGCGCTCGGCGGTGCTGCGCTCGCCCTCACTCACTGGCGTTCTCACTCACTGGCGTTCTCCTTCCCGACCGGTGCCCGCCGGACGTCCACGGTCACTCACCGGCGGTCCCGAACAAGGCGTCCACTTCCTCCTCCAGTACCCGCGCGGCGTCGTCGTCCTCCGCGATCAGGCAGCAGCCGCCGAAGCCACCGGTGCGGCCGTTGTCGTGGACGGTCACCACGACGCCGGTGCGCCGGGCCGGGTCGAAGGCCAGCGAGGTGGCGGTGAGCTTGTCCAGGGTCGTCCGGAAGTCGGGGAAGGCGACCCGGCGCTTCTCGATCAGGATGCGCTCACGGGTGTAGTCGCCGCCCACCAGCTCCTCGCCGATCCGGTGGATGTGCGCGGATCCGACGACCCGTCCGTTGATCTCGTTGACGAGGACGGTGTCGTCCGGGGTGACGATCGCGTCGACGCTGAGGCTGCCCCGGTAGCCCATCCGGTGGAGCGTCTCGGACAGCTGCCGCGAGTCGTCGAGGAAGGCGGCGAAGGCGGGCAGCCGGACCGACGGCGCGGGCACGATCAGCCCGTTGATCACCGGCTTCATCCGCATCTCGCCGTGGCCGACGAGCCGCACGCCCTCGTCGGTGACGAGCAGTTCGGAGTAGACGGCGGGAGATTCGGGGGTGTAGTGCTCCAGGACCACCCGGCCCCGGTGCGGGCCCGCGTAGTGCGCCCAGCGCCGGTCCAGGTGGGCGGCGAGCGCGGCGCGTTCGGTGATCACCTCGGTTCCGGTCGCCCCGATCGGGCGAATCCCGGGCACGGGGCTGACGATCTCGTTCCCGATGCCGCCGACGTGGAAGTCCTGCTTGACGATGACGGGCTGCCCGGCGCCGATCGCCTCCCAGAGGAACTCCTCCGCCTCCTGCCGGTCGTCGGTGACGGTGCCGAACGGCACCGGGATGCCGTGGCCGACGGCCAGTGCCCGGAAGGCGGCCTTGCTGTTGAGCAGGGCGGTGCCGCTCTGGGCGGCGAACGGGAAGCCGGGGGTGTGCCGGTCGAGCCCGAGGGTGCGGGCGAGCCGCACGCTGACCCGGTCGAAGTGGAACGGCAGGATGGTGCGGACCTCGTGGTCCCGTACGGCGGCCTTCAGCCGGGCGACGAACTCCGGGTCCTCCAGCCGGTCCCGGGAGAGCACGTCCTCGCCCAGGCTGCCGACGGGCGGCACCACGACGGCCCAGGAGCCGCGGTCGATGCCCTTCAGGGCGGCGACGTAGGAGAGGAACTCCTCGTCCAGCTCGACCGGGAGGACCAGGACGTCGCCCGCTTCGGCGAGCCAGACCATCCGCTGGGCCTGGCCGGCCACGTAGCGCCGGTACTCGGGGGTCAGCGAGCCCAGGTCGCCGATCATCTCGTCGGTCCGCTGGTTGCTCACGATCAGTTTGGGCATGACGGGTCCTCTCCGGAGGGGGGTACGGGTCGGGGGTCCTGCGGCGCTGCGGTGCTCGGGTGGTGTCGGGCTGCGGTGTCGGGCTGTGCGGTCGGGCGGCGGCTCGGCCAGTGGCTCAGGCGGTGTGCGCGGCGACGGCCGGTACGGCGAGCAGACCGGTCACGGACTCGCGCAGGACGTCGAAGCCGTCGGTGCTCAGCACGGACTCGGGGTGGAACTGCAACGAGTGGAAGTGCGGTCCGCGCAGACCGTGCACCTCGCCGGTGCCGGCGTCCCGACTGACCGCGACCGGGGCCATGGTGGCTATGGCGGCCGTGGTGGCCGTGAGCGTGGCCGGACCGGTCAGGGCCCGCGGCGTGAACTCGTCGCGGTCCGCCACGGCCGTGAAGCTGTTGTAGAAGCCGACCCGGCGCTGCCGCCCGAACAGGTCGACGACCTGCTGCCGCCCCTGGTTCGGCCGCGCCTTGCGGACCAGGGGCAGGCCGAGCTCACCCGCGAGCACCTGGTGGCCGAGGCAGATCGACAGGAACGGCCGGTCGCCGTCCAGCAGTTGGCGGGTCAGAGCGCGCAGCATGGTGATCTTGGCGTCGCCGACCTCCCGGGGGTCGCCGGGCCCGGGGCCGACCACCACCAGGTCGGCTCCGTGGAGCTCGACGCGGCCGCCCGCCCCCCGGGCCAGGGCGTCCCAGCGGCGGATCTCCGGTTCCAGCCCGAGCGCGGCGAGTTGGTGGCCGATCATCGCGGTGAAGGTGTCCTCCGCGTCGACCAGCAGCACCCGGCCCCGGATGCCTCCGTCCGCGGCGCCGCCCGTCCGGTCGTCTCCGGTGCCGTCCGGCCGGCTCAGCCAGAACGGCGCGAGCTGGGCGTTGCGCCCGGCCAGCGCGGCCCGGATCCGGGGGTCCGAGGCCCAGCCCGAGGTGTCGACGGCCGCCGGGGCCGGCCCGGCGGCGTCCGGCGTCCCGCGGACGGCCGCGAGCATCCCCGCCGCCTTGGCGTACGTCTCGGCGACCTCCGCCCGCGGATCGGAGTGACGGACGAGGGTCGCTCCGACGCCCATCCGCAGCCGGCCGGCCCGGTCGATCCGGGCGGTGCGGATCAGGATCGCCGAGTCCAGCCACCGCCCGCCGGCCGCGTCCCGGCCGACCAGGGCCAGCACCCCGCTGTAGTAACCGCGCCCGTCCGGCTCGTAACGGCTGATCAGCTCGCACGCGGACTCCAGCGGGCTGCCGGTGACGGTGGGTGCGAACAGCGTCTCGCGCAGGATGTCCGGTATCGGCCGGGTGCTGTACCCCTCGATCAGGTACTCGGTGTGGGCCAGCCGCGCCATCGGCTTGAGGTACGGGCCGACGACCCGCCCGCCGTCCTCGCAGATCCGGCCCATCATCTTGAGTTCCTCGTCGACCACCATGAGCAGCTCGTCGGTCTCCTTGCGGTCCGCGAGGAAGTCGAGCAGCCCGGGCACGGACGGCCCACCGGCCGGGTAGCGGTACGTCCCGCTGATCGGGTTCATCACCACCTCCCCGTCGATCGCGCTGACGTGCCGCTCCGGCGAGGCGCCGACGAAGTAGCGCTCGCCCGCACGGACCAGGAACGTCCAGTACGTGCCGCGCTCCTGTGCCAGCAGCCGGCGGAAGACGGACAGCGCCGCGCGCGCCCCGAAACCGTCGATCTCGGCGGTGAACGGGCGCTCCAGGACGAAGTTGGCACCGCGCCCGTGGCCGATCTCCTCGGTCAGCACGGTCCGCACGAGCTCCGCGTACGCCTCGTCGTCGAGCGCGAACTCGGCGTTGCGGACGGCCAGTCGGTCGTCCGGCAGCAGGCGCAGCGCATCGGCGAGGTCGACCGACTCCTGGTCGGTGACCCGCAGCGCGAGCAGCGGGGCGCCGTCGTCGGGGGCGGCGAAGCCCCGCTCCGCGACCTGCCGGAACGGGACGACGACCAGCAGCTCGTGCCGGGCGCCCGCCGGGTGCCCGGGCCCGTCCTCCAGCGGCAGCTCGGCCAGGGAGGCCGGCTCGGTCGGCTCGCCGACCAGTACCTCGACCCGGTCGGCGTCGCCGCTCTCCGGCCGGTGCAGCAGGGCGTACGCGGCGGGCTCGCCGCCCGGTGCGAGCAGCGTGCCGAGCAGGCCTCCCGGGGCCTCGTCGTGCAGCGGCCGGGTGTGCCCGGTCATGGCGCCTCCTGGAACGGCTGGAGCGAGCGGAAAGGGGGATGGCAACGACACTTCCGCACGGCCGGGAGGCCCACAACTACTCGAATTCGCAGGTCAATCGGGGAATGTGGCGGCCGGGTGGGACAGACCCACTCGGTCGAGTAGTTCCACCCGTGTCGGCGCCGCGACTAGCGTCGAACACGATCACCTTCGCGACGGACCTCCCGGCAACGGAACACCCGGCGCCCTGCGCCCCGTGAGGATCCCCGAGGCTCCCCCGAGATCTCCCGAGAAAGGGACGCCAGTGTCGGTCGCACACCAGGACCGTGCCGAAAGGCTCACCGAGGACGAGATATTCCGGGCCCACCGGGGCGGCAAGCTCCGCACCCAGGTCCCCATCACACCGCTGGACGCCCGCGCGCTCTCCGCGATCTCCACCCCCGGGGTCGCCCACGTCAGCCGGGCGATCGCCGAGGACGGCCGGCTGGCCGCCGACTACACCTGGGCGCACCGGCTGGTGGCCGTCGTCAGCGACGGCACCGCGGTGCTGGGCCTGGGCGACGTGGGCCCGGCCGCCGCGCTGCCCGTCATGGAGGGCAAGGCGGCGCTGTTCAAGGCGCTGGGCGGGCTGGACTCCGTACCGCTGGTGCTGAACACCCGGGACGTGGACGAGATCGTCGAGACGCTCGTCCGGCTGCGCCCGTCGTTCGGCGCGATCAACCTGGAGGACGTCGCTGCGCCGCGCTGCTTCGAACTGGAGCGCGCCCTGGACGCGGCGCTGGACTGCCCGGTGATGCACAACGACCAGCACGGCACGGCGATCGTGGCGCTGGCCGCGCTGCGCAGCTCGGCCGACCTGCTCGGCAAGCCGCTGCCGTCGATGCGGGTGGTGGTCTCCGGCGCCGGCGCGGCGGGCACCGCGTGCGCCCGGATGCTGGTCGCCGCCGGGGCGGGGGAGGTCATCGTGCTGGACTCGCGCGGTGTCATCCACCACGGCCGTGCCGAACTCTCCACGGCCAAGGCCCAGTTGGCCGAGCTGACCAACCCGCGCGGGCTGCGCGGCGGCCTGGCCGACGTACTGCCGGGAGCCGACGTCTTCATCGGCGTCTCCTCGGCGACCGTGCCCGAGGAGCTGATCGCCGCCATGGCGCCCGGCGCCGTGGTGTTCGCGCTGTCCAATCCCACCCCCGAGATCGCGCCGGAACTGGCCGCCCGGCACGCCGCGGTGGTCGCCACCGGGCGCAGCGACCACCCCAACCAGATCAGCAACCTGCTGGCCTGTCCCGGGATCTTCCGCGGCGCCCTGGACGCCGGGGCCACCCGGATCACCGAGCGGATGATGCTGGCCGCCGCCGACGCCATCGTCGCCCTGGCGGCGGAGGACCTCGCCCCGGACCGGGTGGTCCCCAGCGTGCTCGACCCGCGGGTGGCCCCGGGCGTCGCCGCCGCGGTCGCCGCGGCCGTGCGGGAACCGGCTGCGGTACGCGAGCCGGCCGGCGTCCGGGAGTCGGTGGTCGTACGCGAGCCGGTCGCCGTACGCGATCCGGCGGTCGTACGCGAGCCGGCGGCCGCGCGGGAGGAGCTCCTCACCGGCACACCGCTCGCCGCCGTTCCGTCTTCTTCCGTTTCCGTTGAGGAGCGACCGTGATCGACCGCACCAGCACCCTCACCGCACTCGACTCCTTCCGCGCCCCCCTGTCCGAGGAGGAGCTCCTGCCCTACCGCAGCCGCCCCGCCGGGCAGCAGCCCGACTGGGGGGACGCCTGGCTGGTCGACAAGGTGCGCGCCGACCTGGCCGCCCTGCCCGGCCTGGTCGCCTGGGACGAGGTGCGCCGGCTGCGCACCCTGCTCGCCGAGGCGGCCGTCGGACGGCTGCTCGTCGTCCAGGCCGGCGACTGCGCCGAGGACCCGGCCGACTGCACCCCGGAGGCCATCTCCCGCAAGGCCGGACTGCTGGACGCGCTGGCCGGCGTGCTGCGGATGAACACCGGACTGCCCGTCGTCCGGGTCGGCCGGATCGCCGGCCAGTTCGCCAAGCCCCGGTCCCGTCCCACCGAGGTCGTCGACGGCGTCGAACTGCCGGTGTTCCGCGGCCTCATCGTCAACGCGCCCGACCCCCAGCCGATGGCCCGCCGCCCCGACCCGCTGCGCCTGGTCACCGGCTACCGCGCCGCCGCCCGGGCCATGGCCCAGCTGCGCCGCCACGAGGAGACCTGGTCCCCGCTGCCCGACCCGGTGGTCTGGACCAGCCACGAGGCCCTGCTGCTGGACTACGAACTGCCGCTGCTGCGCCGTTCCTCCGACGACCGGCTGCTGCTCACTTCCACCCACTGGCCGTGGATCGGCGAGCGCACCCGCGAACCGGACGGCGCCCACGTGCGGCTGCTGGCCGACGTGGTCAACCCGGTCGCCTGCAAGGTCGGCCCGGGCTGCACCCCCGCCGAACTGCTGGAACTGTGCCGCGCACTGGACCCGGACCGGGCGCCCGGCCGGCTCACCCTGATCGCCCGCTTCGGTGCGGGCCGGGCCGCCGACCGGCTGACGGAGCTGGCCCGGGCGGTGCGCGAGGCCGGCCACCCGGTGAGTTGGCTGTGCGACCCGATGCACGGCAACACCGTCAGCGCGCCCGACGGCCGCAAGACCAGGGCGCTGTCCGCCGTGGTCCAGGAGGTCGGCGAGTTCCTGGCGGCGGTGCGCCGCGGCGGCGGCGTCGCCGCCGGTCTCCACCTGGAGGCGACGCCCGACCCGGTGGCCGAGTGCGTCGCCGACGACCCTGCCGTCGCCGACGCCGGCCGCCTCGGCCCCTACACCACGCTCTGCGACCCGCGCCTGAACCCGGAGCAGTCCCTCACCGTCGCGGCGGCCTGGCGCCCCTGACCGCCGCCGCCCCCTTCCCGCCCCTGCCACCACACCCTGACGAGGTCCCGCCTTGAGCATCAGCCCGATCCCGCCGTACCCCATGCCCACCGAACGCGACCTGCCGGAGAGCCGGGTGCCCTGGACACCGGACCCGGACCGTGCCGTCCTGCTCGTCCACGACATGCAGGAGTACTTCCTGCGCCCCTTCGCCGCCGACCGCTCACCCGCCTCCGAACTCCTGCACAACTGCCGCCTGCTCCGGGCCCGTTGCGTCGACCTCGGCGTCCCCGTCGTCTACACCGCCCAGCCCGGCGACATGGACGACGAACAGCGCGGCCTGCTCAAGGACTTCTGGGGCCCCGGCATGCGCGCCGAACCGGGTGACCGCCGGATCGTCTCCGCCCTCACCCCGCAGCCGCGCGACCACGTCCTCACCAAGTGGCGCTACAGCGCCCTGCACCGCTCCGGCCTGCTGGAACTGCTCCGCGACAGCGGCCGCGACCAGCTCATCCTGTGCGGCGTCTACGCCCACGTCGGAGTCCTGATGACCGCCGTGGACGCCTTCTCCCACGACGTCCAGCCCTTCCTCATCGCCGACGCCGTCGCCGACTTCTCCCTCGACCGGCACCGCATGGCCCTCTCCTACGCCGCCAACAACTGCGCCGCCGTCACCACCACCCGCACCGCCCTGCTCGCCCTCGGCGCCACCGCCACCGACCGCGCCGAAGCCCCCCTTCCCGTCTCCTGAGCCACCCCAACGGGCCCGGGCCGCCGACCAGCGGCCCGGGCCTCCCGCCGGTCTCAGCCCACGGCTCTCCTGACGAGCGTGCTGATGCGCTCCTCGTCGGCCGCGGTCAGCTCCTTCACGGCGTAGGCCTACCGCGACTTGAACTTCTGCGCGCACTGGAAGTGGATCTGCTCGGCGAGCACCCGGTCCGCCTCCGGCATCTCGGCGATCTTCGCCAGCACCTCCAGCTCCGCCGCCGCCTCCTTCTCCGCCCGCGACCCCCGCCGCGCCACCGTCCGCTTCTGCTCCCGGGCGTGCTCCTTCATCGCGGCCCGCTCCTCGGCGGTGAACCCGGTGTACTCCTCGGCGGGCGAGTCGGTCGGCTGCATGGCGGACCTTCCTCTCGTGGTGGACAGAGGATCAGAACCGTGCGGTGCCATGGCCTTCACGCCGCGCGCCGACCGGGGGTTCTCGAATCCTGACCGGTTCTGCGCCGCGGGCCTGGACGCCGGCCGGGCGGTCCGGGCCCGGCGGGCGTGGTGCCCAGCCCGCGGTGATGCCCTCGACCGCCGTGAACGGCTCGGGCGACCGGTAGCGCAGGTTGAGCCGAGGCGAAGTCCGGTGGCCTCGGGTGATCAGGGCGTGTGGGTGCGCTCGAGGGCGCCGGGCGCGTCGGGGGGATCCAGGGTCAGCAGGTGGAACAGGAGGTCGGCCCGTCGGCGTGGATGATCTCCACGGCCGGCTCATCCCGCCCCGACTGAGGCTCTCGGCGACTGCGGTGGCCCGGGCGATACGGATGCGGAGCAGTGTGGGGTCCTTCACTGCTGGTGCACGGGACTGGCCTGTGCCGGTAGCGCGCCCCGCGGTTGGCGCTTCGTCAGGGTGGCGCTCGGGGTGCTCCCCTGGCGGCGATGAACAGATTCGCCGTTCGCGGACGCCGCCGGAAGTCGTTCCGGCTGTCGCCGACCGGACCGTCCGGAGTCGGACAGCATGGCGTGAGCACGTCCTGGGTGTCCGAGCTGAGCCGGTTCACCCTCGTAGGCGTCTGCCGATCGCGGCCGTGATGACCGCGAGCGCATGGCCGGCCGTTCCCGCGGGTCAGCGCAGTGCGAGGACCTGGCCGGGCAGGATCAGGTCAGGGTCGTCGCCGATGGTCTGGCGGTTGAGCGCGTAGAGGGTCGACCAGCCGTCGGGGGAGCCGACTTCCTGGGCGATGTCCCCGAGGGTGTCGCCGGGACGGACGATCCAGCTGTCCACGCCGGCTCCGTCCGCGTCCGTTCCCTCGTCGATGGCTGCGGGGGTGTCCGCCGGGGCGGTGCGCTCGCTGCGCTCGGTGCGCGGGGCGGGCGGGGCGGGAGCGTGCGGCCGTTGCGCGTGGTCACGAGCGTGGGTGCCGGCGTGGCTGTTCGAGCGGCCGCCGTCGTGGCCGGCACGGGCTCCGCAGACCGGCCAGGGAGCGAGGCCGCGGCTCGCGGCGAGGTGCTCGGCCACCGCGATCTGCTGCTCGCGGGTCGCCCCGTCCGGGCGGGGCGCGTAGGCGAGGCCGCCGTTGGCGCGCCAGGTCGCGGCGTCGAACTGCAACCCGCCGTAGTAGCCGTTCCCGGTGGCGGCCTGCCAGCGCCCTCCGCTCTCGCAGCGGGCCAAGGCGTCCCAGTCGGTTCCCCCGGCACGGGCCCCGGTGGGGACCGGGACCGCGGAGGACTGCTTGGCGCCGCCGAGGACGGCGGCGAGTGCCAGCAGGGGAAGCAGTAGAACGACGAGCGAGCGACGGACCACGGACAGCGGCGACATGAACACTCCGCACCTCGGGGACAGGGATCAGGCGCGTTGAAACGCCTTCTCCACTCATGCGTCACGCGAGCCCGGACGGTCGCCAGACACACCGTGATTGCGTCCCGTCGGCGGTCCGACACCACTCGAACGGTCCGGACGCCGTCCTCCGGCGATCGCGGCCGGGGAAGCCGCGGAGCCGCCGGACCGCCCCCGGGGGACGACGGAGGCCCGGCCCGCTTCGCAGCGGGCCGGGCCTTCGATCACGGCGGAGGGGTCGTGCGTTCGACACGGTCTCGATGCAAGCCCGCTTCCCGCCGTCCGAGGCCTCAAGCGGGGTTCGGAGGGGTCACCGGCCGGCGGGGCGGGATCGACTGGGAGAGCGCCGCGAAGCCGGTGTGGAGCAGGCGGAGGCTCCGCGTGAACTTCTCGTCCTGGCTGATGCGGGGGATCAGGTCGCCCATGACCAGGGGGAAGCGCTCGCACAACTCGGCGTAGAGCTCGGCGGTGACGGTCGGTGGGGAGGACGGCTGGTTCTGCTCCTGGAGCACGAAGCCGGTGACGTGGCTGAGCACGGTGTCGGCGGCGATGCCGCAGTGCTCGGCGGGAAGCCCGGCGTCGACGAAGGTGCCCAGCAGGCGTTCCATCAGGGAGAGCGCACCGGCGCTGAGCATGCCGGGGCTCTCGGCGAGGAGTTGGGCGCCTCCGGGGTGCTCCTTGATGCTCAGGCGCAGGGCGGTGGCCTGGGCCTCGACGCGGTCCTGCCAGCTCGCGTCGGCGGGGAGGGCGGCCAGGGCCTCGGTGCCGGCGTCGTAGGCCTGGCGGCACACCCGGTCGGCCATCAGGGCGAGCAGTTCGTCCTTGCCGCGTACGTGGTAGTAGAGGCTGCCCGCATGGGCGTCGAGCCGGTCGGCGACCTGGCGCATCGACAGGTTCTGGTAGCCGACCTCGGCGAAGACGGCCATGCCCGCGTCGACGATGCGGTCCTTGGTGAGCTTCATGAGGTTCACCGTACAGCGTTTTCCAACGCCGTTCGAAAACTGTGCTAGCTTTGCTCCATCAGATTTTCGAACGGCGTTGGAACGCGTCGGAGCCGGGGAGGGACAGGACCATGGGGGCGATCCTCTTCAACGTGACCACGGCCGCGCTGATGGTCATGATGGTCAACTGCGGGCTGGGCGTGGTCGGTCGCGACACCCTGCGTTCGCGGCCGCTCCCGTGGGCGGCGATCGTCCTGACCGCCGTCGCCGTCGGCGGGGTGCTGCTCCAGCTGGTGTGGTCCGGCGCCATGGACGCGCTGGACGCGGACCCGGCCAAGTCCGGCTGGTGGCGCGAGTTCACCTCGGTGTTCATGCAGAACGGCGGCCTCTTCGGCGGCCTGTGGAACCTCGTCACCCTCGCCGCCGTCGCCGCGCTCGCCCAGTGGTACTGGGGCGGCGCGCTGACCCTCGGCTTCTTCCTGGCCGGCATCCTGCTGCCAGGCCGGATCGACGACCTGCTCGGCTTCGGTGACGGTCCCAGCACCGACCCCCGCAACTTCGCCGGCAGCTCCGGTGCCACCTACTTCCTCGGCGCGACCCTCGCCCTCGCCTTCCTCACCCGCACCCGCCTCCCCAAGGAGATCGCCCTGGCGGCCGGCGTCCCCGTGCTCGGCCTCGCGATGTGGCTCGCCCAGGACAACGGCCACGGACTGGTCTGCGTCTACGGCTTCGCCCTCGCGGCGGTGGCGTGGGCGGTCCGCCGCCGCCTGGTCCGCCCGGGTGCCGGGCGGACGGCCTGACCTTCGGCGCCCCCACGGCCGCCCGCGCCTCGGGGGGCTCACACGGACACGACCAAGGCCCCGACCGCTGAGCGGTCGGGGCCTTCGGCCTGGTGGGCAGAGGCGCAGCCTGCTTCGGCCCCGGAGGGCCGGCGGAGCGGCCTTGAGCACCAAGCCGCGGCGAGCCGCCGGAAGGGCCGCGTGTAACGCCTTCGAGTGCCGGAGCCAAGTAGAGGTGTAAGGCAGTGCTCGTCGTCCCAAGGAGTCATCCGTGTCAGCGGAGCACCCGATAGCACCACCCTCGCGCGACCCGGCGGCGTTCGCCGTGTTCTACCGGCAGCAGTTCGACACCGTGCTCGGCTTCGTCACCCGGCGCACCGACAGCGTGCACCTGGCAGCCGATCTGACGGCCGACATCTTCCTGACGGCGCTGGAGCAGGCCGACGGTTACGATGCCCGCCGCGGCTCGCCCGTCGCCTGGCTGTACGGGATCTCCCGCAACGTCCTGGCCGCGCACTTCCGCGGCAGTGCCCGCGAGCTCAATGCGGTGGCCAGGATCGCCGGTCAGCGGCTGCTGGACGATCAGGACGTGTCCGCGATCGAGGGACGCATCGACGCGGCCCGCGAGGCCCGCGCACTGGCCGTTCGGCACGCGGCCCTGTCCGAGCCGCTGCGCGCGGTGCTGGATCTGGTGGCCGTCGACGGGCTGGCCGTCCGGGAGGCCGCCAAGACGCTGGGCATCAGCGCGGCCACGGCCCGCGTGCGGCTGCACCGGGCCCGCAAGTCGCTGCAGAAGGTCGCTCCGCAGACCAGCGACACCAGCACGTCCGTGAACGCTCTCCTGGAGGCCGCCTCGTGACCACGCCCCTGAACTTCCAGCAGCGGCTCGGCGCCGAACTCGCCGCCCGTGCCGCGAACCTGCCCGCCACAGGTGCCACGGTCCGGGTCCGGCCGCGCCGCTCCCGCAGGCTGGTGGTGACCGGCTTCGGGCTGGCCGCCGCGGTCACGGCGGTCGTCCTGATGCCGCACAACGGCGCCACCAGCGTGGCCCCCGAGCCGCAGGCCGGTGCAGGCGCCTCCCCGACGGCCGGTGGCGGCTCGGCCGCGGTGCAGCTCAGCACCGCCTCCTACACGGTGACCCCCAACAAGGACGGCACCGTCTCCTTCCAGCTGATCGGCGCCGAGTGGTCCGGGCTCCAGAGCGCCCTGCGCTCGGTGGGCGTGCCCGCGCTGGTCATGACGCCCTCGGCCTCCTGCCACACCCCGGTGGCCACCGACAGCAGCCGGCTGGAGTCGGTGATGTCCCTGGATCCCGGCAACGGCCGCATCGCGATCCTGCATCCCGCCGCCATCCCGCCCGGCGAAAGCCTGCTGCTGCTCGACGTCGCCCCCAAGGGCGCGCTCCACCCGAGCACCGTCGGCAGCCTGGAGATCTCACTGACCTCGGAGACTCCCAGCTGCTTCCCCCTCTCCCAGACCAACGGAGTCGGCGAGGGCTGAGCCGGCCGGCCGAGGACGCCAACAGGCGTCAAGGGCTTCCAGGAGACGACGAAGGCCCCGACAGGAGCGGCCGGGGCCTTTCGCCCGGGGAGCGCTTCCTCCCGCGGATTCCGACTCGGTATCGGGCACGCCCCCATCTCAGCCGGAGCGGGTCACGACGTGGGACGTCCCGATGACCTCGCCCTTCGCGTTCAGCGCCCTCACCTGGAAGTACGGTCCCGGGTTGTCCGTCGTGACGGCCGTCTCGAAGCCGGTCCGGTCGGCGCGCTCGACGACCACCGACAGGGAGCGGGCGTCGGGTCCGGCGAGCACCTGCCACGCTGCGGTCTCCGTCGAACCGTTCCAGGAGGCGTAGACGATGCTCCGCCCGCCGCTGCCACCGTCGCGCGCCGCCGCACCGGGCGGGTACCACGGCTTGCCGACCCACTCGTGGCGGAACGCCCGGTACGAGATGTCGGAGCCCGGCATCGTGGCGTCGTAGAGCAGGTTCTTCGAGCCGTCGCCCTCGGTGTTCCCGGCGCCCCTGTACTCCGAGTAGTACGACTCCTGCCCCCACCCGACGAACTCGTTGCCGTTGGTGAGCGCCTGGGTGTCTCCCTGGGACGCCGCGTACAACCCCGGCGCGTGGTAGTAGGTCCGCGCCGCGGTCGCGCGGTGGTTGGGGAAGTCGAGGTCGAGGATCAGGCCGTGCGACTGCTGTTCGGGGGTGCCGTCCGGCTGGTTGCAGCAGCCGTCGTCGAACATGCTGATCCGGTTTCCCGGCCGGAACCGGGCGTGGTGCTGCCAGAAGAAGTCCGCGTTCGGGCCGAAGCTGAAGTCGCTTCTCTTGCCACCGAGTTGCCAGCGGATGTCGCCGGTGCGCCGCGCGACGTCGTAGACCGCCCAGAGGTTCCGGGCCGAGATCAGCAGCTGGCCGTCGGGGCCCTCGTCGATCGAGTTCACGTGGTAGGCGTCCCACACCCCGCCGGACGAGGACGCCGAGGAGGCCGACACCTCGGAGTCCGCCGGGTTCACGTGGTCGAGGATGTCCCATGAGAAGACGAGTTTCCCGGTCGCGAGATCGACCTCCTGGATCTCGCTGTCCTCGATGGCTCCGTTCTTCGGCCCCCCGTACGGGGTGAGGTCCATCGGGACCGGCTTGGACGCGATGAACAGCGCGGTCCCCCGGCGCGTCAGGAGGAACTCGTGGAAGTCCGGGTAGAAGCCGTGCCGGGCGAAGACCGTCCTGATCGGGCGGTAGTGGTCGTCGTAGACGTAGTAGCAGCCTCCCGGCTCGGGGGCGCCGCCGGGCAGGTTGGTGTAGTACGGGGGGATCGCGATGGTCCCCTGCCAGAACGTCAGCACAGGCTGTGTGACGCCGGTCCGGGGATTGTGGTACGCCTGCACCCGGAAGTCGCCGTTCTCGAGGTTCGCGACGGGAAGCGGGCGGAACCACACCGGATCGCCCGAGTCCTCGAGCATCAGCGCCCCGGTCTGGCCGACCGGCTGGGTGAGGTTGTAGGGGGAGACGAAGACGTCCCCCCGGGCCGTGCCCGGTCGTCGCGTGGTCACGGTGACCCGCATGGGATGCAGCTCCGGCGCGGACACGAAGCTCCACACATCGCTGCCGGAGGTGATCGGTGGCGGTACGTTCGTCGCCGGCGGGGCGGGCTGGGTCGCGCACTGGGCACGGTCCCATCCCATCAGGTCGGACGCTGCGGACGTGCCTGCCCCGAGCGAGCCGAGCGCCCCAGCCGTCACCATCACCGTCGCTGCGGCCATCCAGCGGTGCCAGACACCCATAGCTGCAGGCACGTCCCTCCTCCTTCTGCTGCTCACCCTTGCGGAATCGGATTGGTGGCCGCACGGCCTTGGCCGTCCTGCCCGGGAGCGGCTCGGAAGCCGGTGCCCCACACGAGGTTGTACGGGCCTGCGGCCTTCGCCCCAGAGGCCTGCGTCCTGGGTGACCGGTATGGCCCACAGATGGCACCCGGACAGACCAGACGGCTGGCCGGTGGGCGAGCGGTCCCGCCCGGCCGGCTGGATGATGCCCCGCGGTGGCTTCATCCGGCACGGGGTCAAGGACGTCGACGGGGACGACTTACCGGGGCCCGAAAAGGTCGACCGGGACGGGACACGACGACGGCTCCGACCGGATTCCGGTCGGAGCCTTTCGTTTGCCCTGGCGGGCGGGGCGGAGGATACGAGATTCGAACTCGTGAAGATCACCGCCCGGGAGAAGGGGGCTGCTCAGGGCAGCCGGCCGGGCCCGAAGCGACTCCACCCACGTGCTGTCGGCGCACCCGAACCAGCCACTTCGCAGCGCTCCGCCCCGCCGGACAGGGTGACGTCGCGCCAGATGCCGTGGTGACGGCCGATGCGTTCGCGGGTGCCGATGACGCGGAAGCCGGCGCGGGTGTGGAGGGTGAGGCCGGCGGCGTTCCCGGAAAGGATGCCGGACTGGATGGTCCAGATCCCGGCGGCCTCGGTCGAGGCGATCAGGGCGTCGAGGAGCGCGGCTCCGACTCCTCGCCCGCGCGCGTCAGGGGGGCGTGGACGGAGTGCTCGACGACGCCCGCATCCGCACACCGGTCGGAGACGGCGGTGACGGCGGCCCAGCCGAGGACCTGGTTGTCGGTGTCGAGGACGACCAGGCGGTGGTCAGGAAGCTTGGCGCTGTCGAACGCGGCCCAGGTCGGGGCGGTGGTCCCGAAGGTGGCGCTGCCCTCGTTGATGCCGTGTTCGTAGATGGCCAGGACCTGGTCGGCGTGCTCGGCGTCATGGTGGCGATGCGCACGGCCTCGCTCATCCGGCGGCCTCGACGCCGAGGTCGGCGAGCAGGCCGCGGACGCGCCGCTCGATCTCGTCGCGGATCGGGCGGACAACGCCGACGCCCTGGCCGGCCGGGTCGTCGAGCTTCCAGTCCAGGTACCGCTTGCCGGGGAAGTAGGGGCAGGCGTCGCCGCAGCCCATGGTGATCACCACGTCGGACGCCTGGACCGCCTCGGTGGTGAGCACCTTCGGGGTCTCGGCGCAGATGTCGATCCCCACCTCGGCCAGGGCCTCGACCACGGTGGGGTTCACAGTGTCGGCCGGGGCGGAGCCGGCGGAGCGGACCTCGACCCGGTCGCCGCCGAGGCGGGTGAGGAAGGCGGCGGCCATCTGGGAACGGCCGGCGTTGTGCACGCAGACGAACAGCACGGACGGGACGGTGGGAGTGCTCACGAAAGGGTCCTTTGGTTTCCGAAGCGGGAGGCTGCGTCAGCGGGCGGCTTCGACCGGGTGGTGGTCGCCGTGCGGGACGACGACGTCGTCCTCGGCGGCGGGCGTCGGCCGGCCGAACAACATGGCAACCAGTGCGACACCGACGACCAGGCCGACGAGCTGGGCGGCGATGAACGGCAGGACGGAGGCTGGGGCGATGCCGGCGAAGGTGTCGGTGAATGCGCGGCCGATCGTCACGGCGGGGTTGGCGAAGCTGGTCGAGGAGGTGAACCAGTAGGCGGCGCCGATGTAGGAGGCGACTGCGGCCGGGGCGAAGTGCGCGCGGCCGACGCGGGCCAGGCCGAAGATCAGCAGGACCAGTCCGGCAGTCGCGACGACCTCGCCCAGCCACAGGTGCGGCGCCCAGCGGTCATGCGTCGACCAGCGTACGAGCGGTTCGGCGAACATCGCGTCCGCGAGTACCGCGCCGCCGATCGCCCCGGCGACCTGGGCCGGGACATAGGCCGCGACCTCCCGCAGCGCCGGCCCGCCCCCGTCGCGGCGGCCGGTCCACCAGGCGGCCAGGGTCACGGCCGGGTTGAAGTGGGCGCCGGAGACCGGGCCGAGCAGCAGGATCAGCACGCCGAGGCCGAACACGGTTGCGAGCGAATTGGCCAGCAGCTGGATGCCGATGTCCTGGGAGAGCTTGGTGGCCTGGACGCCGGAGCCGACCACGACGGCGACCAGCGCGCCGGTCCCGACGAACTCGACGGCCGCCCGGCGGCCCAGCGGAGCCATCTCGGTCATCTGGACCCTCCGGTGGCGGCCGGAGCCTGGAGCAGGGAGGACAGCTTGGCCAGGGCGGCGGGCAGCACCCAGTAGTAGACCCAGGTCCCGCGCCGCTCGGAGCCGACCAGGCCGGTCTCGCGCAGCACCTTGAGGTGGTGGGAGATGGTCGGCTGTGAGACGTCGAACGGCCCGGTCAGATCGCAGACGCACGCCTCGCCGCCCTCGTGCGAGGCGATCAGCGACAGCAGTCGCAGCCGCACCGGGTCCGACAGGGCTTTGAACATCTTCGCCAGGTCGACGGCGGCCTCTTCGCCCAGCGGCTCGCGGACCATCGGCGAGCAGCACGCGACCGCCGCCTCGTCCTGGTCGAGCACCTTCAGCTCCAAATTCGACATGTGTCTATGTTGACGCCCATCTAATCCGGCGCCAAGCCCGCGGCGTATCGACAACTGTCGAAACAAGCTCCGGATCGGGGAGGACCGCCATGTCCCGTGTTCAGCTCGCCCTGCGCGTCGCCGACCTCGAAGGCTCCGCCGCCTTCTACTCCGAGCTCTTCGGCGCCGAGCCCGCCAGGCGTCGCCCCGGCTACGCGGACTTCGCCGTCGCCGAGCCCCCGCTCAAGCTCGTCCTCTTGAAATGAGTGAGGGCCTTCTGGCCAGGTGTGGATTGCGACCGTCACCGGCGACCAGAAAGGCCCTCATGTCACTCCGTGACGCACTGCTGACGGGGGCCGGACGTCTGCCCGAGCAGGAGTTCGGAGGCCGGGGTGTGGTTGCCGGTTACCGAGGCCCCCACCATCGCCGAGGACGCCGTCTGCTTGCTGGTGCGGGGCGGTACCACCAGCAGGAGGAAGTGGTCCTGGAACCCTCGGGTGATGCTGATCGTCGCGTCGCTCGCGGCGAACCAGTTGATCTTGACGGTGCAGCCGTTGACCACGACCGACCGGGGCACTTCGTCCCAGGCCGCGGAGTCGAGGCCCACCCTGACGATGCGGCCCAGGTGGGCGCCGAGCGCGGTGATCAGGTCCGGCAGCTCGGCCAGGACGTGACTGGAGCGGGGCCACCACGCCCCGTCGAAGATTCCGTCCCGCGCCATCGTCGGCTCCAGCACCAGGCGTGGCAGGAGCGGGGCGCCGGGCGCCCACGGCCCGGGCGAGAAAGGAGTGGGGAGGGGGATCGGCATCATCTGGGGCCGCCCGTCCGGTCCGCGAGGGACCTGTCATGACCCAGGGCGACACCAGCGTGAATACCGGTGTGCGGAATGTCCTCGGTTGCTACCCACGGTACTCCCCGGGCGCCCTCATCGAAGGGACCGTCGAGTAGGCTTCGCACTATCCAGGACTTTCCGCATCCCGGTACCCTTTTGCTCCACGGCGCACCAACGGGGCCCGTTCACGCGGCCGAGCATGGGCCTGCGCCTGGCCGCGGTCGCGATGCGGATCAAGCACTTGGCCGTCTGGCCCGTCGTCGACGCGGACGGTTACCTCCTCGGCGTCCTCACCGCAGGCCGCGCTGCCGCCCTGCTCGCCGTTCCCTCCGCTTGAACCGTCGCGTCCGTCCTGCCGTCGTCATGACGACCGTGCTCTCACGGCGACCGGGTCGGTTGCCCGGCCTGGCAGGAGGAGGTCGGCCCAGACGGTCTTGCCGCAGCCTTCGGGGAAGGCCCCCCAGTGCAGGGCGAGGCGGTCGACGATGAACAGGCCGTGGCCGCCGATCCGGGCAGGCCGGTGGCTGCCGGGATGGGGCGGGGTGATGTCGGCCCGCGGATCCGTGACGGTGATGCGCAGGCGCGAGCCGTCATCGTCCAGGTCCATGGCGAGGGGACCTGCCGTGTGCCGGACGGCGTTGGTGAGCAGTTCTGATGCGACCAGTTGGGCGTCGTCGCCGGTGGTGGAGGAAGTCAGGCGCCAATCGGCTAGGGCTTGGCGGGTGAACGCCCGCCCTTCGTTCACCGAGGAGGCTCCGCTGCCTGCGGTGAAAGTCAGGTGGCGGTGGTGATGGACGGCTGCGGACATGGTGGTCGCTTCCCATCGGTCCGGGCCCATGGCGCCCGGATGACGAAGTCTCGTCGCACCGTGACGGCTACCCGTTCGGGCGAGGCTCACGCGCCGGGCCGGGCCGGGCAGTGCGCGTGCCGGCCGGGTGGCCACGCGGTCGGGCAGGGGGCGTCGGTCCGGCAGGGGCCGAGGAAGACGGGTGAGCGGCCCGGACTCGCGGAACCGTGGGCCTCCGGACCTGCGGCGGATTCGCCCGGCCGCGTCGGCTCCGCACGGTGAACGGCCGGGGCCGGACGCCACGGAGCCGAAGCCATGGTGGAACCGTGCCGTGCTCCGCACGCCCTCGGCATCCTGTCGACCGGTTGGAGAGCGCATCGCCCGGCAGTGGGGCGTAATGGAAGGAGCTGCCTCGGTTCACGGATCCGGGGCGCCCGGCTCGGCAGAAGCGGCGCCGGCCCCGACGACGGGAGCAAGACGGCGGTGAGCGAGGATGAGCGGTGACCAGCCATCCGCCACGCCGGAACCCGGTCGGACGTACGGTACCGGCGAACACCTGCTGTTGGGCCCGCTGCTGGACCGGACCCAGGAACTGCCGCCCCAGATGATCGCTCCACTGGTCGCCGACGCGGTGCGCCGATTCGGCGGTCGCGACCCGGTCCTCCTGCTGCAGGACTACGGACAGCTGGTCCTGGCACCCCTGCATGGGCGGGGGCTGACAGCCGGAGAGCCGGTGCCGATCGACGACTCACCCGCGGGCGAGGTGTTCCTGCGTGGTGTTCCCGTCGAGGAACCGCAGGAGGACGGCCTGCGGGTGTACCTGCCCCTGCCGGACGGCGGTGGCGAGGTGGGGGTGCTGGCCCTGACCCTGGACGCCGTCGACGAGGACGACCGCCGACTGCTGCGGGTCTTCTGCGCCCTGGTCGCCGATCTGCTGGTCACGAAGAACGCCTTCACCGACCGGATCTTCCAGGCCCGGCGCCTCCAGCCGATGAGCGTGGCCGCCGAGATCCAGTGGTCGCTCCTGCCGCCGCTCTCGATGACGGTCCCCCTGGTCGCCGTGGCGGGCATCCTCGAACCCGCCTACCACGTGGCCGGGGACAGCTTCGACTACGCGCTCAACGACGACCTCCTGCACGTGGCGACCATCGACGCCATGGGCCACGGACTGGATGCCGCCACCATGGCGACCGTCGCCATCGGTGCGTACCGGCACGCCCGGCGCGCCGACATCGGACTGGCGGAGATCTACGCGTTCATGGACCGGGCCATCGCCGAGCAGTTCGGGCCGGACCACTTCGTGACCGCGCAGATGATGCGCCTGGACACCGTTACCGGCCACTTGCAGTGGGTCAACGCCGGCCATCCGGCACCACTGCTGATCCGCGGCCGTCTCGTCGTCGAGCGGCTGGAGAGCGCCCCCACCCTGCCGGTCGGGTTCGGCGGCGAGCAGCCGGTGATCAGTGAGCGGCTACTGCGGCACGGGGACCGGGTGCTGTGCTTCACCGACGGCCTGGTCGAGGAGCGCGCGCCCGGCGGGGAGCAGTTCGGCGAGCACCAGCTCATCGACTGGGTCAACCGCGTCGAGCGCTCGGATACCGGGCTCCGGACCATGGTGCGCATGCTCTCCCACGTCCTCAAGGAGGAGCGGGGCGGGCGCACGAGCGACGACGCCACCCTGTTCGCGATCGAGTGGCGCTGAGCCGTCGGCGTCCCACTGCGACGGACAGACGACCGCCCACCGGGTCGACCAGGCACCGCCCCCGGAGCGCACCGCAGGTCAGGGCACTCCGGGGCCCGGGTCGGGGTGCTGGAGGTCGAAGACGGTGGCGCGGATGTCGCGGATGACGGTGTCGAGGCGGCCGACAGTGTCGAGGAGGTGCTGCTGCCGGTCGGGCGGTGCGGTGGTGGCCAGGCCGTTGAGGGTGAGACTGATGGCGAAGATGCCCTCGATGACACGGTTGCGCAGGTCCTGGGCGATGCGCTCGTGGTCACGGACCTGTGTGACGATCTCGGCGTCGGCGCGTTCGGCGGCGAGCCGCTCGGCGAGAGCGGCCTGAGCGGCGAAGACGGTCAGCATGTCCAGCTGGTCGTGGTCGAATCCCGCCCGGCCCGGGTGGCGGGTGACGAATAGGACCCCGGTGCGGCTGCCGCGGGCGGTCAGGGGGGCGAACATGGCCGGGCCGGGTGCGGTGGGCAGGACGGTGTCCGGCTGGTGGGCGCGTTCGTCGGTGGACAGGTCGGCGGTGATCAGCGG
This sequence comes from Kitasatospora sp. NPDC017646, assembly GCF_044329365.1. Taxonomy (NCBI): domain Bacteria; kingdom Bacillati; phylum Actinomycetota; class Actinomycetes; order Kitasatosporales; family Streptomycetaceae; genus Kitasatospora; species Kitasatospora sp. NPDC017646. The sequence continues at coordinate 51,440 of NZ_JBIRJC010000004.1, read as the reverse complement.
TTCGCCGCGGGTCAGGACGAGGCCGGTCAGGGACTGTGCGGTGGGCAGGTGGTGGCCGGTGACGCAGTCGGCGTCCTGGCCGGCGGCGATGCGGATGACCAGGCGCTCTGGGGTTTCGGGAAGGGCGATCGCCGCGATGTCGGCGTCGGCGACCTGCCGCGCCTGCTCGACGATCAGCGCGAGGACCTGGTCCGGCTCGGTACGGGCCAGGAGGGCGGAGCTGATCAGGGCCGTGGCGTGCTGCCACGCCTCCCTGCGCTGGGCCTGTTCGTAGAGCCGGGCGTTGTCGACGGCCGCCGACGCGGCACCGGCCAGCGCTTGGAGGAGTTCCTCGTCCTCCGTGGTGAACGGTGCCGGCACGGTGCCGGATCCCTGCTTGTCGGCGAGGTAGAGGGCTCCGAACGTCCGGCCGCGGGCCCGGATCGGCACGCCGAGGAAAGTCCGCATGGGCGGATGGCCGGGCGGGAAGCCGTACGTGTCAGGGGCCGCGTCGATGTCGTCGATCCGCAGCGGACCGGACTGCGTCCGCAGGCGGCCGAGGACACCTTCGCCCCGGGGCCACGGACCGATTTCCCGGGCGGCGGCCGGTTCGATGCCGCTGTGCCGGAACTGGACGAGCCGACCTTCGTCGTCGAGTACGGCCAGGGCGGCGAAGTGGGCTCCCAGCAGCTCACGGGCGGCGTTCACCAGGTGGTCGAGCACCCCTGGTGAGGCGATGTCCGTGGTGACCGCGAGAACCGCCCGCAGGAGGTCACGCAGGCGGCTTTCCGCGTGCAGGACGTCATTGGCTCGCGTCACGACGGCCTGGACGGCACGGTCGAGTTCCAGACGGGCGGGGTCGGGGATGTGCACGAAGCCGGGCAGCTCACCGGGCGGACCGTTCGCAGGAGTTCCCACCGGGCCGCACCTCCGCACGTCTCACGACTTTCCCGGCACAGTCCTTATGCCCGTTCGCGGGCCGTTCAGGCGTTGGGCGTAGCGCCGGGGTACGGGAGCCCGGCACGGCCGGGACCGGCTCCGGTGATCGGGAACGTCCGGCCGTCCACCTGCGTGGTCGTGATCCGCAGCAGGGATTCTGCCGGGCCGGGAACCCAGGGCGTCTCGGACCCCGTGCGGCTGATGAGGCGATCGGCTTCCCCGGCATCGGTCACGGGGTGGACGTAGCCGGTCACACTGACGCTCCACGCGGTGCCGGAGTCGGCACCCTCCGCTTCGAAGAGCACGACGTCGCCCTCCGCCAGCCGCTGGAGGCGTGCATCGGCACCGGCGCCGATCACGACATCCTCGTCGAGGAGGTAGTTCACCGGGGCGACGACGGGCAGGGCCCGCGCGGTGAACACCACTCGGCCGTAGCCGGTGCCCGCGAGCAGGGACAGGCATTCCTGGCGTTCCAGCCCACCGGGTACCTGCGTCGCCTCGTCCACGCCTCCATGGTCCTCGTCCCGGCACGCGCCGCGGCATGGGTCACTTGGCCCTGCTCGGCCGCCGTCCGGCCGCTGTTCGGGGGCTCGACCGATCGGCAGTGCGGCAGGTGGCCTGCCGCACGGGGCGTAGACATGGACGGTGTCCTGCGGCCACTGTGTCCGGTCACCACCTCATCCTGTCCGCCGGCTGGCGGCGTAGGCGTCCGCCAGGGCGGTGCGGACGCTTGAGCAGATCGTGAAGACCTCGTCGACGCCGGTGATCTCCAGTACTCGTCTGGTCTGAGGCGGCGGGGCGGCGAGCACCATCTCCACACCGGCGGCCGTCGCGCGCCGGCGGGCAGCGAGGAGGGCGTTGAGGCATACCGAGTGGCAGAAGGCCAGGCCGGTCAGATCGACGATCAGCCGGCGCGGGCGGGTCTGCACCACCCGTGCGAGGGCTTGCTGCAAGGGACGGCGGTCCTCCAGGTCCACCTCGCCGTCGAGGCAGACGATCACTGCCTCTCCGTCAACCACCGTGGTGGTGGTTCGCAGATGCGGTGTGAGGTGCTGGAGGCGGTCGGGCGCGGTCTCACGGATGCTCACCATGATGATCACCGGTAGGAAGCGTCTGTTGGTGGCCGGAGCCGGGGCGGAGACCGGGGCCGCCGAGCAGTGCCAGCAGGCCTGCGATCTCGTGGTGGGCCTCGGCGGGATGGCGGAAGTACGTGCCGCCGACGACGTGGTAGTGATTGCGGCGTCCGTGCCGCGTACGGGTGAGGAAGCCGGCGTCCTCCAGGTCGCTGATGATCGCCTGTACGGCCCTCTCGGTCACTCCGCACGTCGTCGCCAGATCCCGCAGGCGGATTTCCGCGTCACGCGAGATCGCCACCAGTACACGTGCGTGATGCGTCAGAAAGGTCCACCTCGTCCGAGGCCCCTGTTCGTCCCGCATACCACAAGTATGCCCTCGGATTCCGGTTTCGGAATGCCCGAGTCCGGGATCGTCAATGGTCTTCGCCGTCCGGCCGCCCCGCGCGCCGTCCGGCCACCGCCGGCCGAACTCCGGTGGGCTCGGTGGGGTACCCCGGGTGCCGCTTCGAGACCCGAGAGCGAGTTCCCGGCCGGCGATCTCTCCTGCCCGCCGTGGGCCTCGCACGTGCGCGTCTTCGGGCCGGGTGGCAGCGTGGAGGAGGGGACCCGGAAGCGCGGGGACAGCCCGGATGCACACAGGGAGCATGCCCTTGAGCAAGGCACAGGACGGACCGGGGGGACACCGGTCCGCCTGGGGGCGGCTGCGCTCGGGGCTGCGGGTGCCCAGTGTCGCCGGGCAGGTGTTCCTGTGGCTGCTGGTCGTGGTGGTCCTGCTGGTCGGCGCGGCGCTGACGGCGCTCGTCCTGCAGGCCCGCGGCTTCGCCACGAGTGATGCGGCGCACAGCACGCGTGCTGCGGCCGTCACGTTGTCGCGTTATCCCGGGTTGGCGGCTGCTCTCGACAGCGCCGATCCGACCGCGGTGCTGCAGCCCCTGGCCGTCGACGTGCAGAGGAGTGGCGGCTTCGACTACATCGTGATCTTCGGTACCGACGGGACCCGCTACGCCCAGACCGCCCATCCCGAGCTGATCGGAAAGCACGTCTACGGCAACTACCTACCGGCCCTGAAGGGGCCGTACACCGTGACCGAGAACATACCGCTGGGACCCGACGTGGACACCACCGTGGCGATCACCAGGCCGGATGGTTCGGTCGCCGGTTTTCTCTCGGTGGGGTACTACATCGTGAACACGGGCGGCGCGGTGAGCAGGCAGTTGCCGGTCCTGTTCGGCGGCGCGGCGGCCGCGCTCGCGGTGGGCACGGGCGGGGCGGTGCTGGTGCGGCGGCGGTTGCGCCGCCAGACCCACGGGCTGGGCCCGGCCGAGATGACGCGGATGTACGAGCACCACGACGCGGTGCTGCACGCGGTGCGCGAGGGCGTGCTGATCGTCGGCGGGGACGGGCGGGCGGTGCTGGCGAACGACGAGGCGCGGCGGCTGCTGGAGCTGCCGCCCGAGGTGGAGGGGCGGCCCGTCACCGAGCTGGGGCTCGATCCGGGGCTGGCGGAGCTGCTGGCGTCGGGGCGGGCCGCCACCGACGAGGTGTACCCGGCCGAGGACCGGCTGCTCGCCGTCAACAACCGCCCCACGGCGCCGTTCGGCGGCGGGCCCGGCAGCGTCGCGACGATCCGGGACACCACCGAGCTGCGGGCGCTGGCCGGGCAGGCCGAGGCGGCGCGGGCCCGGCTGAAGCTGCTCTACGACGCGGGGCTGCGGGTCGGCACCACCCTGGACGTGGAGCGGACCGCCCAGGAGCTGGTCGACGTGGTGGTGCCGCGCTTCGCGGACTTCGCCACCGTCGAGCTGGCCGAGGCGGTGCTGCGCGGTGACGAGCCGCTCCCGGGCACGGGCATCGCGGGAGGCCCGCGGATCCGCCGGGTGGCGGCCGGAGGCATCCGCGAGGACCGGCCGTTCTACCCGGTGGGCTCGCAGATCAGCCCGCTGCCCGGCACGCCGGAAGAGACCGCCCTGGGAAGCGGGTGCGCCGCGCTCGCCGCCGACCTGCGTCAGGCACACGCCTGGCGGGCACGCGACCCGCAGACCGCCGACCGGATCCTCGCGTACGGGGTGCACTCGCTGGTTTCCGCACCGCTCAAGGCGCGCGGCCTGACCCTGGGCACGGCCACTTTCTGGCGCGCGGGGGAGTCCGAGCCGTTCGGGGAGGAGGACGTCACCTTCTCCGAGGAACTGGTCGCCCGCGCGGCGATCAGCATCGACAACGCCCGCCGCTACACCCGTGAGCACCGGATGGCCGAGGCACTGCAGCGCAGCCTGCTGCCCCGGGGACTGCCCGAGCAGAGCGCCCTGGAGGCGGCCTACCGCTACCGGCCGGCCCAGCGAGGGGTGGGCGGGGACTGGTTCGACGTCATCCCGCTGCCCGGCTTCCGCGTGGCACTGGTCGTCGGCGACGTCGTCGGCCACGGCCTGCACGCCGCCGCCACCATGGGCCGACTGCGCACCGCCGTCCTCAACTTCTCCGCCCTCGACCTGCCACCGGACGAGCTGCTCGCCCGCCTCGACGAACTGGTCGCCCACCTCGACCTGGGCGAACCCGCCGAAGACGACAGGACGGGGACCGTCACGGGCGCCACCTGCCTGTACGCGATCTACGACCCGGTCTCCGGACACTGCGCCATGGCACGGGCGGGCCATCCCCCGCCCGCCCTGGTACACACCGACGGCAACGTGGAGTTCGTCGACCTGCCCGCCGGCCCGCCACTCGGTGTGGGCGGCCTGCCCTTCGAAACCACCGAGCTCCAGTTGGCACCCGGCACCGCACTGGTCCTCTACACCGACGGGCTGGTCACGAACCGCGAGCGCGACCTGGAGACCGGACTCGCCGCGCTGCGCCGTTCCCTGGTGGAGGCCCGTGCCGACGCATCCCCGGAGGAGACCTGCCGGGCCGTGTTCGACGCGCTGGTCCCGCCACACCCGAGTGACGACATCGCCCTCCTCGTCGCCCGCACTCGCCTGTTCGAGCCGTCTCAGGTGGCCACCTGGGACGTACCCGACGACTTCTCCGCCGTCTCCCGCCTCCGCAACGCATGCGGCGACCAGCTCACCGCCTGGGACCTGGAGGAACTGACCTTCACCACCGAGCTGATCCTCAGCGAACTGATCACCAACGCCCTCCGCCACGGCACCGAGCCCATCCGCGTCCGCATGCTGCGCGACACCAGCCTGGTCTGCGAGGTCTCCGACGGCAGTAGCACCGCCCCCCACCTGCGCTACGCCGACGCCACGGACGAGGGCGGCCGGGGCCTGTTCCTGGTGGCCCAGATGGCCGGGCGGTGGGGGACCAGGTACACGGCCCGCGGCAAGGTCATCTGGGCCGAGCAACCGCTGACCGCACCCGAGTTCCAGTTCGAGGCGAGGTTGCTGTAGAGCCCGAGTGGCGGAGGTGGTCCTGGACGCTGGTGCAGTCGCCGAGCCGGGCGAGGATCACGTCGGCCTCGTGGGTCCTCCTTATGCCGCTGACCAGCCCCTGACCACCCCGGCCGCGGCACACCTCTCCCGTATTGGAGCCGTGGGCGAGGCGGCGCTGTGGGAGTTCGCTTCCTGATCAGGCGACGCGGGGAGGGCGGTGGCGCCGGGTGACCACCAGGATGGCCATGTCGTCGTCGCGTTTGCCCCCGGTCCAGCGGCCGACGTCTTCGGTGAGGGCATCCACCACTGCATCGGGATCACTGAACTGCCTGCGCATGCGCTCTGAGGCGAGTGGATCGTAGAAAGTCCCCCGCTTGTCCCGCGCCTCGGTGACACCGTCGGTCACCAGCAGCAGCGAGGCCCCCGGGGGCAGCCGTACGACATTGGCGGGCGCGGGGCCGTCAGGAGTGAGATCGCCCAGCCCCAGGCCGAGGGGCAGCTGTGGGACGGCCGGATCGAGCCGCACGAGCTGTCCGTCGTGAATCAGGTACGGGGGCGGATGCCCGTGGTTCACCAGGCTCAGTGTCTCGCCGTCGGGGGAGACCTCGGCCAGTACGGCGGTGATGAAGCCCTCCATGGTGGGCACCGGGCCGCTCCGGGCCGTGTCTTTGTTCACCGCCTCGTCCATCCGCTGTCCCAACGTGACCAAGGTGGGAGCGGACTCGGCCTCATGACGGAAGATTCCGATCGCGATCGACACGGCGGCGACGGCCGAAATGCCTTTGCCCCGTACATCGCCGATGATCATCCGCACCCCGAACGGCGTCTCCTGCACTGCGAAGAAGTCGCCGCCGATCCGTGCCTCGGCCTGCGCTGCCGTGTACCCCGCAGCCACGGCCAGCGGCCCGACCGTCCTCGGCGGCTCCGGGAGTACCGCCCGCTGGACCCCCTCCGCGACATCCCTGGCCAGTGCCAGATCGCGCCCTTGCCGCACGATCAGCCGGTTGATTGTGAGAGCCAGCGCGCCGATCACGCCGACCACGGCGAGATCCACAATCAGTGGTGTCGCCGGACGCCCGCGTTCGAGGTCCACCGACACCGAGACCACGCACGCGACACACACGACGGCGAGCGCGGACCGGAAGGAGAGTGTGGCACCCGCGATGAGCGGTGCGGCTGCCACCAGTGGGAGTCCCGTGTACGGCTGAGGCGCGAAACGGTCCAGCAGGAGGCCGGCCACGAGGACCAGCGCCGCGAGCATCCACGGCACCTTCACCAGCGTGGGTCGCAGGACTTTCACGGTGCATCTCCCGTCCCGGCCGATCAAGGCCCAGAGCGCAGGCTTCGGCCAGCCTGTCACATCACGGACTTACGCGATCTTTCGGACACGCTGGTGGTTGCCTGCAGGGCTTGCGACCAGACGACGAAGGCCCGAACCGCTGAGCGGTTCGGGCCTTCGTGAAGGCGGAGGATACGAGATTCGAACTCGTGAGGGGTTGCCCCCAACACGCTTTCCAAGCGTGCGCCCTAGGCCTCTAGGCGAATCCTCCGTGGGAGAGCTTAGTACATGTTTCGGGGTGCTCGCGACCACCTATCCCCAGGCCGGAGGCCGGGGGTGGCCTGTGGATCGTCGGGGCCGGGATCCGGTAGTGTGGGGGTCAGCCCCTCGTGTGGCGTCATCTCTCTGAACCCCCCCAGGGCCGGAAGGCAGCAAGGGTAGGAGGGCTCTGGCGGGTGCACGGGGGGTCTTTGCGTTCCCCGGGAACGTCGGCCGGCCCCGCGGAGCGGGGGCCGGGGTGAAGGGGCGACGCGTTTGTCGGCCCGTCCCGATATCGTCGGTGGTGTGTCCCTAGCCCTGTACCGCCGCTACCGCCCCGAGACCTTCGCGGAGGTCATCGGGCAGGAGCACGTGACCGCTCCGCTCCAGCAGGCCCTGCGCAACAACAGGGTCAACCACGCGTACCTCTTCAGCGGGCCGCGCGGCTGTGGCAAGACGACGAGCGCGCGCATCCTGGCCCGTTGTCTGAACTGTGAGCAGGGGCCGACGCCGACGCCCTGCGGGGAGTGCCAGTCCTGTCGGGACCTCGCGACCGGCGGGCCCGGCTCGATCGACGTGATCGAGATCGACGCCGCCTCGCACGGTGGTGTGGACGACGCGCGCGAGCTGCGCGAGCGGGCCTTCTTCGCGCCGGTGCACAGCCGGTACAAGATCTTCATCCTGGACGAGGCGCACATGGTGACCTCGGCCGGGTTCAACGCGCTGCTCAAGGTGGTCGAGGAGCCGCCGGAGCACCTCAAGTTCATCTTCGCGACCACCGAGCCGGAGAAGGTGATCGGGACGATCCGGTCCCGCACCCACCACTACCCGTTCCGGCTGGTCCCGCCCGGCACGCTGCGCGACTACCTGGCGGAGGTCTGCGGCCGCGAGGGCATCCAGGTCGAGGACCCGGTGTTCCCGCTGGTGGTACGGGCCGGCGCGGGCTCGGTGCGTGACTCGATGTCGGTCATGGACCAGCTGCTGGCCGGTGCCGGCGAGGGCGGCGTCACCTACCAGATGGCCACGGCACTGCTCGGGTACACCGACTCGGCGCTGCTGGACGAGGTGGTGGACGCCTTCGCCGCGCACGACGGGGCGACGGTGTTCCAGGTGATCGACCGGGTGGTCGAGGGCGGCCACGACCCGCGCCGCTTCGTCACCGACCTGCTGGAGCGGCTGCGCGACCTGGTGATCCTCGCCACCGTGCCGGAGGCGGGGGAGAAGGGGCTGATCGACGCCCCGGCGGACCGGATCGCCGTGATGCAGGCGCAGGCGGACGCGTTCGGCGCGACCGAGCTGAGCCGGGCGGCCGACATCGTCAACACCGGGCTGACCGAGATGCGCGGCAACGCGGCGCCGCGGCTCCAGCTGGAGCTGATCTGTGCCCGGGTGATGCTGCCGGGCGCGTACAGCGACGAGCTGTCGCTCCAGGCGCGACTGGACAAGCTGGAGCGCCGGGCGGCCGCGGGCGGTTTCGCCGCGCCGGCCGGGATGGCGCCGGTGGCCGTCGCTCCGGTGGCCGCCGCGCCGATGGCCCCGCCCGTGGCCGCACCGGCGGCCGCTCCGTCGGTGGAGGTGCCCGGCCCGGCGCCCGCGCCCGCACCCGCACCCGTCGCCGCGGCGCCCGCCCCCGCGCAGGCGCCCCCGCCCCCGGCCCCCGCCGGGCCCGCCCCGGGCGCCTGGCCGATCCCGCGCAGCTTCCCGCCTGCGGGCGGCGCACCGGCTCCGGCCGCCGCGTCCGCTCCCGTGCCCGCCGCCGCGCCCGCGCAGCAGCCGCAGGCGGTCCCGCAGACCGCGCCCACCCCGCCCCCGGTCCAGCAGGCCCCCGGGGCCCCGGCCCCCGCCGGTGGCCAGCCGTCCGCGGCCGCGCAGCAGGGCGCGGCGCAGGTCCGGCAGCTGTGGCCGCAGATCCTGGAGGCGGTGAAGAACCGCCGCCGCTTCACCTGGATCCTGCTCAGCCAGAACGGCCAGGTGGCCGGGTTCGACGGCAGCACCCTCCAGGTCTCGTTCATCAACGCGGGTGCCCGGGACAGCTTCGTCGGCAGCAACAGCGACGACGTGCTGCGCCAGGCGCTGTCCGACGCGCTGGGCGTGGACTGGCGGATCGAGTGCATCGTCGACCCGTCCGGAGGCGGCGGTGGCGGCGGCGTGGCCCCGGGAGCTCCCGTCCCGGCCGGCGGTGGCTGGGGAGCCCCGGCCCGTCCGGCGGCTGCCGCGCCGCCGATGGCGGCCCCCGCCCCCGTGCAGCCCCAGCCGCAGGTGCAGACGCCCGCCCCGGTCCAGTCGCAGCCCCAGCCGCCGACCCCGGCCCCCGCGCCGGTGCAGGCCCCGCCGGCCGCGCCGGTGCCCCCGGTCCGTCCGGTGCAGTCGGTGGCTCCGGAGGACGACATCCCGGAGGAGGACGACCCGGACCTCAACGAGGAGGCGTTCTCCGGCCAGGAGCTGATCATCCGCGAGCTGGGCGCCACGGTGCTGGAGGAGATCCACCACCGCGGCAACTAGCCGGCCAGGGCGATCAGGGCACCCGGGAGCGGCCCCACGGGCGGGTCCGGGCCCGTAGGCTCAGCGGTGACGAACGAAGAACCGCGTGACAGCAAGGAGTGAGCCGTGTTTCCCGGTGGCGGTCAGCCCAACATGCAGCAGCTGCTCAAGCAGGCGCAGAAGATGCAGGAGGAACTCGCGAAGGCCCAGCAGGAGCTGGCCGACGCGAGGGTGAACGGTTCGGCGGGCGGCGGCCTGGTCGAGGCCACGGTGACCGGTTCCGGTGAGCTGGTGGCGCTGACCATCGCCCCGGCCGCCGTCGATCCGGAGGACACCGAGACCCTGGCCGATCTGGTCGTGGCGGCGGTCCGGGACGCGGCCGCGGCGGCCCAGAAGATGCAGGCCGAGCGGATGGGTCCGCTCACCCAGGGCCTGGGCGGCGGTATCCCGGGTCTGCCCTTCTAGGACGTCCCTTCCAGGACGTTCCTCATGTGATTTCTGTGGGAGTCGGGCGTCGGCCGGTGTGTCCGGCGCCCGATTCGTTGGATGATGGCACCGGAGTACCTCCGACCAGGAGCACACCGACCATCCGAGGGAAGGCGCGACGTTGTACGAGGGCGTGGTTCAGGACCTGATCGACGAACTGGGCAGGCTGCCCGGCGTCGGGCCCAAGAGCGCCCAGCGGATCGCCTTCCACGTGCTGCAGTCCGACCCCGTCGACGTGCGCCGCCTCGCGCACGCGCTGCTGGAGGTCAAGGACAAGGTCCGCTTCTGCGTGGTCTGCGGCAACGTCGCGGAGGCCGAGCAGTGCCGGGTCTGCCTGGACCCGCGCCGCGACCTCGGTGTCATCTGCGTGGTCGAGGAGCCCAAGGACGTCGTCGCCATCGAGCGCACCCGTGAGTTCCGCGGCCGCTACCACGTGCTGGGCGGCGCGATCAGCCCCATCGAGGGCGTCGGCCCGGACGACCTGCGCATCCGCGAGCTGCTCGCACGCCTCGCGGACGGCACGGTCACCGAGCTGATCCTGGCCACCGACCCCAACCTGGAGGGGGAGGCGACCGCCACCTATCTGGCCCGGCTCTGCAAGCCGATGGGCCTGAAGGTGACCCGGCTGGCGAGCGGCCTGCCCGTCGGCGGGGACCTGGAGTACGCGGACGAGGTCACCCTCGGCCGCGCCTTCGAAGGGAGACGACTGCTCGATGTCTGACCGGACGATCAACCAGCAGCCCCACGGCCCGAAGCTCCACCCGGAGCCCGAGGCCCACGCCCCACACACCCACGGCCACGGCTCCGAGCCGGACGACTTCGCGGTGCAGATCGCCGACTCGGTGGAGAGCTTCGTGCTCGCCGTCACCGAGGTCGCCAAGGGTGACGAACCGGGCAGCGCGGTCTCGCTGCTGCTCCTGGAGGTCTCGCAGCTGCTGCTGGCGGGCGGCCGGCTGGGCGCCATCGAGGACGTCGTCCCGGAGGACCGCTTCGAGCCCGACGCCGGGCCCGAGCCGGACGGCGAGCAGCTGCGCGAGCGCCTCGCCGAGCTGCTCGCGCCGATCGACGTCTACCACGAGGTCTTCGACCCGTACGGTCCGCCGGAGAAGCCGAACGCCTTCCGGATCTCGGACGACCTGGCCGGTGTGGTCAGCGAGCTCCAGCACGGTCTGACCCACTACCGCGAGGGCCGGGTCAGCGAGGCGCTGTGGTGGTGGCAGTTCTCGTACCTCTCCAACTGGGGCACGACCTGCTCGGCGGTGCTGCGGGCGCTCCAGTCGCTGATCGCCCACGTCCGGCTGGACAGCCCGATGGGTGCGGCGGCGGACGGCGCGGACATCGACGACGACGGGCTCACCGACGAGCAGCTGGAGCAGCAGGCGGGCGACCTGATGGCGGCCGAGCTCGGTCTCGGCCGTTAGTCCGGCGCTCGCCGTCAGTCCGGCGCTCGGCCGGTTAATCCAGAGCGAGCAGAGGCCGGTGGTGGCCGATGCGGAGGTCCATTGTGACGAATGCCTCAACAAACCGCCCGAAAAACAAATCCGGCCGCGGCACCGGCCATTCCTCCGAGGATTCTGCGGAGCGGCGCCGAATGCCCCGCAGACCTGCCGGTGGCGCCGTCCGAATCGCCGCCCACCTGCTGAAACCCCCGTCTCACCATATGGAAGGCGCCGGTCAGGGCACCCCTGCTCGGTAGACTGGCGCGGACCGCACCCCCCTTCCCCCCGGGGGTACGGGGGCCTGGCGCCCCCGGAGAACGACACTAGTCGAGGAGCGCACGTGGGCCTTGTCGTGCAGAAGTACGGCGGCTCATCCGTTGCGGATGCCGAAGGCATCAAGCGCGTTGCCCGCCGAATCGTTGATGCCAAGAAGGCCGGCCATGAGGTCGTCGTCGTGGTGTCCGCGATGGGCGACACGACGGACGAGCTCATCGAACTCGCGGAGCAGGTGTCACCGCTCCCTGCCGGCCGTGAGTTCGACATGCTGCTGACCGCTGGAGAGCGCATCTCCATGGCGCTGCTGGCCATGGCGATCAAATCCCTGGGCCACGAGGCCCAGTCCTTCACGGGCAGTCAGGCCGGTGTCATCACCGACTCCGTCCACAACAAGGCGCGCATCATCGACGTGACACCGGGCCGCATCCGCACCGCCCTGGACGAGGGCAACATCGCGATCGTGGCCGGCTTCCAGGGCGTGTCCCAGAGCAGCAAGGACATCACCACGCTGGGCCGCGGCGGCTCCGACACCACCGCCGTCGCGCTGGCCGCCGCGCTCAAGGCCGAGGTCTGCGAGATCTACACCGACGTGGACGGCGTGTTCACCGCCGACCCGCGCGTGGTGAAGAAGGCGCGCAAGATCGACTGGATCGCGTACGAGGACATGCTGGAGCTGGCCTCGTCCGGTTCCAAGGTGCTGCTCGACCGCTGCGTGGAGTACGCCCGCCGCTACAACATCCCGATTCACGTACGCTCGTCCTTCTCGGGTCTTCCCGGGACGATCGTCAGCAACGACAACCCGAACCAGCCCGAAGGGGGCGAGATGGAGCAGGCCATCATCTCCGGAGTCGCCCACGACACCTCCGAGGCCAAGGTCACGGTCGTCGGCGTGCCCGACAAGCCGGGCGAGGCGGCGCGCATCTTCCGCGCCATCGCCGACGCCGAGGTCAACATCGACATGGTGGTGCAGAACGTCTCCGCCGCGTCGACCGGCCTGACCGACATCTCCTTCACCCTGCCGAAGACCGAGGGCCAGAAGGCCATCGACGCGCTCGGCCGGGTCAAGGAGGGCATCGGCTACGAGTCGCTGCGCTACGACGACGCGATCGGCAAGATCTCGCTGGTCGGCGCCGGCATGCGCTCCAACCCGGGTGTCACCGCCACCTTCTTCGAGGCGCTGTCCGCCGCGGGCGTCAACATCGAGCTGATCTCCACCTCGGAGATCCGCATCTCGGTGGTCACCCGCGCCGACGACGTGCCGGAGGCGGTCCGCGCCGTGCACAGCGCCTTCGGCCTGGACAGCGAGAGCGACGAGGCCGTGGTCTACGGCGGCACCGGGCGATGACCCGGCAGCCGGGCAGGGGTGCCCGGACGTGATCCGGCGCCCCAACCTCGCCGTCGTCGGCGCCACCGGCGCGGTCGGCGAGGTGCTGCTCGGCCTGCTCTCGCTCCGTCAGGACGTCTGGGGCGAGGTCCGACTCGTCGCCTCGCCGCGCTCGGCCGGCCGTACGCCGGTGGTGCGCGGGGAGGCGGTGGGGGTCGTCCCGCTGGCGGAGGAGGCCTTCGCGGGGATCGACGTCGCCGTGTTCGCCGTCCCCGACGCGGTCTCCGCCCAGTGGGCGCCGATCGCGGCGGCCAAGGGCATCGTGGTGGTCGACGACTCGGCCGCCTTCCGCACCGCCGGGGACGTGCCGCTGGTCGTCCCCGAGGTCAACGCGGCCGCGCTGCGGATCCGTCCGCGCGGCATCGTGGCCAGCCCGGCCGGCACCACGCTCACGCTGGTCGCGGCGGTCGGCGCGCTGCACGCCGAGTACGGGCTGGAGCAGCTCGTGGTCGCCACCTACCAGGCCGCCAGCGGCGAGGGCCGGGCCGGCGTGGCGGCGCTGCGCGAGCAGACGGAGCTGGTGGCCGGCACCGAGGTCGGTCGGCAGACCGGCGACCTGCGCGCGGTGATCGCCGACGAGGGGCCGTTCGCCGCCCCGCTCGCCCTCAACGCCGTGCCCTGGACCGGCGGCCTGCGCGAGGGCGGCTGGTCCGCCCAGGAACTCGGCCTGCGCGACGAGGCCCGCAAGGTCCTCGGCCTGCCCGCCCTGCGGGTCTCCGCGACCTGCGTGCGCATCCCGGTCGTCCGCACCCACGCGCTGGCAGTGCACGCCCGCTTCGAGCGCGAGGTCAGCCAGGAGCACGCCCAGGACATCCTGCGCGAGACGCCCGGCGTGGTCCTCTACGACGACCCGGCGGCCGGGGAGTTCCCCACTCCGAACGACGTGGTCGGTACCGACCCGGTCTGGGCCGGGCGGGTGCGCCGGGCGCTGGACGAGCCGGACGCGCTCGACCTCTTCCTCTGCGGCGACAACCTGCGCAAGGGGGCCGCGCTCAACCTGCTGCAGATCGCCGAGCTGGTGGCCGGTGAGCTGGCGGCCGGTTCCAGCTGACGGTCAGTCTCAGGACGGCCGATCCCAGCTGACGGTCAGTCTCAGGACGGCCGGTCCCAGCTGACGGCCGGTCTCGGAACAGCCGGTCCCAGCTGACGGCCGGTCTCGGAACAGCCGGTCTCAGGACGGCCGGGGCCCCGGGGTTCCCCAGGAACCGTCACCGGCCCGGTTCGGAGGGCCCCTTGTGCCCGAGGATGTCCGGACCTGTGTCCGCTCCTCGACACAATCCGTCCGGAATCCCGTGGGAATCCCCTGGAGGCCTCTTCGGCCGATGCGGAAGAATGGGCCCCGGGCTGGGCAACCATGACAGGGGATCGAGTGTCCAACGGGCGTGGCGAACGTGATGGTGGGGGCAAGGGCGGGCATCCCGGCGAGGGCCGTGGTGACCTTCCCGTCGCGCGCCCCGTGGTCGCCGAGTAGGCCGGAAGAAGACCAGATGACGGCGGCCGCACCCGGTGCGGCGGACTCCGGCGCCGGTACCGACGCGGGTACCAGCGAGGACCTGCTCACCGCGACCTACAAGGCGCACTACCGCTCCCTGCTGCGGCTCGCCGCGCTGCTCCTGGACGACCTGTCCACCTGCGAGGACGTCGTGCAGGAGGCCTTCATCCGGGTGCACGCCGCCCGGCGCCGGGTGCGCGAGCCCGAGAAGACCCTGGCCTACCTCCGGCAGACGGTGGTCAACCTGTCGCGCTCCACACTGCGCCGCCGGATCCTCGGTCTTCGACTGCTGCCGAAGCCCATGCCTGACATGGCCAGTGCAGAAGAAGGTGCTTACGATGCCCTGGAGCGCGACCAGCTGAAGGCCGCGTTGAAGGGTCTGCAACGCCGTCAGCGGGAGGTTCTGGTGCTGCGTTACTTCGTGGACATGACGGAGGCGCAGGTCGCCGAGACCCTGGGCATCTCACTCGGTTCGGTGAAGGCGTACGGCTCGCGCGGACTCGCCGCCCTCCGGATCCAGATGGAGGCCGGACATGGCTGACGGCCTCCGGCAGCGGCCCGAGGACGACGACGTCCCCGGCCTCTCCTCCGAGGAACGGGCGCTGCGCGAGCTGATGCAGCACGCGGTGGCCGGGATCCAGCCCGGAGCCGGCGCCCTGCCCCGGATCCGCCAGGCCGTACCCCGGCGCCGGGCCGCCCGCCGCGGGGCCTGGACGGGCGCGGCGGCGCTGGCCCTGGCGGTCGCGATCGCCCTGCCCGTCCTGCACGAGGGCGACCACCTGGGACTGTCCGGCGGCCCCGGCTCCACGACCGCCGACGGCGCGACCCTCGCGGCCCCGAGCGGCGCGGCGGTCGGTGGCGGTGCCACCGGTGCAGGCGCGCACACCGGCACCGGCGGCGGGGGTGCCGGCCCCTCGACGGGTGTCGGCACCGCCTCGCCCAGCCCCGGCGCGGACGCCACCCCCCCCGGTACCGCGACCCCCACCGGGGCCACCGGCACCGGGGACGGCGGGATCCTCCCGCTCTGCACCCGGTCGGACCTCGGACAGGGCACCGCACAGGTCGGCCTGGCGGACGCCCAGGGCCGGATCTACGGGTCCTTCACCGTGTACAACGTCTCCGGGCACAGCTGCCGCCTCGGCGGACCGGGCGCCGTGGCCGTCACCGGCGTCAGCGGCACCGACCGCAGCCGGGTCCGCACCGCCGACCACGCTCCGGGCGACCCGGCGGCCAGCCTGCCCGCGATGGACGCCGAACCGCCGGTGCTCGCTCCGCAGGCCGGGTACCGGGTGCCGTTCGCGTGGATCCCCGACCAGGGCTGCGGCTCCGGTGGCTTCACCACCGCGCCGACCACCGGCGCCAACCAGGCCTCCCTGACCACCCAGGCCTCCCTGACCACCCAGGCCCCCGCCGCCTCCGGTGCCGCCCCGGCCTCCGGCGCCTCGGCCGCGCCGAGCGCCAACCCGCAGGCCAGCTCCTCGCCCACCCCCGGAACCACCTCGGCGCCGAGCCCGACGGCCACCCCGAGCGGCAACCCCACTTCCGCGCAGGCCACCGCCACCATCGCCCACACCCCGGCCCCGGGCAGCCCGGAGGCCGCGACGGCCTCGCTGCCGGTCGGCTGCGGGGGGACGTTCTACCGGGGCGGAGTGCAGCCGGCCGGCGGCTCCGTGGCCCAGCCGACCGGGACGCCCGCGACGGGCTGAGCGGGCACCCGCCCCGGCCGCCGCGCCGTCCGGCGACGGACCCTGTGGTCGGAAGCGGTGTGAGGAGTGGTTACCGTGGGGGGTGTGTACCGGTTCCTCCTGACTCCGCGCTGGCTGGGCGGCACCGCCCTGGCGATGGCGGCCGTGGCGGTGTGCGTCTGGCTGGGCTCCTGGCAGCTCGGCCGGTTCGAGGACCGCGTCTCCACCCACCAGGAGAGCAAGGCCTCGCTCACCGCTCCGGGTGAGGCCCGGCCGATCGACGCGCTGCTCGGCCCGGCCACCCCGCAGGTGACCACGGAGACCGTCGGCAAGCCCGTCACGGTGACCGGGAGCTTCGACACGGAGCACCAACTCCTCGTCCCCAACCGGGTACTGGACGGCAAGCAGGGCTACTACGTGCTCACCCCGCTGCGCACCGCCGACGGACACGCCGTCGCCGTGGTACGGGGCTGGGCGCCCGGAGCCCCGTCCGGTTCCGCCCCCGCGGCCGAGGCCGCGCCCACCGGGCAGGTGACCGTCGCCGGGCGGCTCCAGGCCAACGAGTCGGTCGGCAGCAACGGCGCGGTCGCGGGCGGGCTGCCGGCCGGGCAGCTCGGCATGATCAACCGGGCCTCGCTGCTGAACGTGCTGGAGTACGACGGCTGGTACGACGGCTGGGTGGCCGCCGACCAGGTGCCCGCCGGGCTGACCGCGGTCCCGGCCGTCCAGCCACAGGGCGGGGACGGGCTCACCCTGCGGGCGTTCCAGAACCTGGGCTACACCCTGGAGTGGTTCGTCTTCGCGGGGTTCGTGATCTTCATGTGGTTCCGCCTGATGCGCCGGGAGGCGGAGGCGGAGCAGGACCGGGCCCTGGGACTGGACCCGGTCCTGGACTGAGCGGCACCTGGACGGACCGGCACCTGGACTGGCCGGCACCTGGGCGGCCGGCCCGACCGGCCTGCCCGACCGGTCTACCTGGACGGCTTGCCGGTCGGCGTCGGCAGGGGCTTGGCCGGGGGTGCGGCCGGCGTCGGCACCACGGTCGCCGTCGGGGACTGCGAGGGGGCCGTCGGGCTCTGGTCGCCGCCGAACGGCGCCGCCGTGTCGTCGTTCACCGGCGCGGAGCCGCCGCGGCAGTGGACGCCGTGGACGCCGACCACGTCGTCCGAGCCGTAATGGTCGATGTGGTGGTGGGTGGTGCCCCCGCCCTTGGACCCGGACGAGCCCTTCGAGCCGGACGAGCCCTTGGAGCCGCTCGACCCGTGCGAGCCGCTCGCCCCGTGCGAGCCGCTCGACCCGTGCGAGCCGCTAGAGCCGGCGCGCTCGGCCGTGTCCTCCTCCCCGCCTGTGGACTCCGTCGAGCCGGGCCCGTACGACGCCCGTACGAGCACCGCCCCGAAGGCCGGCCCGGCGCCCGGTGCGCTCGCCTTCGTCGCCGAGCCGGACGGCGCGTCGGCCGCTGTCGTCGTGCCCGTCGGAGTGGCGGCAGCCGTCGGCACGCCCGCCGGCACGCCCGCCGCCGGGCTCGTCGGCCGCGGGGCGACCGGCGGCGGGCAGTCGGCCTCGTCGCCGTGCGAGCCCGAGCAGCCGCTGAGCACCAGCGCCCCGGCCACCGCCGCCCCCGCGAGCGCCAGCAGACGTCTCACCCAGCCTCTCCGGTGCTCCCGCCCGGGACGCCGAGGTGCCGCCGGACGAAGTCGATCTCCAGCCGCAGCTGCTTGATCCGCTCCTCCACCACCAGCGAGCCGTGCCCGGCGTCGAACCGGTACACCTCGTGCGGCTTGCCCAGCTGTTCCAGCCGCTCGACGTAGTTGTCGATCTGCCGGATCGGGCAGCGCGGGTCGTTGACCCCGGCGCTGATGTACACCGGCACCCGCACCCGCTCGACGTGGGTCAGTGGCGAGGAGGCGGTGAAGCGGTCCGGGACCTCCTCCGGCGTGCCACCGAAGAGCGTGCGGTCCAGCGACTTGAGCGCCTCCATCTCGTCGGCGTACGCGGTGTGGTAGTCCGCGACCGGCACGGCGGCGACGCCCAGCGACCAGTTGTCGGGCTGCACGCCCAGGCCCAGCAGGGTCAGGTAGCCGCCCCAGCTGCCGCCGGTGAGCACCAGCCGCTGAGGGTCGGCCAGGCCGCTGGAGACCGCCCACTCCCGGACGGCCGCGATGTCCTCCAGCTCGATCAGGCCGACCCGCTCGTGCAGCGCGTCGGTCCAGGCCTGGCCGTAGCCGGTCGAGCCCCGGTAGTTGACCCGGACCACCGCGAAGCCGTGGTCCAGCCAGGCGGCCGGGCCGGCCGCGAAGGAGTCGCTGTCGTGGTGCGTCGGGCCGCCGTGGATCTCGAAGACGGTCGGGTACGGGCCCGGGCCGGCCGTGCGCGGACGCTGCACCAGGGCGTGCACCCGCCCGCCGGGCCCGTCCACCCAGACGTCCTCGACCGGGACGGAGCCGGGCGGCACCGGGCCGGGCGCCCGCAGCACGACCGCCCCGGCGGTGGAACGGACGGCGGAGGGCTCGGCGGCGGAGGACCACAGGTACTCCACCGTGCCGTCCGGACGGGCGGTGGCGCCGCCGACGGTGCCCCGCGGGGTCTCCAGGCGGGTGAGCAGGCCGTCCGCGAGCGTGTAGGTGAACAGCTCGCTGCGCGCTTCGTACTCGTGCTCGACCAGCAGCTCCGCGGCGCCCGGGCGCCACTGCGCGGAGACGTCGCCGGGCAGCTCGCGGCCCTGCTCGTCGCGCAGCGGGAGGGCGGTCTCGGCGCCGGTGGCGACGTCCCAGATCATCGGTTCCCAGCGGCCGGTGCGCTGGTGGGCGACCAGCAGTCGGGTGTCGCCCTCGACCGGGGCGAAGCCCAGGCAGGCGACGCCGCGCGGCTCGTCCCGGCCGGTCACCTCGTCCAGCTCGGCGACGGTCTCGGTGCCGCTGCCGGTGAGCCGGACCACCCGGATCGCGGAGTGCATCGCGTCGCCGTGCTCGGTGTGGTCGATGGCGAGCAGGGTGGCGTCGTGGCTGAGGTCGCCGACGCCGCCGTACTCCTCGTGCCGGTAGATCTCGACCGCCTCGGCCGCGCCCGGGCGGCGCAGGTGCAGGGTGGTGCCGTCCTCGTCGGTGGACCGGCCGACCACCACCGTGCCGTCGCGGCCGAGGGCCAGGCCGGCCGAGTAGGAGGGGGCGAGGCCGGGCACGGCCTCCTCGTCCGGGCCGCCCGCGAAGGGCTGGCGGCGCCAGACGCCGAACTCGTCGCCGTCGTGGTCGTCGAACCACCAGACCCAGTCGCCGTCCGGGGACAGCTCGGCGTCGGTGGTGCCGTTCGGGCGGTCGGTGACCTGGCGGTGGGTGCCGGTGGCACGGTCCCAGGCGTAGACCTCGTAGGTGCCGGTCGCGTTGGACACGTACAGCGCCCGGTCGGGTGCGTCCTCGGCCCAGTCGGGCAGTGACACGCGTGCTGCCCGGAACCGCTGCTCCCACGCCGGTACGGCGCTCTTCTCCTCGCTCATCCGACCATCCAACCCGATCGGGGGGACGGAACGGAACGGGCGGGTGGGGGTTCACCCCCACCCGCCCCGGCTCCCGCCGTGTCGCGTGCTGTGTTCACGAACGGCGCGGCAGCAGCCTGACCAGTCCCACCAGCACCAGCTCCAGCACCGCCAGCGCCGTCACGCTGCGGCCGAAGGCGGCGGCCGGGTCGCCGGCGCCGTAGTAGACCAGGCCGATCAGCGCGATCCCGACGGCCCCGCCGACCTGCTGCACGGTGGCCACCACCCCGGCCGCCGCACCGGCCAGCCCGGGTTCGACGGCCGCCAGGGCGACGGTGGTGACCGGCGCGATCACCAGGCCCATGCCGAGGCCGTCGACGAACAGCCCGGGCGCCAGCCACCAGACGCTCGCGTCCCCCGCGTCGTGGGCGGCCAGGGCGAGCAGGCCCAGCCCGACGGCCATCAGCAGCCCGCCGACGGTGATCGTGCGGCGCTCGCCGAGGCGGGCGGTGACCAGGTGGGTCGCGTTCGAGGTGAGCAGGTAGCCGAGGCCGATCGCGGTGAACACCAGCCCGGAGCCGAGCGCGTCCAGCCCGCGGCCCAGTTGCAGGTGCAGGGCGAGGACCAGGAAGAAGGAGGCCTGGCCGAGCCAGAAGACGAGCTGGGCGAGCAGCCCGGTGCGGAAGGCGCCGCTGCGGAACAGCCGGGTGTCGACCAGGGGGCTGCCGTGTGCGGTGGCGCGGTTCGCGGTGGCGCGGTGCTGGTGGACGGCGAAGGCGGCGAGCAGGACGGCGGCGGCGGCGAGGCAGAGCAGCGTCCACAGCGGCCAGTGCAGCCCGGGGCCCTGGATCAGCGGCAGCACCAGGGCCGTCAGCGCGGCGGACACCAGCAGCACGCCGACCGGGTCCAGGCCCGGCCGCTGCGGGGCGCGCGACTCCGGCAGGCAGCGGCGGACGGCGGCCAGGGCGGCCAGACCGATCGGCAGGTTGATCAGGAAGCAGCTGCGCCAGCCGAGGCCGAGAAGGTCAGCGCGGATCAGCAGCCCGCCGATCAGCTGGCCGAACACCGCGCCGATGCCCATGGTCAGCCCGTACCGCGCGAAGGCCCGGGCCTGCGCGGCGCCGCTGAACGCCGTCCGCAGGATCGCCAGCACCTGCGGGCCCATCAGCGCGGCCGCCAGGCCCTGGGCGACCCGGCCACCGACCAGCGCGGCGGCGGTCGGGGCGAGGCCGCAGCCCGCGGAGGCGAGGGTGAACAGGGCCAGGCCGAGCGCGAACACCCGGCGGCGGCCGTACCGGTCGCCGAGCCGGCCGGCGGTGACCAGCCCGACGGCGAGGGCCAGGCCGAACCCGGCCATCACCCACTGGACCACCGCCGGGCCGGCGCCCAGATCGGCCTGGACGGAGGGGACGGCGACGTTGACGACGAAGGTGTCGAGGGCGGTCATGAAGGTGGCGGTCAGGACGACCGGCAGCAGGCCCCTGGGGGCGGGTGCCGCCGGGGCGGCCGCGGCTTCGGTGGGCCGCCGGGTGTCCAGGGCGGTGCTCATCTCGGGCTCTCCTCCAGGGGTGGGGCGCCGCCGTGGGGGCGGGAGGGGGCGGGGTGCGACGGGTAGGGGCGGGTGTGACGGGTGGGGGCGGGGAGGGGCGCCGCCGTGGGGTGCGGCGCCCCAGTGGTGGGGTTTCCCGGCTGCTCAGGCGCCCGGCACGCGGTCCAGGAACCCGTGCACGGTGCCGATCCGGCCCTCCGGGGTGGCCGCCAGCACGTCGAAGCCGATCACCACCGGCTCGGCGCCCGCCGGGCCGAGGTTCCAGGTGAACCGGGCGATGTCGTGGTGCGCGTCCACCGGGCCGAGGGTGAACTCCAGCCCCGGGAACTGGGCCTGGGCCGCGCCGATCAGCGCGTCGATCGCGTCCCGGCCGACGACGGCGGCCAGCGGGTCGGTGTAGCGGCCGTCCTCGGCCCACACCTCGTCGATCAGCTTGCGGCGGGCCGCCGGGTCGGTCTCGTTCCACACCGCGAGGTAGCGCTCGGCCAGCTGCTGGAGGGCGGCGGTGGTGATCTCGGTCATGGTCGTCTCCCGTGTTCCGGTGGGTGGTTGGCGGGCTCGTTCCCGCTGCTCACAAAGGTAGGGACGGGCGGTCGGCGGCGAATCGGTCACGTATCCGTACCTGCCTACGTAGGTATTGCGCCCGGGTACCGGCGGCGGGCTGGGTAGGGTCGGGGCATGCTGTACGGGAGGGAACACGAACAGGCCGCTGTCGACGGCCTGTTGGCACAGGCACGGAACGGGCGCAGCGGGGCGCTGCTGCTCCGCGGCGAGGCTGGGATCGGCAAGACCGCCCTGCTGGACGACGCCGTCGCGCGGGCCGGGCAGGCCTTCCGGGTGATCCGGGCCGCGGGCGTCGAGTACGAGGCCGAACTCCCCTTCGCCGGGCTGAGCCTGTTGCTGGCACCCGGCCTGGACCGGCTGGACGTCCTGCCCGGGCCGCAACGGCGTGCCCTGGAGGCGGCGTTCGGGCTCGGCGACGGGCCGGCCGCAGCAGGACCGGCCGCTGCGGAACCGGCCGCTGCGGAACCGGCCGCCGGGCCGGGCGACCGGCTGCTGGTCGGCCTCGCCACCCTCGGACTTCTCGCCGAACTCGCCGCCGAACAGCCGCTGTTGTGCGTTATCGACGACGTGCAGTGGCTCGACCGGGCCTCCCTGGACGCCCTGCTGCTGGCCGCCCGGCGCCTCCAGGCCGAAGGCGTCGCCCTGCTGCTCGCCGCCCGCACCGAGGGCACCGCCCCGGCCGAGCGTCAACTCGGCCTGCCCGAAATCCTGGTGACCGGACTGGCCGAGGCCGACGCCACCCGGGTGCTGACCGAGCGGGCCGGCCCCGACCTGCCCGCCGCCGTCCGCGACCGGCTGCTCGCCGAAGCCGCCGGGAACCCGCTCGCCCTCACCGAACTCCCCGTCGCCACCGGCCCGCAGGCGCACACCTCGGGCGGCCTGCCGCTCACCAGCCGACTGCTGATCGCCTTCCACGGCCAGGTCACCGGCCTGCCCCCGGCCGCCCAGACCCTGCTGCTGGTCGCCGCCGCCGAGGAGAGCGGCGAACTCGACGTCGTGCTGCCCGCCGCCTCCGCGCTCGGGGTCGGTGCCGAACACCTCACCCCGGCCGAGGAGTCCGGTCTGGTCACCGTCACCCCGGACCGCCGGATCGCCTTCCGCCACCCGCTGCTGCGCTCCGCCATCCTCCAGCGCGCCCCGCACCACCAGCGGCTCACGGTCCACCGCACCATCGCCGAGGCCCTCCCGGAGGGCGACCGCCGCACCTGGCACCTCGCCCTCGCCGCCACCGCCCCCGACGCCGCCCTCGCCGACTCGCTGGAGCGCACCGCCGTCCGCGCCGGACGACGCGGCGGCCACGGGGGCGCGGCCGCGTACGAACGGGCCGCCCGGCTCACCCCCGACCGCGAAGGTGCCACCCGCCGCCTCGTCCTGGCCGCCGAAGCCGCCACCGAGGAAGGCGAGTTGGTCCGGGCCGAGGCACTCGCCGACGAGGCCGCCGCCCGTACCGACAACCCCCTCGCCCACGCCCTGCTGGACCACGTCCGGGCCACCGCGCACTTCTGGCGCGGCTCGTACCCGACGGCCTACCGGCTGCTGCTCGACGCCGCCCTCGCCGTGGACCACGCCGCCGTGGACGACGCCGCGGTCGAACCCGCCCACGCCGCCCGGATGCTGGTGCAGGCCTTCCACGCCGCCTGGTACGCGGGGGAGGAGCCGGTGGCCGACGTGCTCGACCGACTCGCCGCGCTCCCGCTGGCCGCCGACGACCCCCTCGCCCCGCTCGCCCGCTACCTGCCCGCAGCCGTCCTCCCCGCCCTCGGCCGGCCCGCGGCCGCGCTGCCGCCCGCCCGGGAGGCCGTCGAAGCCGCCCGCCGGGCCGGCGCCGAGAGCCCCGCCGACCTGGTCCAACTCTGCGGCGCCACCCTCGTCCTCGGCCGCGACGAGGAGACCGTCGAGCTCGGCGGCGAACTGGTCGCCGAGGCCCGTGCCAAGGGCAGCCTCGGGGTGATGCCCACCCTTCAGTTCTTCCTCGCCGAAGCCGAGCTCTTCCACGGCCGCCACGCCGACGCCGAACTCACCGCCATCGAGGCGCTCGACCTCGCCCAGGACACCGGCCAGCACCAGTGGGTCAGCCAACTCAGCGCACTGCTCGCCTACCTGGCCGCGCTCGACGGCCGCACCGAACGCTGCACCGACCTGGCCACCACCGCCCTCGCCACCACCGGCCCACAGACCGCCGCCCCCGCCGCCGGCCACCCGTGGGTCCAGTGGGCGCTCGCCCTGCTCGACCTCGGCCAGGGCCGCGCCGCCGGCGCCGCCGACCGCCTCCACGCCCTCACCACCGGCCCGCACCGCCACCACGTCAGCGCCACCCGGGCCGTCCCCGACCTGGTCGAAGCCGCCGTCCGCCTCGGCACCCCGGAACGCGCCGCCGAACCCTACGAACGCTTCGCCCGCTGGACCGCCGCCGCCGACCGTCCCTGGGCCGAAGCCCTACGCCTGCGCTGCCAGGCCCTCCTGGGCCCCGACGAGCTCGCCGAACCCGCCTACCGCGCGGCCCTCGACCTCCACGCCACCACCCACCGGCCCTTCGAACACGCCCGCACCGCCCTGCTCTACGGCGAGTGGCTCCGCCGCACCCGCCGCCGCACCGACGCCCGCCCCCACCTCACCGCCGCCCTGGAGGCCTTCGACCGCCTCGCCGCCCACCCCTGGTCCACCCGCGCGCGCACCGAGCTCTCCGCCACCGGCACCCCCGCGCCCCAGGCCCCCCACACCCCCCTGAACTCCCTCACCCCCCAGGAACTCCAGATCGCCCGCCTCGCCGCCCAGGGCCTCACCAACCGCGACATCGCCGCCCAACTCTTCCTCAGCCCGCGCACCGTCGCCCACCACCTCTACAAGGCCTACCCCAAACTCGGCATCACCTCCCGCACGGCCCTGCCCACCGTGCTCTGAGCGCTCACCCGGGGAGCACCAGCCGCTAGCGTCGGACCGGGGAGTCCGACCGCCCCTTCTCGAACCGGCGCCCCTCGAACCGGAGCACCCCGCCGTACCGGCCCCCTTCGGCTCTTCGGCCCGGACGACCCGTACCGGCCCACCGGCGGTCCTGCTGGTGAGCGGAGCGGAGTCGCTCGACAAGGCTCCGGGCCTCCCAGGTGACGGGCATCACTGCGGGGCGCGTACGGCCCGGGTCGCTGGGGAATCTTCCGGATACAACGTCAGAGGGCCCATCGGATTTCTCCGATGGGCCCTCTGTACTGGGTCGGGGTGGCGGGATTTGAACCCACGGCCTCTTCGTCCCGAACGAAGCGCGCTACCAAGCTGCGCCACACCCCGGTCCTTCTGTTTGTCGCTCCGTCTCCTTCGCGACGAGTAGAACTCTACCGGACGCTCGCCGAGACACGAAATCCGGTTTCGGGCGGGCGTCCGGTCGGGGTCAGCGGGGGGTCGGGGTGAGGGTGAGGAGGGTGGCTTCCGGGGGGCAGGCGAAGCGGACCGGGGTGTAGCGGTTGGTGCCGCAGCCGGCCGAGACGTGGAGGTAGGAGCGGTGGCCGCCGGCCTGGTGGGTGGAGAGGCCCTTGACCCGGCGGGTGTCGAGGTCGCAGTTGGTTACCAGGGCGCCGTAGAAGGGGATGCAGAGCTGGCCGCCGTGGGTGTGCCCGGCCAGGATCAGCGGGTAGCGGTCGGCGGTGAAGGCGTCGAGGACGCGCAGGTAGGGCGCGTGGACGACGGCGAGGGAGAGGTCGGCGTCGGCGGAGGGGCCGCCGGAGACCTCGGCGTAGCGGTCGCGGCGGATGTGCGGGTCGTCGAGGCCGGTGAACTCGAGGTCCAGGCCGTTGACGGTGAGGCGGCCGCGGGTGTTGGTCAGGTCGAGCCAGCCGGCCGCGTCGAAGCCGTCGCGGAGCTTCTCCCAGGGGTTGTGGACGGCGCCGCTGATGCCGCGGTTGCCGGTGCCGTCGGGGTTGTTCATGCCGTGGACGCCGCTGCGCATGGCCTGGAGGTAGCGGGCCGGGTTCTTGCGGGCCGGGCCGTAGTAGTCGTTGGACCCGAAGACGTAGACGCCAGGGAAGTCCATGAGCGGCCTGAGCGCGTCGAGGGTGGCGGGGACGCCGAGCGGGTCGGAGAGGTTGTCGCCGGTGTTCACCACCAGGTCCGGGCGCAGACCGGCCAGGCTCTGCAGCCAGCGCTGCTTCTTGCCCTGGCCGCTCACCATGTGGATGTCGGACACCTGGAGGACCCGGATGGGTTTGGCGCCGTGGGGCAGGACGGGGACCTCGACCCGGCGGAGCCGGAAGGCACGCACCTCGTACCCGACGGAGTAGGCGAGGCAGGCGGCGCCGGCGGCGGCGACACCGAGGGGGACGGAGTACAGCGGTCGCATCAGCCCATGCTCTCAGACGGTGGATCAGCTGGTGAACGTCCGGTGGGTCGCTGCGGGAACGGCCCCCGCGGCGGGCTCCTCGGACTCGCGCCGGGCGCGCAGGGCCCGGACCTTGTTGCGGTTGCCGCACCGCTCCATCGAGCACCAGCGCCGCCGCCCGGGTCGCGAGGTGTCGACGAAGAGCAGCCGGCAGTCGTGCGCCCCGCACTCCCGGATCCGGTCCGCGTACGGGCCGGTGAGCAGGGCGATGGCGTCCCGGGCGAGGGTGGAGACCAGCTGCGCCCCGTCGGCGGGCAGCGGGGCGGCCGCGGTGCCGTCGGGGGCGATCTGCGGGACGAGGGGCGGGTGGACGGCGGCCCGGTTGAGGGCGGCGTGGTCCGCGGCGGTGCCGGTGGTGCCGTGGGCGCGGGCCGCGGCGAGCCGCCAGAGGGCGTCACGCAGGGTGCGGGCGTCGGTGAGCTGCTCGGCGGTGATCCGGACGGATCCGGGGGGCAGCCGCAGCCGGGAGCGGGGGAGCCAGTCGGTGAGGTCGGGCGGGCGGTGCAGGGCCTCGAACCGGGAGAGGTCGCCGGGGCCGCCGGTGGTGAGCAGTTCGAGGCAGAGGGCACCGGGGTCGAACAGGAAGGCGGTGTCGCCCGGAGCCGTGAGGACCAGGCCGGGCGCGGGGTCCGGTGCTCCGTCTCGATCGGTCATGTAACCAGGGTAGTTACAGGCCCGACCGACGATGCCCGGCGCTTAATGGCAGGCGACCGAACGGTGCAGGTGGGAGACTCGTGGCCATGACGACGCTCAAGGCGCAGCTGCAGGAGGACCTCACGGCTGCCATCAAGGACCGGGACGAGCTGCGCTCGTCCACCATCCGGCTCACGCTGTCCGCCGTCACCAGCGAGGAGGTGGCGGGCAAGGAGAAGCGCGAGCTGTCCGACGCCGAGGTGCTCAAGGTGATCACCCGCGAGGCGAAGAAGCGCCGCGAGGCGGCCGAGGCCTTCGACCAGGGTGGCCGGGCGGACCAGGCCGCGCGGGAGCGCGCCGAGGGCGAGGTGCTGGCGGGCTACCTGCCCAAGCAGCTGTCGGACGAGGAGCTGGCCGCGATCGTGGCCGCCGCCGTGGCCGAGAGCGGGGCGAGCGGCCCGCAGGCGATGGGCGCCGTGATGAAGCTGGTGAAGCCGAAGGTGGACGGCCTGGCCGAGGGCGGCCGGGTGGCCGCCGCGGTGAAGGCCGCGCTGGCCTGACCGGACCATCCCCCGCGCAGCGGACGGCACGCCGAAGGGGCGCCCCCGGAAGATCCGGAGGGCGCCCCTTCGCCGTTCGTACGGAGGAGGGCCGGTCAGCCGTTGCCGCCGCCGTGCTTGCCGTTCCCGTTCCCGTTCCCGCCGCCGCCGATCATGCCCGGCGGGAGGGTGAACCCTCCTCCTATCACCCCACCGGGGCCGCCGTTCCCCGGGGCGGCCGGCGGCGGCGGGTTCTGCGCCGGCTGCTGTGGCGGCTGGGCGTTCGGGTCGGTCGTCGGGGCGGTGCCCGGCGGGGGCGTGGTCGGCTGGGGGTCCGGGATGTTGGTGGTCTGGATGGGCTCCAGCGGCGTGCCCTTGAGCGCCTGGTTCATCGCCATCTGCCAGATCGGACCGGGGCCGTCGGCGCCGAACACCTCGTCGAAGTGCTTGCCGCCGATGTTGATGTTCTTCATCTTGACGCCGCCGGCCGGGCCGCCGAGCCAGACCGCGGTGGCCAGCGACGGGGTGTAGCCGTCGAACCAGGCGGCCTTCTTCTCGTCGGTGGTACCGGTCTTGCCGGCGATCTTGCGGCCGTCGTCGAGGCCGAGGGCGGCCGCGGTGCCCTTCTCGGTCACGTTGAGCAGGACGGTGTTGACCGAGTCGGCGGTCTGCTCGGAGAAGACCTGGTTGCACTGGGACTGCGGGACCTTGAGTTCCTTGCCGTCCACCGTGGTGATCTTGTTGATCGCTATCGGGGTGCAGTACTTGCCGCGGGCGGCGAAGGTCGCGTAGACGTTCGCCATGGTCAGCGGGGAGAGCTCCAGGGTGCCGAGGACCATCGAGGGCACCTCCTGGAACGGGTCGCCCTTTGCGGACTGGGTGATGCCCAGCTTGTTGGCCATCTGCTTCATCGCGCAGAGGCCGACCTGCTGCTCCATCTCGACGAAGTAGGTGTTGACCGAGAGCGCCATGGCCTGCTTGAGCTCGTACGGGCCGACCTCGCTGGCCGACTCGTTCTTGACCGTGGCCTTGGGCTTGTCGGTGTTCTTCCAGGTGCCGTTGCAGGTCGACATCTGGGGGTAGTCGATCTTGTTCTCCGACGGGAACGCCTGGGTGTTCGACATGCCCGCTTCCAGCGCCGCCGCGGCCATGATCGGCTTGAAGGTCGAGCCGGTCTGGAAGCCGTTGCCGCCGCCCATCGAGGCGTCGACGTTGAGGTTGACGACGGTCTGGTTCTTGTTCGGGTCCAGGCCGTACGGGCGGGTCTGGGCCATGGCCAGGATCTTGCCGGTGCCGGGCTCCATCATGGTCGCCGCGGCCGACACCTGGTCGGTCACGTTGACCTTCTTGGTGACGGCGTTCTGGGCGGCGGCCTGCTTGTCCGGGTCCAGCGTGGTGTAGATGTTCAGACCGCCGGTGTCCCACAGCTTCTTGCGGTCGTCGGCGGACTTGCCGAAGGCCGGGTCCTGCTTGACGACGTGGCGGACGTAGTCGCAGAAGAAGCCCATGCCGGCCTGGGCGGTGATGCAGCCGTTCTGTGGGTCCTTGTACTTCAGGCCCAGCGGGGCGGCCTTTGCCTCCTTCGCCTGGTCGGCGGTGATGTGCTTGTTCTCCAGCATCTTGTCGATGACGACGTTGCGGCGCTTGACGGTGTTGTCGGGGTAGCGCACCGGGTCGTACTGCGACGGGTTCTGGACCAGACCGGCGAGGGTGGCTGCCTCGGCGATGGTCAGGTCTTTGTTGCTCTTGCTGAAGTAGCGCTGGGACGCGGCCTCGACCCCGTAGGCCTGGTGGCCGTAGAAGGTGATGTTGAGGTAGTTGGTGAGGATCTGGTCCTTGCTCAGGTCCTCCTCCAGCTTGATCGCGACCTTGAGCTCCTGGATCTTGCGCCCCAGGGTCTTGCGCTGGGCCTCCAGGACGGCGGCCTGGTCGTCGCCGGCCTTCTCCACGTTGACGTTCTTCACGTACTGCTGGGTCAGCGTGGAGGCGCCCTGGGAGGCGGTGCCGCTCTCCGCGTTCTTGCCGACCGCGCGCAGGATGCCCTTGAGGTCGACGGCGCCGTGCTCGTAGAACCGGGCGTCCTCGATGTCGACCTGGGCGTGCCGCATGTACGGCGACATCTGGTCGGCGGTCAGGACGGTGCGGTCGCGCTCGTAGACCTTGGCGATCAGGCCGCCCTTGGCGTCGAAGATCTGGGTGGCCTGGGTGAGCGGCGGGGTCTTGAAGTCGTCGGGGATGTTCTGGAAGCTCTCCGCCGTGTCCTTGGCGGTCAGCCCCATGGCGCCGACGGCCGGCAGGGCGAGGCCTGCCAGCAGGACTCCGGAGAGCACGCTGACGCCCAGGAACTTCACGCCGTTGCCGACGTGGTCCATCGGTGATCCGCTGCTCTTGCGGCGCGGAGCTCCGGGGTTGCCTGGGGGCTGGGATGCCGGTGGGCGCTTCGGTGCCATGGGGAGAACCCTACGTCCCCGATTCCCGCACATGGGGGCAGGTGTTCGCCTAGGCTTGTCACAAGCTTGCGACAGCTTCGGTGCGTCAACATCATTCACTCTTGTGAGTGGAGAGACTTGCCCGAATTACCCGGAATCACACGGGTTTTGAGGCGGCCGAGGCCTGTCGTGTTCGAGTAGATGGTTGCGCTCCGTGACGGCACTTGCGGCGAGAGTGGGGGCTTCCGCCATGGCAAGGCCCGCGACCTGCGATCACTCCAACGAGTGAGATGACCGATACCCATAGTCCGATCGGGTCATTCGAGATTGAGCCCGAAGGGGCTGTTGCAAGCTGTCCTTCTTCCGTAACGTCCTCAACTGGCAACGGTGAGTATGCCGTTGCCGCCGTGGGGGAGCCTCGAATCATCGGGAGAGGACGGCGCCGGCATGGGCTGGGTTGACGACTGGAGTGCGCAGGCCGCCTGCCGCACGAGTGATCCGGACGAACTGTTCGTCCAGGGGGCGGCACAGAACCGGGCGAAGGCGGTGTGCAGCGGCTGCCCCGTCCGTACGGAGTGCCTCGCGGACGCACTGGACAACCGGGTGGAGTTCGGGGTCTGGGGCGGGATGACGGAGCGCGAGCGCCGGGCGCTGCTGCGCCGCCGCCCGACGGTCATCTCGTGGCGCAGGCTGCTGGAGACGGCCCGCACCGAGTACGAGGAGTCCCTCGCGACCGGAGTGATACTGACGGACTACGCCCAGGCCGGCTGAGCCCGACGGCAGGGCGCCGGCTCCGTCGGCCGCACCGGCCCCCCGGGGTGCTCACGCCGCGCCGCTGAGCCGCTCCCCGATGGCCCGCAGGCCGTCCAGGTCGTGCACGTCGCCCGGCAGCGCCGCCACCTCCACGATCGGCACGTCCGGGTACACCGATACGAAGCGGTCCCGGGTGCGCCGCTCGCGCCCCATGATCTGCATCCGCTCGGCGTGCAGCCGTAGCAGCCCGGCCGCGAGCAGCTCCGCCTCGGGCGCGGAGTGCTCCGAGCCGTTCTCCTCCAGCGCCTCGGCGGCCGCCAGCGCCCGCTCCGCGGTGAGCTGCGGCGCGCCCGTGCCGTGCACCCGGTTGAGCACCAGCCCGGCCAGCGGCATCCGGTCCGCGGCGAGCCGGTCCACGAAGTACGCCGCCTCGCGCAGCGCGTCCCGCTCCGGCGCCGCCACCACCAGGAACGCCGTGCCCGGCGCCTTGAGCAGCTGGTAGGTGCGGTCGGCGCGTTCGCGGAAGCCGCCGAACATCGAGTCCATCGCGCTGACGAAGGTCTGCACGTCGGTGAGCAGCTGGGCGCCGAAGATCTTCCCCAGGGTGCCGGTGAGCAGGCCCATCCCGGCGTTGAGGAACCGCATGGCGCTGCGGCCACCGACCTTGGCCGGCGCGGTCAGGATCCGGATCACCCGGCCGTCCAGGAAGGATCCGAGCCGGTTGGGCGCGTCCAGGAAGTCCAGCGCCGAGCGGGACGGCGGGGTGTCCACGACGATCAGGTCCCACTCCTCGGCGGCGCGCAGCTGCCCGAGCTTCTCCATCGCCATGTACTCCTGGGTGCCCGCGAAGCCGGCCGACAGGGACTGGTAGAACGGGTTCTCCATGATCGCCCTGGCCCGTTCGGGCTCGGCGTGGGCCAGCACGACCTCGTCGAAGGTCCGCTTCATGTCGAGCATCATGGCCTGGAGTTCCCCGTCGCCGGTGACGCCCTTGACCACCCGGGGGGTGTTGTCCAGCTCGGTCAGGCCCATCGACTGGGCCAGCCGCCGGGCCGGGTCGATGGTCAGCACCACGACCTTGCGGCCGCGCTCGGCGGCCCGCAGGCCGATCGCCGCGGCGGTGGTGGTCTTGCCGACGCCGCCGGAGCCGCAGCAGACGATGATCCTGGTCTTCGGGTCGTCGATCAGCCCGTCCACCGCGAGCCGGCTTCCGGTCGACGCCATGCCGTTGTTCGCCGGAGTCACGCCGCCCCCTGCCGCTTCAGTTCGCCCGCCAGCCGGTACAGCCCGCCGAGGTCCAGGCCCTCGCCCAGCAGCGGAAGTTCGTACGTCGGGAGCCGCAGCTGCTGCAGGTCGGCGCGCTGCTCGCGCTCCAGCTCGACCCGCTCGGCGTGCTCCCTGGCCTGCTCCAGTAGCGGGTCGAGCAGCGGCTCCACCGCCGCCCGGACCGTCTCCGCCCTGCGGGAGCGGCCCCCCAGCCCGGCCTCGCCGAGGGCCAGCGCCACCTCCTCGCGGTGGTCCCCGTCCACCGCGGCGACCGCCGCCGCGTCCAGTACCGGCGGCCGGACCATGTTGACCATCACCCCGCCCACCGGGAGCTTCGCGTCACGCAGCTCCGTGATGCCGTCGACCGTCTCCTGCACCGGCATCTCCTCCAGCAGGGTGACCAGGTGCACGGCGGTCTCCGGCGACCTCAGCACCCGCATCACTGCCTGCGCCTGGGTGTGTATCGGGCCGATCCGGGCCAGCCCGGCGACCTCGGAGTTGACGTTGAGGAACCGGGTGATCCGCCCGGTCGGCGGGGCGTCCATCACCACCGCGTCGTACCGGCGCCGCCCGTCCGGGCCCTTGCGGCGGGTCGCCTCGCAGGCCTTGCCCGTGAGCAGCACGTCCCGCACGCCGGGGGCGATGGTGGTGGCGAAGTCGACGAAGCCGACCTTCTGCAGCGCCTTGCCGGCCCGGCCGAGCTTGTAGAACATCTCCAGGTACTCGAGCAGCGCCTGCTCGGGGTCGATCGCCAGCGCGAGAACCTCGCCGGCGGGCGCCTCCCCGGCCGGCAGCCCCAGCTGGGCGCGGGAGACCGAGGCGATCCGGCGCTCCTCGTACGGCAGTGCGGCGATCCCGAACAGCTCGGCGATGCCCTGCCGCCCCTCGACCTCGATCAGCAGCACCCGTCCGCCGTCGGCGGCCAGGGCCAGGGCCAGCGCGGCGGCCAGCGTGGTCTTCCCGGTGCCGCCCTTGCCGCTGACCACGTGAAGCCGGACGCCTTCCCAGTCGGGGTCGCGCCGGGCCGCCTGGCCGGGGGTGCGTGCCACGCTGCGTCTCCGTCCGTCTCCGTCCCTACGGGCGTCCCCTCCCGCGAGGTGCCCCTGCCGGGGGTGCCCGCGCGCGGGCGGGGTGTCCCTCCATGAGGGTGCCCTCTCGCGAGGGTAACCAGGGAGCGCTCCCGATGCCCGGAGCACCCGGGGTACGAGGACTGAATCATGCCCCCTTTGTGCCTCACCTCACACGCCGGTCGGCGGGCGGCGGCGATCGCCGGGACGGCTCGTCTAGAGTCTGGCCATGACCAAGTGGGAATACATGACGGCGCCCCTGCTCGTGCACGCCACCAAGCAGATCCTGGACAACTTCGGCGAGGACGGCTGGGAGCTCGTCCAGGTCGTGCCGGGCCCGAACCCGGAGCAGCTGGTGGCCTACTTCAAGCGGGAGAAGAACGCATGAGCAAGGTGGAGTCGAAGCTCGCCGAGCTGGGTCTGACCCTGCCGCCGGTGGCCGCCCCGGTCGCCGCGTACGTGCCGGCCGTGCAGTCCGGTGAGTTCGTGTTCACCTCCGGCCAGCTGCCGGTCGTCGGCGGCAAGCTGCCGAGCACCGGCAAGGTCGGCGCCGAGGTGTCCCAGGAGGAGGCCAAGGAGCTGGCGCAGACCTGCGCGCTGAACGCCCTGGCCGCCGTGAAGTCCGTGATCGGCGACCTGGACCGGATCGAGCGGGTCGTGAAGGTCGTCGGCTTCGTCGCCTCGGCCCCCGACTTCACCGGCCAGCCGGCCGTGATCAACGGTGCCAGCGAGCTGCTCGGCCAGGTGCTGGGCCAGGCCGGTGTGCACGCCCGCAGCGCGGTCGGCGTCGCGGTGCTGCCGCTGGACGCCCCGGTCGAGGTCGAGATCCAGGTGCGCGTCAAGAGCGCCTGAATGTGATCGCGGAGGCGGGGTTGGGCCTGTCCAACCCCACCTCCGTGCGCTTAGCATCCGGGCATGGACCATCGAGCAACGACGCTCCCGATGCCGCCCGGCTGGCCCGCCCGGATCCGGGCGGTCGACTCCGGCCTGCTCACCCCCGCGGCGCCCAGGCCCGCCGCGACGGTCGTGCTGCTGCGCGACTGCGCCGACGGGCCGGAGGCCTATCTGCTGCGCCGTCGCACCTCGATGGCCTTCGCGGCCGGGATGTACGCCTACCCGGGCGGCGGGGTGGACCCGCGTGACGCCGAGGTCGAGCCGGGCTGGGCCGGGCCGTCGCCCGAGGAGTGGGCGCGCCGCCTCGGGGTGGACGCCCGGACGGCGCGGGCGGTGGTGTGCGCGGCCGTGCGCGAGACCTTCGAGGAGGCCGGCGTGCTGCTGGCCGGCCCGGACGCGGGGAGCGTGGCCGAGCCGCGCGACTGGTCCGCGGAACGGGCCGCGCTGGAGGCGCACGAGCTGTCCCTCGCCGAGTTCCTGCGGGACCACGGCCTGGTGCTGCGCAGTGACCTGCTGGGCGGCTGGGCCCGCTGGATCACCCCGGAGTTCGAGGAGCGGCGCTACGACACCTGGTTCTTCGTCGCCGCCCTGCCGGCCGGTCAGCGCGCGGCGCTGGAGGTCGGCGAGGCCGACCGGGTCGCCTGGCTGACGCCGGCCGAGGCGGTCCGGGGCTACCACGAGGGCCGGTTCGGCATGCTGCCGCCGACCGTGACGGTGCTGCGCGAGCTGTCGCCGGTCCGGACCGCCGCCGAGGCGCTGGCCGCGGCCGCCGGGCGGACGCTGGAGCCGGTGCTGGGCCGGGCGGAGGTGCGCGGCGACCGGATGACGGTCCGCTGGCCCGGGTACGACGAACTGACCATCGACGGAGAGTTCCCGGAGGGCTCCTGACCCGGCGGCACCTGAGCCACGTACACCGGGCCCGTAACTTCCTGACCACCGCTGAAAAGATGCCGATCAGACGACCAGAAAGGACCGACGACCGATGAACCACAACGACGTGGCTCGCCGGACGGCGCCCGAGCTGCCCGCCCGCCGACTGAACCCCCGTTCCGCGGCCTGCGACAGCCAGGTCCCGTTCGTCGAGGTCGCCCAGCGCGCACTCGTCCGGGTCCTGCCGCTGCGGGCCCTGCACCGCGACGGCGAGGGCGGCCGGTGAGCGGGCGGAGCGAGCGAATCATCGAGGGGGGCGCGTTGCGCGAAGCGCCCACCGAGCGTAGCGGGGCGGGCGTATGAGCGGGCGGAGCGAGCGAATCATCGAGGGGGGCGCGTTGCGCGAAGCGCCCACCGAGCGTAGCGAGGCGGGCGCATGAGCGGACTCCTGCCCGGTGACCCCGCCGCCGTGGTCGGCGGCGAGGCCACCTCCCGGGCACTGTGCGTACTGGCGCCGAACCCGTCGCCGATGACGCTGGACGGCACCAACACCTGGCTGCTCTCCGAGCCCGGCTCGGACCTCGCGGTGGTGATCGACCCCGGCCCGCTGCACGAGGGCCACCTGCGCCGGGTGCTCGACCTCGCCGAGGAGCGCGGCAAGCGGATCGCGCTCACCCTGCTGACCCACGGCCACGCCGACCACTCCGAGGGCGCGGCGCGTTTCGCCGAGCTGACCGGCACCGAGGTGCGGGCGCTGGACCCCGCGCACCGGCTGGGCTCCGAGGGACTGGTCGGCGGGCAGCGGCTGAACGTCGGCGGCCTCGACCTGCGGGTGGTCGCCACCCCTGGCCACACCTCGGACTCGCTGACCTTCCACCTGCCGGACGACGGCGCGGTCCTCACCGGGGACACCGTCCTCGGCCGCGGCACCACGATGGTCGCGCACCCGGACGGCCGGCTCGGGGACTACCTGGACTCGCTGCGCCACCTGCACACCATGGCCTCCGAGCACGGCGTCCGGACCGTGCTGCCCGGCCACGGGCCGGTGCTCGCGGACGCGCTCGGCGCCGTCGACTACTACCTGGCGCACCGGGCCACCCGGCTCGCCCAGGTGGAGACCGCCGTCGAGGCGGGCTGCCGGACGGCCGCCGACGTGGTCGCCCGGGTCTACGCCGACGTGGACCGGGCGCTCTGGCCGGCCGCCGAGCTGTCGGTGCGCGCCCAGCTGGAGTACCTGGAGGAGCACGGACTGATCCCGGACCGGGACTGACCCCGGACCCGGGCCGGGCCGGGCCCGGGAACGCCGGAGAGCCCGTCCGCTGCCGGACGGGCCCTCCGCGGTGCTCGGAACGTCAGCGCGAGCGGCGGGACAGCCGCTCGACGTCCAGCAGGACCACCGCGCGCGCCTCCAGCTTCAGCCAGCCGCGGCCGGCGAAGTCGGCGAGCGCCTTGTTGACCGTCTCGCGGGAGGCGCCGACCAGCTGGGCCAGTTCCTCCTGGGTGAGGTCGTGGGCGACGTGGATGCCCTCCTCGGACTGCACGCCGAAGCGGCGGGAGAGGTCCAGCAGGGCCTTGGCGACGCGGCCGGGCACGTCGGAGAAGACCAGGTCGGACATCACGTCGTTGGTCCGGCGCAGTCGGCGGGCGATGGCCCGCAGCAGCGCGATGGAGACCTCGGGGCGGGCGTGCAGCCAGGGCTGGAGGTCGCCGTGGCCGAGGCCGAGCAGCTTGACCTCGGTCAGCGCGCTGGCGGTGGCGGTGCGCGGGCCCGGGTCGAACAGCGACAGCTCGCCGATCATCTCGCTGGGGCCGAGCACGGCCAGCATGTTCTCGCGGCCGTCCGGCGAGGCGCGGTGCAGCTTCACCTTGCCCTCGGCGACGACGTACAGCCGGTCGCCCGGGTCGCCCTCGTGGAACAGTGACTCACCACGGGCGAGGGTGACCTCGGTCATGGAAGCGCGCAGCTCGCCGGCCTGTTCGTCGTCGAGTGCCGCGAAGAGTGCGGCGCGCCGCAGAACGTCGTCCACGTGCTTCCTCCTTCTCGGCCGTCCGGCGGGTGGGCCGTCCGGCGCAAGTTCCGTTCAGTGTTCTGCATCACCAAGCATGGCGCATGTCGCTCCGATCATATGAGGAGGGGGTGTGTCCGGGGGTGCGGTGCGGGGCCATTCGTACCGGCGGGTCACGGGTCGGGACGTCCGACGGGTGCCGATCGGTCGAACGCTTGTCCGTCGGGATCGAACAGGGAATCGCCCACCGCGGTACGGGCGGAGAGCACGGCGTGTCCGGCCCGGTGGGCGCTGGTCAGGCCCGCCGCGCGCAGGGCGGTGAGGTGCTGGGAGACGGCGGCCGGGGACAGTCCGGTTCGGCGGGCCAGCTCGGTGGTCGAGGCCGGGGAGTCCAGTTCCGCCAGCAACCGGGTCCGGGACCGGCCGAGGACGGCGGCCAGCGCGTCGGTCCGCGCCGCCGAGCCGGTCCGCTCCTCCCACAGAGCGGCCGTGCCGCGCGCCGGGTAGACCAGCTGCGGCGGGTCCGGCGGCAGCACCCTGGTGAGCACCCGCGGCCACGCGAAGGCCGAGGGCACGAGCAGCAGCCCGGCCCCGGCGGTCAGCCGGGTGACGGCGCAGTGCCGCTGCTCCAGGAGCAGCGCGGTGCTGTCCCAGCGGACCGTCCCGTGCAGGTCGTCCAGCATCCGCGCGGTGCCGTGCTCGGCGGCCTGCCGGGAGCGGTGGAAGACGTCCGCCGCCAGCAGTGCCCGGATCCGCGCCCAGTACGGGGCGAGCGCCAGCTCCCAGTACGCCTCGATCTCGGCGGCCAGCCGGGGCAGCTGGCCGGCCGGGTCGCGGTGCAGCGGCACCAGTGCGGCCGGCAGCCGTCCGCCCGCCTCGGCGGCCAGGACGTCGAGGTCGGCCCGGACCTGCTCGGCGCCGGTCGCGGCGATCGCGCCCAGCTCCTCGGCGAGCGTGGTCGAGCAACCCGCCGGGGCGGGGTTGAGGAAGTCGGGCAGGTGGCCGTCGGGCGGGACCATCGCGGCCAGTCGGCCCCGGTCCAGCCCGGCGGCGGCCAGCCGGGCGCGCACCTGCCCGGCCCAGCGGCGGTGCAGCGCCGGGGCGGGGGAGTGGGCCAGTGCGCGCAGGCTGGTCACCACCTCCTGCATCGGACTGACGGCGAACCGGGTCAGTGCCAAGTCCTGTGCGGAGAAGTGGAGTTCCGTCCGCATCTGCAGGCCCCCTTCGGAAGATTCGGCCCCAGCTTAATCACTGGTGGCGGGCTCGGGCCGGGGCGCAGGATGACCGCGTCCCCACCGATCCGCACGAAAGCCGGTGACCCGATATGTCCACCACCTCCGAGACCCGCGAGCGGGCGCTGCGGCTGCGCGAGCTCGTCGCGGAGGGCCTGCTCGTCCTGCCCAACGCCTGGGACGCGGGCAGCGCCGCGGTGATCGCCTCGGCCGGCGCCCGGGCGATCGCCACCACCAGCGGCGGCGTCTCCTGGTCGCTGGGCCACGGCGACGGCCAGCGGATGGACCGGGCGGCGGCGGTCGAAGCGGCCCGCCGGGTCGTCGCCGCGGTGGACCTGCCGGTCACCGTCGACGCCGAGGGCGGGTACGGGCCGCTGCCCGCCGATGTGGCCGCGACCGTCACCGAACTGGTCGGTGTCGGCGCGGCCGGGGTCAACCTGGAGGACTCGACGGCCGTCGGCGGGCCGCTGTTCCCGGTGGCCGAACAGGCCGAGCGGCTGCGCGCCGCCCGTAGCGCGGCAGCGGCGGCCGGACTGCCCGAGCTGCTGGTCAACGCCCGGACCGACGTGTTCCTGTTCGGCCTGGGCGGGCTCGACGACGTGCTGCTCCGGGCCGAGGCCTACGCCGAAGCGGGCGCCGACGGCCTGTTCGTCCCCGGGCTGCTGGACCTCGACGCCCTCACCGAGCTGTGCCGGCGCTCCCCGCTGCCGGTGAACGCGATGGCCGGGGCGGGCGGCCCGGGCGTCGCCGAACTCGCCGCCACGGGGGTGCGGCGGATCAGCGTCGGCACCGGCCTCGCCCAGGCCGCGTACACCACGGCCCACCGGGCCGCCGTCGAACTGCTCGGCGCCGGAACGCTGACGGAGCTCGACGGGGCGCTCGGCTTCGGGGAACTGAACGGGCTGTACTGACGGCTCCGTCGGCGGGCGTAATGTCGCGCCGTTCTGACGGACTGTGCCGAGGGGCTCTACTGACGGGCTTTACTGACGCGCGGTACTGGCCCGCTGTGCTGACGGACCGTACCGACGCGCGGTACCGGCGGGCCGTGGTCACGGCTCCCGGAGGCGTCAGCCGGTGAAGCCCAGCTCGGCGAGGCTCTGCTCGATCCGGGCGTGATGGGCGGTCTCCCAGTCGTCCAGGGTCTCGGCGGCCTCCTTGGCCAGCTTCGCCCGGGCCGCCTCCAGGGCCCTCGCCCGTTCGGCGGCGGGCACCACCACGACGCCCTCCTCGTCGGCCACCACGATGTCGCCGGGCGCCACCAGCACGCCGCCGCAGCGCACCGGGCCGCCGTGGGTGCCCAGCCGCTCCTTCGCCCCGGGGATCGGGATGACGCCCCTGGCGACCACCGGGAAGCCCAGCTCCCGTACCTCGCCGAGGTCCCGGATCAGGCCGTCGGCCACGAACGCGGCGACGCCCCGGCGCTGCGCCACCGCGCAGACGTTGCCGCCGGCCAGCGCGTGGTCCAGGTCGCCGGACTCCACCACGATCACGGAGCCGGGCTCGGCCCGGTAGATCGCCGCGTGCAGCATCAGGTTGTCGCCGGGCGGGCACTGCACGGTGAAGGCCGGTCCGGCCACCCGGGGCATGCCCGCCCAGAGCGGGCGCAGGCCGGTGTCCATGACCTGGGCGCGGCCCAGGACGTCGGCCAGGGTGGTGGTGGGAATGTCCGCGAAGTCCTTGAAGTCCCCGTCCATGCTTCCTCTTTCCTCGAAGTCGGTCCGTCGGAAGACTAGGACGCGGAGGCGGACGGGGATTCGGTCGTGGCTCGGGCGCTCAGGCGTAGAACTCCAGCAGCTCCGGCACCAGGGCTTCGGCCGCCACCTCGTGGGTCTGGTCGGCCAGCGTCCGGTACTCGGCGCCCGGTACGGCCCCGGCCACCGCGCGGGCGGGGGCCCGCAGCAGCTCCGGGCTTGCACCGCCGTCCAGGACCAGGGTGGGCACCGCGATGGTGGCCAGCAGCTCGACGGGCACGGGCGCCCCGGTCCGCGCGCCCAGCGCCGCCGCGTCGTACGCCAGGGTCGGCGCGACCGCCTCGAGCACCGGCCACACCGGGGCGGAGCGCATCCCGTCCACCATCTCCCCGGGCATCCCCACGAAGGTCATGAAGGCCGCGACGGCATCCCCGCGCCGCCCCTCGGCGAGCGCGGCCTCCAGCTCGGTGACGTACCCGACG
This sequence comes from Kitasatospora sp. NPDC017646, assembly GCF_044329365.1. Taxonomy (NCBI): domain Bacteria; kingdom Bacillati; phylum Actinomycetota; class Actinomycetes; order Kitasatosporales; family Streptomycetaceae; genus Kitasatospora; species Kitasatospora sp. NPDC017646. The sequence goes on along the minus strand of NZ_JBIRJC010000004.1, from coordinate 11,488 downwards.
AAGCGCTCGGCCTGTCCCTGCGCGGTGCTGAACGGCGGCTCGTAGACGGCGAGTCGGCTCATGCCGACGCCCGTGGCGGCGGCCCGCAGCGCGAGCGCGGCGCCCGAGGAGATGGCGAAGACGGCGGCCGAGCCGCCGGCCGCCGCGACGACGGCGGCCAGGTCCTCGATCTCGCGCTCCACGGCGAACGGCGCGGTGTCCCCGCTGGCGCCGCGGCCGCGCCGGTCGTAGGCCCACACGGTGTGGTGGGCCGAGAGCTGCTCGGCGACCGCGACGCCCGGGTCGAAGGCGCGGTGGCCGATCGCCCCGTCGACCAGCATGACGGCCGGGCCGGAGCCGGTGACGGTGCAGGCGATGGTGGTGCCGTCGGCGGAGATCACGGAGGCCATGGGGGTCTTCCTTCGGTCGTACGAGTCGGTCGCAGGGGTAGACCGGGGCTCGCCGCAGAACTCATCGCTCCGGCGGAGGATTCCCTTCGCGAAACCTCGTGACCTCATGACCGCGACGCGGGGACCCCGAAATGTTTCGCGGGTAAATTACCTGCTAATCTCTTTGCATGGTCACAACCGCCCAGTTCCGACAGGCACTCCGGGTCGGCCCGCCCGGGGACATCTGGCACAAGCCCGCGCTCAGCGCCGTGGTGACCCTCGGCACCCTCAACCTCACCCTGCTCGCCCTCGGCCGACTCGACCTCGCGCTCTACACCTCGGCCGGCGGCCTCGGCGCGCTGTACGGCCACGGCCTGCCCTACCGCACCCGGGCCCGGACCCTGGTCGGCGTACTGCTCGGCACCGTGCTCAGCACCGCCGCCGCCCTCACCGCCGCCGCGCTGACCCGCGACGCCGTGGTGCTGGTAGCGGTGGCGGCCGGGCTCGCCGCGCTGCACAGACTGTGCTGCGACGCCGCCCGGATCGGTCCGCCCGGCAGCCTGATCATCACCTTCACCACCGCCAGCTGCGCCTTCGTGCCGCAGCGCCCCGCCGACCTCCCGCCGCACCTGGCGCTCACCGCACTCGGAGCCGCACTGGCCTGGCTGGTCTGCATGGCCCCGGCGCTGCTGCGCCCGTACGGGCCCGAGCGGATCGCCACCGCACGGGCGCTGGAGGCCGCCGCCCGGCTGGCCCGCACCGCGCCCGGCACCCCGGACGCGGCCACCCGGACCGCCCTGGTCGGCGCGGTCGACGCGGCCCGGCAGAGCCTTGCCCTCTCCTCCCCGGCCCGGTGGCGCGCCCTCGGTGACGCGCCCGAGCGGCTGCTCGTCCACGCGGAGTCGGCTCTGGCCACGTCCGCTGGGGCGGCCCCTTCCGACGCCGCCGCCGAGCCGGACACTGCCGGCGCTGCCGCCGAGCGGTACGCGGCCTGGGCCCGCGACCTGCGCCGGGGCCGCCCGCTGCCGCTGCCCGACCTCACCGGGGCGGAGGCCGCCGAACTGCGCGCCCACCGCCCCGGCCCCCGCCCGTCACCGCGTCAGGCACTGGGCCGGGCCGTGGGGCCCGGTTCGGCGCTGCTGCCGATCGCCCTGCGGGTCGCCGTCGGCTGCGCCGCCGCCGGGTGGCTCTCGCTGGCGTTCGGCGTCGGCCGGCCGTACTGGGCGGTGGTCACCGCGGCCGCGGTGTTCCAGGCCAACAGCACGCTCTCCTGGCAGCGCGCGCTGCAACGGGTGCTGGGCAACCTGATCGGCCTGGTGGTGTTCACCGCCGCGCTGCCCCTCGCCCACTCCGGGCCGGTGGCGCCGATCGGGCTGGGGCTGCTGTGCCAGTTCGGTGCGGAGGCGACGATCGCCCGCAGCTACTGGCTGGCCACGGCCTTCGTCACCCCGATGGCCCTGCTGATGACCGAGTTCGCGGGCCTCCAGCCCGCCCGGACCCTGGTCGCCGACCGCTGGCTGGACACCTGCGTGGGCGCGCTCACCGGCCTCGCCGCCTGCCTGCTGGTCACCAACCGCCGCACCGCCACCCGGCTGTCCCGGGCCCTGGCCGGGGCCGAGACCGCCACCCGGGAGGCCCGGGCCGCCGTCGCGGCCGTCGGTTCCGAGGCCGCGGCCGCGGCCGCCCGCAGCGGACTGGCCGCCGCCCTGCTGGAGCTGCGCGAGGCCGCCGACGCCGCCACCGGCGAGTGGCGCCGCCCCGCCCTCCCCCACCGGCGCACCGCCGACACCGAGCAGCACGCCCACCACCTGCTGGCAGCCCTGCTGGAGCGGCGCGGAGCCGGAGCGCGCGCCGCCACGCCCTAGGATCGACGGACGGTCGGTCGCAGAACGGGAGCAGCGCACGTGGAGGACGTCGTCGCAGGTGTGCTGCGCCAGTGGGAGCGCGCCTATCCGGGCCTGGACACCGGCCCGATCGCCGTCCTCGGCCGGATCAACCGCTGCGCCGCGCTGCTCCAGCAGACGCCCGACCCGCTCACCCGGGCCGGCCTCACCCGCGCCGAGTTCGACATCCTCGGCGCCCTGCGCCGGGTCGACGTCGAGCTGACGCCCACCCAGCTGGCCCGCGAGAGCTTCGCCTCCGGCGCCGCCGTGACCAAGCGCCTGCGGCTGCTGGAGGAACGCGGGCTGGTCAGCCGCCGCACCGACGACCGCGACCGCCGGGTCGCCCACCTCTCGCTCACCGACGCCGGGCGGGAGCTGGTCGACGGTCTGATCCCGGAACTCGTCGCCTACGACCGCGCCCTGCTCTCCGGTCTCACCCCCGACGAACAGGACCGCCTCGCCGAGGCCCTGGCCGGCCTGCTCAACACCCTTGAGGGCACCATCGGCCGCCCGCTGCGGTGAACACCCTCCGGCCGGACCCGATGACCCGCCTCACCCGGGGCATCGTCCTCCTGGTGGCCGTCGCCTTCTTCGCGGCCTCGGTACTGGCCACGGTCCGCAACCGCGACGGCCTGGGACACCAACTGACGGCCGTGGGCCCCCCCCGGGGGGGGCCCCCCCCCCCGGGGGTGGGCCCCCCCCGGCCCCCCCCCGGCGGGCCCCCCGGGGCGGGCAGCGCGCCAAGCCCCGCCACCCCCCGCCACACCCGGCCCGCCCCCCGCC
>NZ_JBIRJC010000004.1:0-8444 GCF_044329365.1 Kitasatospora sp. NPDC017646 | reverse complement strand
GGGGGCCGGGCCAATCGTCCGGGCCCCGGAGCCGGCCCCGTGACCCACCCCGGCGCGGCGGGCCACCCAACCGGCCGCCGGGCCCCCCCCGCGGGGGGGCCCACGGCCGTCCTTGATCGGCCCCGAGCGGTCCGCCGCTCGGCGTAGCCTTCGTGCATGGCAGAGAGCAAGGCCCGGAAGACCGCGACCAAGCCGGCCGCGAAGCAGGCCGTGAAGTCGGCCGTCAAGCCGGACGTGAAGCCGGAAGAGAAGCCGGCCGTGAAGCCGGACGTGAAGCAGGCTGCGAAACGGGCGGCGAAGCAGGCTGCGAAGCCGCCCGTGAAGCCGAGGAAACCGGAGTCGCACCTGGCGATGGTGCGACGGGCCCGGCGGATCAACCGCGAGCTGGCGGAGCTGTACCCGTACGCGCACCCGGAGCTGGACTTCGAGAACCCGTTCCAACTGCTGGTGGCCACCGTGCTGTCGGCGCAGACCACCGACCTGCGGGTGAACCAGACCACCCCGGCGCTGTTCGCGAAGTACCCGACGCCCGAGGACATGGCGGCGGCGAACCCGGAGGAGCTGGAGGAGGTCATCCGCCCGACCGGCTTCTTCCGGAACAAGGCGAAGGCGCTGATCGGCCTCTCAACCGCGCTGCGCGACGAGTTCGGCGGCGAGGTCCCCGGCCGGCTGGCCGATCTGGTGACCCTCCCGGGCGTCGGCCGCAAGACCGCCAACGTCGTGCTCGGCAACGCCTTCGGCGTCCCCGGGATCACCGTGGACACCCACTTCGGGAGGCTGGCCCGGCGGTTCGGCTGGACCACCGAGGAGGACCCGGTGAAGGTCGAGCTGGCCGTCGCCGAGATCTTCCCGAAGTCGGAGTGGACGATGCTCTCGCACCGCGTGGTCTTCCACGGCCGCCGGATCTGCCACTCCCAGAAGCCCGCCTGCGGGGCCTGCCCGATCGCCCCGCTCTGCCCCGCCTACGGGGAGGGCGAGCTGGACCCGGAGAAGGCCCGCAAGCTGCTCAAGTACGAGATGGGCGGCCATCCCGGCCAGCGGTTGAAGCCGCCGTCGGACTTCCCGGGCGAGGCCGCCGCCCGCGCCGACGCCGCCGCCCACCACGGGCAGGTCGCGGACCTGGCGGTGGAAGCGTGATCGCGGGAGCCATCGAGCGGAGCGGCCTGCCGGGCTGGCTGGAGCCGGTCCGGGAGGCGGCCGAGCGGGTGCTGCCGGAGCAGCTGAGCCGCTTCCTGCCGCCGCGCGAGGGCGGTCGGGCGGCAGCCGTGCTGATGCTGTTCGGCGAGGGCCCGGACGGGCCGGACCTGCTGCTGATCGAGCGGGCCCGCTCGCTGCGTTCGCACGCCGGGCAGCCGTCCTTCCCGGGCGGCTCGCTGGATCCGGAGGACGGCGACCCGGACGGTCCCGGTCCGATCGCGGCGGCGCTGCGCGAGGCCTGGGAGGAGACCGGCCTGGACCCGGCCGGGGTGCAGGTCTTCGCTGCGCTGCCCCGGCTGTACATCCCGGTGAGCAGCTTCGTGGTGACCCCGGTGCTGGGCTGGTGGCGCGAGGAGTCGCCGGTGCGCCCGGTGGACCAGGGCGAGACCGGAGCGGTGTTCCGGGTGACGATCGCCGACCTCGTCGACCCGGCGAACCGGGTCCGGCTGCGGCACCCGTCCGGACACATCGGGCCGGCCTTCGCGGTCGCGGAGCGGCTGGTCTGGGGGTTCACCGCCGGGGTGATCGACCGGGTGCTGCACCACAGCGGGCTGGAGCTGCCCTGGGACCCGTCCCGGATCGTCGACCTCTCGGACGACGCGCTCGCGCTCGTCCAGGGTGACCTCGAACACTCCCGGGCCCTGCCGGGCGGCGACGCCGACGGCTCGTGACGGGCCGTCGGCGCCGCACGGTCGCGAAGCGTGGGAGGGTGTCGGGGTGAACGTCCTGGATGTGCTGCTGATCCTCGCCGCTGTCGGATTCGCCATTTCGGGCTACCGGCAGGGCTTCGTGGTGGGCGTCCTGTCACTCGTCGGCTTCCTCGGCGGCGGCCTGCTGGCCGTCCAGTTGCTGCCGCTGCTGCTCGACCACCTCAGTCCCGGGACCACGGCTTCGGTGGTGGCCGTCGTGGTGGTGATCGTCTGCGCCGCGGTCGGCCAGGCGGTCACCGCCCATTTCGGCTGGAAGCTGCGCGGGCACATCGACCGCCGCCCGGCCCGGCTGCTGGACGCGTCCGGCGGCGCGGTGGTCAACGTGATCTCGATGCTGCTGGTGGCCTGGCTGATCGGCTCCGCGCTGGCCGGAACGTCCCTGCCGACGGTCTCCAAGCAGGTCCGCTCCTCGGCGGTCCTCGGTGGCGTCCAGGACGCGCTGCCCGGCGACGCGCCGAACTGGTTCTCCGACTTCTCCAAGGTGCTGGCCCGCAACGGCTTCCCGCAGGTCTTCAACCCCTTCGAGCACGAGCCGATCACCCAGGTCGACACCCCCGACCCCGCGCTGGCCAACAGCCCGGCGGTGGCCAAGGCCCGGCAGAGCCTGGTCAAGGTGGTCGGCACCGCGACCTCCTGCGGCAAGACCCTGGAGGGCAGCGGCTTCGTCTTCGCCCCGCACCGGGTGATGACCAACGCCCATGTGGTGGGCGGCGTCGACGAGCCGACCGTGCAGATCGGCGGCGTCGGCCAGCTCTACGACGCCACGGTGGTGCGCTACGACTGGCAGCGCGACATCGCCGTCCTGGACGTGCCCAAGCTGAACGCGCCCCCGCTGACCTTCGCCGGCGAGGCGCGGACCAATGACAGCGCGATCGTCGCGGGCTTCCCCGAGAACGGCGCCTTCAACGTCCAGCCCGCCCGCATCCGCGGCCGGATCCAGGCCAACGGACCGGACATCTACCACCGCGGCCAGGTGGTGCGCGACGTCTACTCGGTGCGCTCGCTGGTCCGTCAGGGCAACAGCGGTGGCCCGCTGCTCACCCCGGACGGCCAGGTGTACGGCGTGGTGTTCGCCAAGTCCCTGGACAGCGCCGACACCGGGTACGTGCTGACCTCGGCCGAGGTGCGCGAGGACGCGACGGCGGGCAGTGGCGCGACCAGCAGGGTGGACACCCAGGGCTGCGCGCTCTGACGGTCGGCCGTCGTTGCGGGTCCGGCGCCGTCCGTTCTGCCGGTGCGGGATCCGTCGCGCCGTCAGTCCGCCCTGGTAGCCTCGGCCGCGCTCACCCGTTCGGCTCAACCGGGTTGCCGTCCCGGAGTGAGTCAACGGGAGGTCGTGGCAGTCCGATGATGGGTCATTCACACGCGGTGAGCGGGGCGATGCTGTACGCGGCCTCGGCTCCGTTCCTGCCTCCGCTGCTGCTGCACACCACGCTGCAGCCGGCGGACATACTGATGGGCACGGTGCTGTGCGCGGGCGCGGCGCTGCTGCCGGACCTCGACCACCACGACGGCTCGATCGCCAACTTCCTCGGCCCGGTCTCCAAGGCGATCTGCCGCTTCGTGGCGTGGGCCTCCGGCGGCCACCGGCACGCCACCCACTCGCTGCTGTTCGTCGCGCTGATGGGCGGCGGCACCTGGGCCGGCGTCACCTTCCTGGGCCGCTACTTCACCCTTTCGGTGACGTTCTTCCTGCTGGCGCTGGCGATCCGCGCACTGCGGCTCTGCCCGCCGAGCAACGGTCCGGAGGCGTGGATCACCGTCATCGGCCTGGCCGCGCTCGGCACTTTCGGGATGAACACCTGGATGCCCAACTCGCCCGGCTGGCTGCCGTACGCGGTCGGACTGGGCACGCTGGCGCACCTGCTGGGCGACTGCCTGACGAAGAAGGGCGCGCCGCTGCTGTGGCCGCACAAGGAGCGCTACGAGATCGTGCTGATCAAGCGCAGCGGCAACAACGTCGAGACCAAGGTGCTGGTGCCGATCATGTCGGTGGCGACCTTCGTCCTGCTCTGGTTCACCGCGCTGTCGCCGACGATCGTGAACTGACCGGCTGGCGGCCAGGTGGCGGCCGACCGACGACCGCCTGACCCGCTGACCGCCTGACCGCCTGCCACGCGGGCTGGCTGACGTACGGACTGGCCGATGTACGGCCCGTGGCTGCGGCGCGAGACCTCAGGTCTCGCGCCGCAGCCGTGCGCCCACCCACCGGGCGCGCCGGCCGAGGATGCGCCGGATGCCCATCTGCCGTTGCACCCCGCGCTGACGGGGGTCGAGGCCGTCGAAGCCGAGGTCCTCCGCCCGGTCCGGGCGGTGTGCGGAGCGCTGGGGACTGTTGTGGCGTCGGCCGCGCGGGGCGTCGTCGCGATCGGGCATCCAGGTCATACCGGAATGGATGCCCCTGGGCCGGTGGGAGTAACCGCCCGGGTTCGCCGAAACTGGCCCATGCTGTTGTCATATGATCCCGACATCAAGGGAGTTGGGTCTTCCGGCCCTTTTCCGACGGGCCCGCGCCGGGCTCCCGGCCGTCACTCCTTGTGGCGGCCGACCCAGTCCAGCAGCTCGGCGGTGAACTCCTCCGGCGCCTCCTCGTGCGGGAAGTGCCCCACCCCGGGCATCAGCCGCCAGCGGTACGGCGCCGCCACGTACTCGCCGCCGCCCAGCGCGGTGTGCGACAGCAGCACCGGGTCCGAGGCGCCCTGGACGTGCAGGGTCGGCGCGGTGATCGGCTTCTTCATCCGGCGGGCGAACTGGATGCCGTCCGGGCGTGCCATCGAGCGCAGCAGCCAGCGGTACGGCTCGATCGAGCAGTGCGCGGTGCTGGGGATCCGGATGGCCTGCCGGTACGCGTGCACGGCCGCCCCGTCCAGTTTGTTCGGCCCGGTCCACTCGTCCAGGTAGCGGCCGACCAGCGCGGCGTCGTCGGCGACCAGGCGGCGTTCCGGTATCCACGGCCGCTGGAAGCCCAGCACGTGGTCGAAGGCTGCCATCTGCTTGCGGTCCGTCAGCAGCGCCCGGCGCAGGTCCCGGGGGTGCGCCGCGGAGACCACGGTGAGGCTCTGGATCACCGACGGGCGCATCACCGCCGCCACCCAGGCCAGGGTGCCGCCGGAGGCGTGCCCGACCAGGTGCGCCCGGCGCTCGCCGAGCGAGCGGATCACGCCGGTGATGTCCAGGGCGAGGTTGCCCGGGTCGTAGCCGCGCGGGGTGCGGTCGCTGCCGCCGATGCCCCGCAGGTCGAGCGCCACCGCGCGGTAGCCGGCCTCGGCCAGCGCGGTCAGCTGGTGGCGCCACGCCCACCAGTACTCGGGCCAGCCGTGCACCAGCAGCACCAGCGGGCCGGAGCCCGACTCGGTGATGTGGAAACGGGCGCCGTTGGCCGCGAGGTCGCGGTGCACCCAGGGGCCGGGCTGCCGGATGCTCCAGGCCTCGGCAGCGCCGCCGCCGCTGTGCCGTTCGGCGGTCGGTACGGAGCCGGATTCGGAGCCGAGGCCGGAGTCGAGGCCGGAGTCGAGGCCGGAGGCGGGGCCGGGATCGGCGGACGGCTGCGCGTTCACGGGCGTCTGGTCAAGCGGCATACCGAGAGCGTGTCACATCCGCGAGCCGGACACGTGCCCGGCACTCGCCGTCGGCGGGTCCGAGCCCCCTCCCGTGGTTACGGGATGCGGCCCAGGCCCCGGTCGATCTCCTCCTGGGTGGCCGGCCGCGGCCGGGCGTTCTTCAGCACCTCGGCGGTCTTCTGGACACCCTCGATGGTGCGCTCCGGCTTGGTCATCTTCTTGAAGATGCGCACGGCCACGAACGCGACCAGCCCCGCGAGGAGCACGTGGAGGCCGAAGGAGATCGCGAACGACCAGCCCAGCGGCACGCCCAGCCAGTGGAAGAAGAAGGCGATCGCGATGCTCGCCATCGGAATGCCGGCCAGGCCGATCACCCCGGCCACGACGAAGAAGATGCTGCCGGCGGCGCCTCGCCTGACGTCCGACTTGATCTCGGCCTTGGCGAGCGCGATCTCGTCGTGCACCAGCGAGGACAGGTCGGCGGTTGCCGCCGCGAACAGCTGGCCCACCGAACGCTCGCCCTCGTAGGGCGCCCGGCCGTTACTGGACGGGTCTGCGGTTCCTGTGGGCATCAGCGGTTCTCCTCTGCGGCTGTTGCGGCGTGACGCCGTCGCGGTGTGCGGTTTCCGGTGCCAGCGGGGGGTCCGGAGGCGTCAATGGTGTGTCGACAGCTCAGAATCATGCCCCTACCGGTCAGTCGGACACCACTCCGGGGCCCCGGCGGAGGGACGTGTCCTGGCGTTCGCAAGGCCTCCCGCAGACTTGCGGGAGGCCGGCGGGAAGCCTGAGGGAAGCCTGCGGATGGGTTCGACAGGGAGCCTGCGGACGGTCCGCGTATGGTCTGACGGAGGCCTGCGGGACCTCCCGGAGGGCATCAGCCGTCGGCCCCGGGCTCCTCGCCGGGCAGGTGTCGGGCCGGTTCGGCGTTCGGCCCCGCGTCGGCGGCCCGGGCCCGCCAGGCCGGGTCGTCCTGCTGGTAGACGTCCGGAATGCCGTCGCCGTCCGTGTCCCGGTCCTCCTCCTCGCACAGCGCGCGGTAGTGCCGGTTGCGCAGCTTGAGCAGCACGGTGGCGACCGTCGCGCAGAGCAGCGAGCCGACCAGGACGGCCGTCTTGGAGCGGTCGGCGAGCGCCAGGTCGTGCGGGAAGGCCAGCTCGCTGATCAGCAGCGAGACGGTGAAGCCGATCCCGGCGAGGACCGAGACGGCGAACAGGTCGGCCCACTTGAGCTGCGGGTTCAGCTCGGCACGGGTGAACCGGGCTGCCAGCCAGGTGCCGCCGAATATGCCCACCGTCTTGCCGACCAGCAGGCCGATCACGATGCCGAGCGGGGTGGCTTGGGTGAACACCTCGCGCAGCGCCGGTACGGAGATCGTCACCCCGGCCGCGAACAGCGCGAACACCGGGACAGCCAACCCTGCCGAGAGCGGGCGGACCAGGTGCTCGATGTGCTCGCCGGGGGACTGCTCCTCGTCGCCCTCCCGGTGGCAGCGCAGCATCAGGCCCATCGCGACGCCCGCCACCGTGGCGTGGATGCCGCTCTCGTGCATCAGCGCCCAGACCACGACGGCCAGCGGGACGAATAGGTACCAGCCCTTCACCCCGCGCCGGTGCAGGAACCAGAACAGCACCAGGCCGGCGAAGGCCAGGCCGAGCGCCCAGAACTTGATCCCGGAGCTGTAGAAGACCGCGATGATCAGGATCGCGATCAGGTCGTCCACCACGGCCAGGGTGAGCAGGAAGGCGCGCAGCGCCGAGGGCAGGTGGCTGCCGACCACGGCCAGCACGCCCAGCGCGAAGGCGATGTCGGTGGCGGTCGGGATGGCCCAGCCGCCGGGGTGGCCACCGCTGCCGGAGTTCACCAGGGTGAACAGGATCGCGGGCATGGCGACGCCGCAGACGGCGGCGAGCACCGGCAGCAGGGCGGCGCTCGGGGTGCGCAGCTCGCCCGTGACGAACTCGCGCTTGAGCTCGATGCCGGCCACGAAGAAGAAGATCGTCAGCAACCCGTCCTCGGCCCAGCTGGCCAGGGTGAGGTCGAGGTGGAGCGGGGTGGACGGGCCGATCCGGTAGTCGAGCACGCTCTCGTACCCGTGCGGCCATACGTTGGCCCAGATCAGTGCGACCACGGCGGCGGCCAGCAGCAGCATGCCGCCGACGGTCTCGGTGCGCAGGGCGTCGGTGACGAAGGCGCGCTCGGGCAGTGTCAGCCGGCCGAGGAACTGCCGGCGGGTCGTCGGCTCGTGGACGGGCGGCTGGTCGGTCACGTGGGACCTCCTGGGGCTGGGAGCGGCAACGGATGCACGGGTGGTGCAGTTGCCGACCAGACTTCCCGGCGCGCCCTCTGACGCCCGCGACTCCTGCTCAAGGATCTTGATGCGTCCTTAGCAGTCTAACGGGGCTTCCGGGTGACATCGGGATTGTCCTGTTAAAGGACTTAAGCCCTGTGGGCCGGTCCCGCACTCCGGAGGAGCAGCGGACCCGCGCCCGAGCGGCCCGGACCGAGCGCAGTCGGGTGAACGCCTCCCGGCCGTCGGTCGCAGGCGCCGCCCGGTCCCGGCCGGTGCCCGGTCGCAGGCGCCGCCCGGTCCCGGCCGGTGCATCTCGCCCCTCTTCTGTTCGGGCCGACACCCGGTTCGGGAGCGGCTCCGTGATCACGACCTCCACCGGTCTGCTGCACGCCGGGGCGGCCGCCCTGCTGCGGACCCCGTGTGACCCCTTCGCGCGCATGGCGACGGGGCCCCGGCCGGTGGAGACCGACCGAGGCCCCGTCAGTGCTTCAGCGGCGCGCCGAGCCTGCCGCGCGCTCCGCCGTCAGCGCCGCGCTCAGCCGTTGTCGCCGTTCGGCGGCAGCTGGGCCTGGATCTGGCTCATCACCGTGCTGTCGGCGAGGGTGGTGGTGTCACCGACCTCGCGGCCCTCGGCGATGTCGCGCAGCAGGCGGCGCATGATCTTGCCGGAGCGGGTCTTCGGCAGCT
>NZ_JBIRJC010000003.1:450445-569277 GCF_044329365.1 Kitasatospora sp. NPDC017646 | reverse complement strand
ACCGACCTGCTCGAACGGGAGAACCCGGAGCATTCGACCGGCGCGACCGAGTTGATGGCGCGGATCCGCACCCACATCGAGCAGAACCTCGCCGATCCGGACCTCTCGCCCGAGTCGATCGCCCGGTCGCAGCACATCTCGGTGCGCTACCTGCACAAGCTCTTCCAGCAGGAGGGGGTGACCGTGGGCCAGTGGGTGCGGCAGCGACGGCTGGACGCCTGCCGCCGGGAGCTGGAGCGCCCGTCCCGTCGGCAGACCAGTGTCTCCGCCGTCGCGCACCGCTGGGGCTTCGTCAGTCACTCGCATTTCAGCCGGGCGTTCCGCGACGCCTTCGGCCTCTCGCCCCGCGAGTGGCAGGCCTACGCCACCCGGACCGAGGGCCGCAACACCGCTTCCTGATCCCTCCGTCCGGTGCCGTACCGAAAGGCCCGTCATGCCTCCCACCAGGCCCACCGCCGTGCTCGTCCCCGGGCGCGGGGACCGCAAGCGATGAGCGACGAGTCGGTCGACGAGGGAGCGGTCGAGGACATGCTCTCCGGGCGCTGCCCGTGCGACCCGGGCGGGAGCGGCTCGTGCGGCCGGCGCCCGGTGCTGGAGCGGGAACTCGCGGAGTTCCTGGACGGCGGAGCCGGCCGGGTTGCGCCGGAACCGCCGGACCTCGTGGTCCCCACCTCCGACGGCGGCCCGGCGGAGTACGAGGACGACGATCCGAACGGCACCGCGTCGGAGTGGTTCGCCCTGCCGTGCGGGCCGACCGGGAGGGTGCGGGTCCAGGTGACCAGGCCCGTCGGCGGCGCCGAGCCGAGTCCGGTGGTGCTGTTCCTCCCCGGTCTGGGCCGGTCGCTCGGGGACGCGGCCTGCTACGACCCGTTGATCCGGGACTTCGCGCTGGGCACCGACGCCGCCGTGGTCTCCGTGGAGTACGACCGGGCGCCCGCCGTGCGCTACCCGGTGGCCGTCGAGCAGTGCTACGCGGCGGCCCGCTGGATCCGTGCGCACGGTCGGGAGATCGGGCTGGAGGGACACCGGATCGCGGCCGTCGGCGACTCCACGGGAGCCAATCTGGTGGCGGCCCTGACCCTGCTGGCCCGGGAGCGCGGAGACGTACGGCTGGCGCACCAGGTGCTGCTGTGTCCGGTGACCGACGCGGACCTCGACACCGCCTCCTACCGCCGCTTCGCGACCGGGTACTTCCTGCACCGCGACCACATGCGCCGGTTCTGGGACGACTACCTGCCGGAGCCGCACCGGCGACGGGAGGCCGTCGCCGCGCCGCTGCGGGCGACCCTGGAACAGCTCGCCGGGCTCCCCCCGGCGCTGGTGGTCACCGCCGAGGCCGATGTGCTGCGCGACGAGGGTGAGGCCTACGCCGCCCGGCTGCGGCTGGCCGGCGTCCCGGTGGTGGCGACGCGCTACCAGGGGGTGCCGCACGGCTTCCTGCAGCTCGGCGCGCGCTTCCCCACCGGCACCGCCCGGGCCGCGCTGCTGCAGGTCGTCGACACCGTGCACATGGCGCTGCACCGCCGGTCCTGGTGAGGACGGGCGGTGCAGCGCCGGGAGGGGGGTGGGGCCCGGTGGGCTCTGGTCGGGCCGGTCAGCGGCGGGAGTGGATCTCCGCGACGTAGCCACCCGGGAACCGGACCATCCCCTGACCGGACTGGCCGCCGACTCCCGCCCCGCCGGTGGCAGCGCCCCGCGCCAGCGCAGGAAGATCCTCTCCGTCGCCACCATGCTCGCCGGCGCCGCGCCGGGAGCCGCCGCGGCACGGGGGCGCGACGGTATGCGCGCACAGATCAGCCCGGACGCCGTACGCAACGCCGTGGCACACCGTGATCGTCGGCATCTGACCGGCAGGGCGATGCGCGCCGGGGCCAATTTCACCCGTCGGTCAAAGACGTGGCCGTGCGACGGCGGGTTCGCGAGGCTCGACCGGGCACGGCCGTCGGCGACGGTCGCACGCCGCGGTACTGCGAGTCCCGCCGGCTGGCGGAAGCGGAAGGATGGTTTCTGTGAAAAGGCTTGTCATCGAACCCAACGAGCGTCGGCAGGTCGACTGGCTGGTCGACGAGGTGCTCGCCGAGTACGGCGAGTGGGATCCGGTCCAGTTCCTGCCGCACGCCAAGGCGGTGGCCGAGTCGCTGCCCATCCGGGTGCGCCAGTTCTTCCGGCGGGTCCAGTCGGACGAGACCGACGTGGCGGTGCTGTCGGGACTGCCGTTGAGGGAGGACCTCGAACCGACGCCGACCGGCTGGGACATGGCGGAGAAGCTCGGTGCCGGGGCCCGGGAGGAGATCGTGCTCACGCTGTGCAGCGCGGTGCTCGGCGAGCCCTTCGCCTGGGGTGACCAGCAGAACGGCCGCATCGTGCACGACGTCTGCCCGGCGCCCGGCAAGGAGCGCTCGGAGACCAGCGGCAGCAGCACGGCGCCGCTGTCGCTGCACACCGAGGACGCCTTCCACCAGTGCCGCTGCGACTACGTGGCGCTCTACTGCCTGCGCAACCCGGACCGGATCGGCACCACGGTGGTGCGGGCGGAGCGGCTCGACCTGCCGGAGCGGTTGTCCGCGATCCTCTCCGAGAAGCGGTTCCACCACCGCCCCGACCAGTCACACATCGGCCCGCAGGGGCACTCCAGCGGCGCGGTGGACGTGGACGCGATCCTGTTCGGGCCGCGCGAGTCGCGGTACCTGCGGATCGACTTCGACGACACCTGCGCCGCGGACGAGAACGACCGCGAGGCACGGGAGGCCATCGCCGAGCTGTACACGTACGTGGTCGACGCCCAGGAACGGGTGGCGCTGGAGCCCGGCGACGCGATCTTCCTCGACAACTACCGCGTGGTGCACGGGCGGGAGCCGTTCCGCCCGAGGTACGACGGTACGGACCGGTGGTTGAAGCGGGTCAACCTGATCCGGGACCTGCGCCGGGTGTTCACGGCGACCGAGTCCCGGTCGCGGGTCGTCGTCTGACCCACCGCGGCTACCAGGAACCGCCCGCAGCGGTCAACCAGGTTGACGCGGAGGGAAAGTAGGTCGCGGCGGTCTTGTGGGTCCGCGCCCGCCTGTGTTGGCTATGGCCCGTGGACCTCTGCACCGGTGTCACGCCGTGGTGACCTCGAATCCGAGCGCCGGCCGGTGGGCGCCCGCGAGCGCCTGCCCGTCCCCAGGCGCCCCGCTGGACTGCCGACAGGCACTGGCCCTCGGGCCGCGCCGGTTGCTGACCTCCGGCTGGCCGTGGCGGTCGCTCGGCTACCTGCTCTGCGGTGCGCTCGTCGTCTTCCTGGTCGTGGGCGCGGTGATGAACGGGCTGTTCTTCGTCGACAGCCTGCCCGACTACGCCCAGCTGCTGGTGGTGGTGCTCCTGGCCGCGGTGATCGGCATGCCGGTCGCCGCGGCCGAGCGCTTCCGGCTGCGGATGGTGGACACCGTCCCGGTCGGCAATCCCCACGTGGCCCCGGACGAGCCCGGGCTGAAGGCGTGGCTGTGGCTGCGCATCGGTGAGGCGGCGACCTGGCGCGAGTTCAGCTACGCGATCGCCCTGACGTTCGTGCTGCCGCTGATCGACTTCGGCGGAGTGGTGCTGGCGGCGAGCGTGGCCCTCCTGATCGCCGCCCCGTTCATGGAGCCCTTCGTCGACCTGGGCCCGCTGATCGTCTTCGGCCAGTGGCACGTCTCCACCCTGCTGGACCGGGTGCTGGTGGTGCTCCTAGGCCTCGCCCTGCTCCCGCCGACCGGCTACGCGGTGACCGTGCTGGCTGCGGTCCGGGCGTCCTTCGTCCGTCTGCTGCTGGCACCGCGGGAGTCCGAGATCGCCGCCCGGGTCCAGGAGCTGACCCGCTCGCGGATCCGTCTGGCGGACGCGTTCGAGGCCGAGCGCAAGCGGATCGAGCGCGACCTGCACGACGGCGCGCAGCAGCGGCTGGTCGGGCTGATCATGACGCTGGGCATCGTGGAGCACGGGCTGGAGGAGGAGCGCTCCGACCACGCGCGGTCGGTGGCCAAGGCCCGCAGGGAGGCCGAAGGAGTGCTGGCCGACCTGCGGGAGTTGATCCGCGGCATCCATCCCCAACTGCTGACCGACCGCGGTGTTCCGGCCGCGGTGGCCGAGGTCGCCGACCGGAGCCCGGTGCCGGTGCACGTCGACATCGCCATGGCGCAGCGCCTCGTGCCCGCCGTGGAGACGGTGGCGTACTTCGCGGTGAAGGAGGCGCTCACCAACGTGGTGAAGCACAGCCGCGCCGGCGCCGCGTGGGTGACCGGCTGCCGGGAGGGGGAGCGCCTGGTGCTTCGCGTCGGCGACGACGGCGTGGGCGGCGCCCGGTCCGAGGACGGCCGTGGGCTGCAGGGCCTCGCCGATCGCGTCGCCGTGGTGGGGGGCCGGCTCAAGTTGTTCAGCCCGCCCGGCGGACCAACCGAACTAGTCGTGGAGCTGCCGTGGCGAACGCCCGATTGCGCATAGTGCTCGCCGAGGACGCCGTCCTGCTGCGGGAAGGACTGGTCGAACTGCTGGAGCGGTTCGGGCACGAGACCGTGGCAGCGGTCGGCGACGCCCGCGAACTGATCGAGGCGGTCGAGGAGCACCGGCCGGACATCGTGGTGACCGATGTGCGGATGCCGCCGGACTACAACGACGACGGCCTGCGGTCGGCGATGGAACTACGCGACCGCTACCCGGAGTTGGCGGTCCTGGTGCTCACCCAGTACGCGGCGACGGCCTACGCCTGCGAGCTGCTGGAGTCCGGCGCGCACTCCCGCGGCGGCCTCGGCTACCTGCTCAAGGACCGGATCGGTGGGGTGGCCGAGTTCCTGGGCGCGATCGAGACCGTGGCCACGGGCGGCACGGTCATCGACCAGGAGGTGGTCCGGCAGCTGCTGCGGCGCCGGCAGTTGAACGAGCCGCTTGGGCTGCTCAGTTCGCGCGAGCGGGACGTGCTGGGGCTGATGGCCGAGGGACGGACGAACGCCGCCATCGCGGAGGCGCTGAACGTCAGCCAGCCCACGGTGGCCAAGAACATCGGCAGCATCTTCCTGAAACTCGGGCTGTCCGAGGGGGACGGCCACCGCCGGGTGCTGGCCGTGCTGACCTACCTGCGGTCCTGACCGGGCAACCCCGCTCCAGCCCCGTCCCCACCCGCTGACGGCCCAATTTCACCTGTCGGTCAAGGAGATGGCTGCGCGCCGACGGTTCCGAGAGGCTCTCGAACAGACAGCTTCGTCAGCAATCGACAAAGGGGCCTACATGGTTGACAGCGTGGTGATCGTCGGTGGCGGTACTGCGGGCTGGATGACGGCGACCTACCTGAAGGTGGCGTTCGGCGACCGGGTGGCGGTCACCCTGGTCGAGTCGAAGAACGTGCCGGCGATCGGCGTGGGCGAAGCCACCTTCAGCACCATCCGGCACTTCTTCAACTACCTTGGCGTGGACGAGCGCGAGTGGATGCCGGAGTGCCACGCCACCTACAAGCTGGCGGTCCGCTTCGAGGGATGGCGCGAGGACCCGGAGCACGTCTTCTACCACCCGTTCGAGCGCAACCGGGTCGTCGACGGCTTCGCCCTCACCGACTGGTGGGCGCACAAGAAGCCGACCGAGCGGTTCGACCGGGACTCCTTCCTGATCGCCTCGCTGTGCGACGCGGAGAGCTCGCCGCGTTACCTGGACGGCTCGCTGTTCGACAGCACCTTCGAGCGCGGTGAGGAGTACCGCACCACGCTGACCGAGCAGAAC
This sequence comes from Kitasatospora sp. NPDC017646, assembly GCF_044329365.1. NCBI lineage: Bacteria > Bacillati > Actinomycetota > Actinomycetes > Kitasatosporales > Streptomycetaceae > Kitasatospora > Kitasatospora sp. NPDC017646. The sequence goes on along the minus strand of NZ_JBIRJC010000003.1, from coordinate 563,553 downwards.
ACCCAGTTCCCCTACGCGTACCACTTCGACGCGACACTGCTGTCCAAGTTCCTGACCCGCTTCGGCGTGGAGCGCGGGGTGAAGCACGTGCTCGACGACGTGGTGGACGTCGAGCTGAACGACCGGGGCGAGATCGACCACGTCCGCACCCGCGAGAACGGCGAGCTCCACGGCGACCTCTTCGTGGACTGCACGGGCTTCCGCAGCCTGCTGGTGAACCACGCGCTCAAGGAGCCGTTCATCTCGTTCCAGAAGCACCTGCCCAACGACAGCGCGGTGGCGCTGCGCGTGCCGGTGGACATGGCCGAGCACGGCATGCGCCCGGCCACCACCGCGACCGCCAAGGACGCGGGCTGGATCTGGACCATCCCGCTGTTCCAGCGGCTCGGCACCGGCTACGTGTACGCCAGCGAGTACAGCACCCCGGAGGAAGCCGAGCGCACGCTGCGCGAGTTCGTCGGCCCGGTGGCGGAGAACGCCACCGCCAACCACATCCGGATGCGGATCGGCCGCAGCGCCCGGGCGTGGGTGAAGAACTGCGTGGCGATCGGCCTGTCCAACGGGTTCGTGGAGCCGCTGGAGTCCACCGGCATCTTCATCATCCAGAACGGCATCGAGCAGTTGGTCAAGAACTTCCCGGTCGGCAACGAGGACACCGACTCGCACCTGCGGGAGGCCTACAACAAGCAGGCCGCGCACGTGATGGACGGGCTGCGCGAGTTCATGGTGCTGCACTGGTACGCCTCGGGCCGCGCCGACAACCAGTACTGGAAGGACACCAAGACCCGGGAGATCCCGGACGGGCTGGCCGAGCGCCTGGAGCAGTGGAAGGTCAAGCTGCCCGACCAGGACTCGATCTACCCGCACTACCACGGCTTCGAGTCGTACTCCTACCGCGCGATCATCCTCGGCTTGGGCGGGCTGCCGGTGCAGCCGCTGCCCGTGCTGGGCAAGCTCGACGGCGCCGCGGCGGACCGGGAGTTCCGGCTGGTCGCCGACCAGGCGGCGGCGCTGGTGGAGAAGCTGCCCAGCCAGTACGCGTACTTCGCCCACCTGCACGGCCTTCCGCCGGAGCGGCGCAAGGCGGGCTCGGCGCGATGAACGTCGCCGAGTTCGCCGCCGGGACCGGCCACGTGGTGCTCGCGCTGCTGGCCGTGCTCCTGGTCGCGTACGTCGGCCGCGCGATCAGCCGCCGGCTGGGGCAGCCCACCGTCATCGCGGAGATCGCCTTCGGGCTCGCGATCGGCCCCGTCCTGATCCTCCTCGGCGGCAAGCAGGCCCTGCTCCCCAAGGAGACGGTCGGCTGGCTGCGCGACATCGGGCACGTCGGGCTGGTGCTGTTCCTGATCGGGATCGCGCACGAGCTGCGCCGCACGACCGTACCGGCCCGGGGCCGGCTGATCGGCTGGACCACCGCGGGATCCCTGGTGATCCCGCTCGTGACCGGCTGCGTGTTCGCGGCGGCGGTGCTGGCGGATCCCGCGCTGCGCGGCACCGCGCCCACGTCGGCGCTCGTGCTGCTGCTCGCGGTCTCGCTGTCGGTGACCGCCGTGCCGGTTCTCGCCCGCATCCTGGAGGAGCAGAAGCTGTTCGACACCCCGGTCGGCAAGCTCTCGATGACGGTGTCGGTGATCATCGACGTGATCGCCTGGGTGCTGCTCGCGCTGGCGCTCGGCCTGGCCGCGGGCGGGACGGGCGGTGTGCCGCGGCTCCTCCTGGTGGTCGCCGCCGGGCTGCTGGTGATGTTCTGCCTCTCGCGGCTGCTGCGCACCACCGCCGTGACGGCGTTCCGGGACCGCTACGGCCGGCTCACGGTCGTGCTGATCGGGGCGGCCGGCCTGCTGGGTTCCTGGGCGTTCCAGGAGGAGGGGGTGACCGAGATCTTCGGTGCCCTGCTGGTCGGCCTCGCCATCCCGCCCGACGGCTGGCACGGCGCGGTGAGCACGGTCTCCCGGATCGGACAGCCGCTGGTGCCGGTGTTCTTCGTGGTCACCGGAGTCAACGTGTTCTCCGGGCAGTTCGACACGATGCCGTGGTTCGTGATCCTGCTCGCCCCGGTCCTCGGCGTCATCGGAAAGATGGGGGGCGGCTACCTCGGGGCCAGGCTCGGCGGTGCGCCGGCCTCCGACGCGATCCGCGTCGGAGTGCTGGTCAACACCCGGGGCCTGACCGAACTGGTGGTGCTCCAGGCCGGTTACAACGCCGGGATCCTCACCGCGCCGGTGTTCCTCGCGCTGGTGATCATGGCGCTGGTGACCACGGCGATGACCGGACCGTGCTACTCCCTGCTCGAACGAGGTGCGGCGCGCCGCTGGAGAGTGGCGGCCCTGGCAGTGGAAGGAGGCAAGTGACCATGGAGGACTCCGCAGTTGCGGGCGGCGTCGCAGGGGGCTCCGCCACGGTGACGGCGGTCGCTCCCGCACAGTTCCGCTCCCTGATGTCGACGTTCCCCAGCGGCGTGGCCATCGTGACCACGTCGGACCTCGACGGACGACCGTGGGGGATGACCTGTTCGTCGGTGTGCAGTGTCGCGGTGGAGCCGGCGACCCTGCTGGTGTGCCTCCGCGGGGGCAGCCCCACCCTGGCGGCGATGCTGCGCCGCTCCACCTTCGCGGTGAACCTGCTGCACGCCCACGCCAGGGCGGCGGCGGACCTGTTCGCCTCCGGAACCCCCCACCGGTTCGACCTGGCGCGCTGGTCGGCCGATCAGGAGGCGGCGGGCCCGCACCTGTCCGACGACGCCCACGCGGTCGCCGACTGCCGGATCAGCCGGACGGTCGACGTCGGCGACCACACCGTGGTGTTCGGCGAGGTGTACCGGGTGCGGAACCCGGTGGCGGCCGACCGGTCGCCGCTGCTCTACGGACTGCGGACGTACTCGTCCTGGTCCGTGGTCTGAACGACGGTCCGTGGTCCGGGCGTCCGGACCACGGATCGCTGGTCGACCGGGAGGCCGGTCCGTGCGGGTCATCGACGGCGATGACCGCGCACGGGCCGGCCTCCGCGTGTTCCCCGTGCCGTTGGGGAACGCACGACCGGTCGGTCGTACGGGGGTGACGACCGACCACCGGAGATCCGGCGTGGTGTGGTGTGGTTCCCAGTGAAGCACCGCACGGTGGGCTCGCGCTGTAGTCCTGGTTGTAGGAAACCGGTATCGCTAGGTATACCGGGCCCTGCCGCGCCCAGCAGATGTGCCCCCGGACCGGGGGCAGGACTCTTCCGAAGTCCTGCCCCCGCCCGTCCGGGGGCACTGTTCTGCGTCGCCGGGCTCGTGCGGCCCGTGGTCGGGGGAGTCCGGGACTACCGGCCCATGGCCTCCGCGAGGCTTCTCGGCCGCATGTCGGTCCAGTTCGCCTCGACGTAGTCGAGGGCCGCCTGCCGGTCGGTCTCCGGCAGGGCGACCGTCCAGCCCGCGGGCGTCTCGGCGAAGGACGGCCAGAGGGAGTGCTGGCCCTCGTCGTTGACCAGGACGAGGTAGGTGCCGTCAGGGTTCTCGAACGGGTTGGTGCTCATCGTCTTCCCTTCGTGGTTGTGGCCGGTCCACGAGCTCGACCGGCGGCTGCGTCAGGGCGTGCCGGGGTCGCGCAGCGCTCACGACGCCTTGGGGGCGTGCCGCTGCCGCAACAGCGCCACGCCCAGCGGCGTCAGCGAGTGCAGCGCCGTGTTGCGCTTGCGGGCCGTCGTCACCAGTCCCGCCTTGCGGAGCACCGTGGCGTGCTTGCTGGCGCCGGCCAGTGAGATGTTCAGCCGCTGGGAGAGCTCGCCCGTGGTGCAGCTCTCCGAGAGCATCTGGAGCGCGGCCGCGCGGGTGTGTCCGACCAGGGCGCTCAGCGCCTGCTCGCCACCCTCGTTCTGGCCCCAGAACTCGGTCTCGGCCGCCGCGTCCACGGGTACCGAGAAGATCAGGACAGGGACCCCGATCTCCTGGACGTCCTCCAGCACCATGCACGCCTTGCCGGCCAGGAACAGCGACGGGCACAGCACGAGACCGCGCCCGTCGAGGTACACGTCGCGGTCCGGTTCCCCTGCCACCTCCAGGACAGGAGGCTTCCAGTTCAGCTTCGGGTGGAGGTTGTCCAGCAGGGCGTGCATGCCGTTGGCGATGCCGATCCGGCCGCAGGCGTCGCGCACCGTGGCCATGTGGCTGCGCATCTGCCGCCAGTGCGGCAGCACGGCAACCTGGCAGAACTCGAAGACGGTCGCCCGTACGCGCTGACGGGTCCGTTCGTCGCCGATGAGGTCCTGGTTGCCGCCCGAGTGCAGCCTGAGCAGCGGCAGCAACTCGTGCACGTCGTACCGGTCGGCGAGCTGTTCGACTTCGGCGACCCGGGTGCCGAGCTGCTCCCGGACGCCTTTGCGCCATCCGTAGAAGGAGGCGCTGCCCTGCCGACCGAACTGTTTCAGCGCGAATGCGCCTTCGATGACAGGACCTAAACTTGCAATCATACTTAATTGAGCGAGATCGTCAACCGTGAAGTGGATTCTCAAGTCCCCGTCTCCCACACACGTCGTGCTGATGGGCCGGCACCTCGGCTCGTGAACCACGGCCCGTCGGGCTACGGCACGCGCCCGACGGCCGAAGTGTGTGCGGGGAACAACCCGCGACACCCCTGGTCACGTCCCAAGCCGATCCGAGCCGGCTCCCAAGCAGCGGCCCCAGTTGACCGCTACTTATCAAAACAATAGGCCGACGGTGGGGATTTCAGTACGTAATGATCATCACTCATCCTTGGCATTGACAGGGACCTACGGTGCACGTAGAGGGCAGTCACGGCGTCCAGTGGGCACTCATCCGTTCGTCCTGGCCGGGTGGCCACTCGGATGGTGAACCTCCGCTTGTGAGAGCGTAGATGACGTCACGTCAGGACTTGGCGAAGGCGACCGGCGGCGTTTGCACCGAAACCCCTGCTTTCCGCAGGAGTAAAACTCCTTTTACCAACCCGCCATTCGCGCAAGGGAATCGCATCGGCCCTGGTCGGGGCAGCGCCCGCGTCGGTCCTTGAATGACAAGGCAACTTCCTTGAGTGCGCTCGCGGCCCGCTCCTAGCCTCGTTCCGCGGAATCGAAAAGAACGGCGACGAATCGGCTCCTTCCGCGACTGTGTGACCGCCCACGGAGATGATGTGGAGATTCAGTGATGTTGCCCAGCGCGTTGGAAAAAGCGGTGTACGGCGTATATGCGACGAACGCGGTCCACCTGGCGGCCAAGCACGGTGTCTTCGGGTTCCTCGTCACCCGGGAGGCGCCCACCGGCAAGATCGCCAGCGAACTGGGGCTCGATGAGGAGACCCTCGACCGGGTGCTGGTCCTCCTCGACGCCTTCGGGGTCATCGAGCGGAACGAACACGGTGCGTACCGCGTCTCCGCGGAGATGGCGCCGTTCCTCGACCCCAGCAGCCCGCGTTCCGTCGGCGGCTTCCTCAGCCACGTGATGGGCAGCACCGTCGGCCGGCTGCCCCAGCTCGACGGCTACCTGACGGACGGGAAGGCGTCCGTCGACGCCGCCCTGCCCGCTCCGTTCGAGGTCATGTACAAGACTCCGAAGCTCACCGAGGAGTTCCTGGCCGCCATGTGGCAGCTCACCTACGACGTCTCCCGCGAACTGGTGCCGATGGCCGGGCTCGGGAACGTCCGGCACCTGGTGGACGTCGGCGGCGCGAGCGGCCCGTTCTGCGTGGCCGCGCTGGAGGCCACCCCCGGTCTGCGCGCCACGGTGTTCGAACTGCCCGAGGTAGCCCCGTACGTGGCCGACACGGTCGAACGGTTCGGCCTTCAGGGCAGGTTGGACTTCGCCGCAGGGGACTTCCACCGCGACGAGTTCCCGCCGACCGAGTGCGTCGCCTTCGGCTACATCCTCTCCGGCTGGACCGACGAGGCCGGCCTGGAGCTGCTGCGCAAGGCGCACCGCGCGTGCGCCCCCGGCGGCCGGGTCCTGATCATGGACCGCCTGTTCGACGACGACCGTCGCGGGCCGCTGCCCACCGCGGTGATGAACCTGTCGATGCACGTCGAGGCGAAGGGCCGGCACCGGACCGCGGCCGAGTACGTCGGCCTGCTGGAGAGCGCGGGCTTCGTCGACTGCGAGGTGCACCGGTCCACCCAGGACAAGCAGTTGGTCATCGGCCTCAAGAGGTGAGGACCGAGAAATGGAACGTCGTGCCGCGGGTCGGCGGCGACCCGCGGTCCTGAGCGCAGCCCTGGAGGGCAGATGGAAACCGCACCGGCGTCCCTGCAGTTTTCGGGACGATGCAACGAGATCGCCGAGCTCCAGCAGAAGGTGGGCCGACAGGCCCTGACCGACGGCGAACGCGAGCTGCTGGCCAAGCTCTACGAGGAGGCGTACGCCGAACAGACCGCCGCGAGCGAGGTGATGCGGCTGCTCACCCGGTCGTTCAGCCGGGAACCCATACCCCAGTACTACCGCTACGCCAACCTGCACGTCTACTCCTGGTTCCTCGACCTGCACCCGACCGAGCCGCTGGCCGGCGCCCTCCTGGCCATGGAGGCGACGCTGGCCGACCTGGAGGCGGTCGAGCGGCGCGCCGCTCCCGGGCTCACCGAGGCCGTGGACCACACCGAGGAGCGGTTACGCAGACTGGCCGCACTGCGCGAGCAGGTCGGCCGACTGCCGGTGGACACCGGCGGCACGACGGCGGCCGAGATCACCGCCCGGGTGCGCGACGACGAGCTGGCGCGCTGGCAGGCGTCCGTGCTGACCCGCTGCTCCGGCTTCCGCGCGTCGACCGACCACCACGAGCACATCTTCCTGCGCTCGGTTCAGGCCTGCGAGTTGGCCTTCTACCTGATCCGCTACCTCGCCGTGCGGGCGAGGATGTCGATCGGGCGCTCCGACAGCCAGGCGTACGCGCTGACGGCGCAGTTGGTCCGCTACGCGGAACTGCCCAACCACATCTTCCACGTACTGCAGACCCTTACTCCCGAGCTGTTCCTGACCTTCCGTGACGCGACCGGCGAGGCCAGCGCCGTCCAGTCGTTGAACTACCACCTGATGGAACTGGTGCTGTACGGGTACGACGCCCGCAAGGTCGAGGCGTACGCGAAGTTCGAGCATCTGCACGAGCTGACCGTGCCGCCGCTGCGTTCGGTGCGTCCGTTGCGCGACGCGGTGATGGAGGCGAGCGATCCGGGGCTGACCGAGGCGCTCGCCGAGGTCGAACGCACACTGCTGACCTGGCGCGGCAGGCACTACGGGTTCGGTCGGCGCTACCTGCCCGGGATGGCGGGGTCAGGCGGCACCGAGGGCGCCGGCTACCTGAAGCGGTTCGTCCACAAGGACAAACTGGTCCCGGAACCGATCACCACCGCGCCCGGGCTCGACCTGCTCGGATTCGCGTTCCGCTGAGGCCGCCGGTCAACAGCATTCTGACGGGAAATCCCGACCGGTGGCGAATGCTTCGGGCGTGGGTGCACCGACTACCCGGAAAGCGTCCGAGGAATGGCTTTTTCACCATGCCTCCACGGAATTCCTTTCGCTGGTCCCCGATTCCGAGACGGGTGGCGGGGCCCGGCGCGGCCTGGGTAGGCTCCCCGGCATGTCTCACTACGCGTCGCACACCACAACCGATGACTGGTCGATTCGCTTAGATGCGGTGTCCAAAGTGTACGGGTCGACGAGAAGTCCGGTGCAGGCGTTGGACGCAGTGAGCATCGAACTGCGGCGAGGCACCTTCACGGCCGTAATGGGACCTTCCGGTTCCGGTAAAAGCACCTTCCTCAATTGCGCGGCGGGGCTGGACCGTCCGACCTCGGGCTCGGTGTGGCTGGGCGACGTCGAACTGTCGCGCCTCGACGAGGTCCAGCTCACTGAGGTGCGCCGGGAGCGGATCGGCTTCATCTTCCAGGCCTACAACCTGCTGGGCTCGCTGACCGTGGAGGAGAACGTCACCCTGCCGCTGCGGCTCGCGGACCGCAGGACCGACGAGGCGTTCCTGCACGAGGTGCTCACCGCGGTCGGCCTCGGCGAGCACCGCAAGCGGCGGCCGAGCGAACTCTCCGGCGGCCAGCAGCAGCGGGTCGCGGTCGCCCGCGCGCTGATCACCCACCCCGACGCGGTGGTCGCGGACGAGCCGACCGGAGCGCTGGACTCCCGGTCCAGCAAGCAGGTCCTGGAACTGCTGCGGCACATCGTCGACTACATGGGGCAGACGGTGTTGATGGTCACCCACGACCCGGTCGCCGCCTCGTACGCCGACTCGGTCCTGTTCCTGGCCGACGGCCGGTTCGCGGGCGAGCTGCACCAGCCGACCCCGGAGCAGGTCGCGTCCCGCATGACGCACCTGGGGGAATGGTGATCCGCCGCATCCGCCGGCTGGTCCGCATCGTGGTGCCGCACCGCAAGGACCTGTCACTGGCGTGGAGCACGATCAAGGGACGCAAGGGCGGGTTCGCCGGCTCCTTCGTCGCGATCGCCGCGGGCTCGGCGGTGATCACCGCCTGCGGGATCCTCCTGATGTCCGGACTCAGCACCGGCGTGACCCCCGAACGTTACTCGGGCACCTCGGTCGTCCTCAGCGCGGAGCAGTCGTACTGGCTGGACGAGAGCTCCGAGGTCCGCTACAGCGAGCGCGTCACGCTGCCCGCCGACAAGGTCGCCGCCGTCGCCGCCGTACCCGGGGTGAAGTCCGCCGTCGGCGACGTGAACGTCCAGCTCAGCGTGATGGCCCCGAACGGCGACGCGGTGGGCGGCCCGGACGGCTTCCCGGTGTTCGGGCACGGCTGGTCGGGCGCGGCGCTCGGGCCGTTCGCGGTGGGCACGGGCCGTGCGCCCACCGCGGCCGACGAGGTGGTGCTCGACGCCGGACTCGCCTCGCGGGCCCACCTGTCGGCCGGCTCGACGGTACGGCTCGTGGTCGGGTCGATCGCGTCGTCCTACCACGTGGTGGGCGTCGCCGACCCGCCCGCAGGCGGGCTGGCCCGGCAGTCCGCGGTGTTCTTCACCGACGAGCAGGCCACCAAGCTGACGGGCCGTCCGGACCGGGTCGACGCCATCGGCGTGATGGGCGCGCCCGACACCACCCCCGACCAGCTGGCCAAGCGCATCACCTCCGCCGTGCCGGGCCTTGAGGCCCACACCGGCGCCGAACGCGGCGACGTGGAGTTCCTGGACGTGGGCGACGCCCGCAGCCTGGTGGTCGAGTCGTCGGCGTCCTTCGGCGGCACCATGGTGCTGATCGTGGTGTTCGTGGTGGCGAGCACCCTCGCGCTGTCGGTGCAGCAGCGCCGGCGCGAACTGGCCCTGCTGCGCGCCATCGGCGCGACGCCCCGGCAGATCCACTCGATGATCGGCGCCGAGATGACCCTGGTGTCGGGGGCGGGCGGGCTCGTCGGCGCGATCCCCGGCATCGTCCTCGCGTTCGTGATGCGCGAGGTGTTCATCCTGGCCGGCGCGATGCCCCCGGACTTCCGGATGGACGTCGGCCTGACGCCCGTGCTCGCCGCGCTGGTGCTGTGCATGGTCAGCGCCCGGCTCGGTGGCTGGATGGTCGCGCGCAGGGTCGCCAGGATCAGTCCGGTCGAGGCGCTCGGGGACGCCGCCATCGAGCCCAAGAAGCTCGGCCGGGTCCGGGTGGTCATCGGCCTCCTGCTGATCCCGCTGGGGCTGCTGCTGACCCTCAACAACGTGGCGGTGTCGGGGGATTCGGCCGCCGACACGGCGGCGAGCGCGGTCCTGCTGTTCGTGGTGGCGGTGGGCTGCATCGGACCGCTGCTGTTCCGGGGCGCCATCGCGCTGTTCGGGCGGAGCCTGAACAGTCAGGCCAAGGCGTACGGCTTCCTCGCCCAGGCCAACGCGCGGGCCAACTCGCGCCGGCTCAGCACGGCCGCCACCCCGCTGGCCATGGGCGTGACCCTGGCCGCCGTGCAGGTCTTCGGCGCCTCCACCACGCTCGCGGCCTCGCAGGACCAACTCGCCGACGGCATGCGGGCCGACCACGTGCTGACCGCCTCCTCGGGCGCCGGGGTGTCCCCGGAGGTCGTGGACGCCGTGCGCGCCCTGCCGGGGGTCGCGGTGGTGACGCCGGTGGCGCGGACGCAGGTGCTGCTGACCTTCCCGTCCGAGGACAGCACCGCGACCAAGGTCTACCCTGCCCAGGGCGTCACGCCCGACCGGCTCCCGGAGACCATGGACCTCGGGGTGATCGAGGGTGACACCGCGGAACTCAAGGGCGAGACGGTGGCGTTGAGTCGTGTGGTCGCGGAGACCGTCGGGGCCGAGCGCGGCAAGACGATCGACCTACGGCTCGGCGACGGCACGGAGATCAAGCCGACGGTGGTGGCGGTCTACGAACGGGGCCTGGGCTTCGGGGACGTCACCCTGCCCAACGACCTCGTGGTCGCCCACACCACCGGACGGACCGACGCCGCGGTGCTGGTCAGGTCCGCGGCCGGGACCGACCAGAAGGCACTGGCCGGCGCCCTGCACGGCGTCGCCGAGCGCTACCCGACGGTCAAGATTGGCTCCCAGGACGCGCTCGACGTCGCGCCCGGCTCCGGCGGCTCGGGCGACTGGGCGCTCAACCTGCTCTTCCAGACCGTGCTGCTGGGCTACATCGCCATCGCCGTGGTGAACACCCTCGTGATGTCGACGGCGGCGCGGGTCCGCGAGTTCGCCATGCTGCGGCTCATCGGAGCCAGCCGGGACCAGGTCCGCCGGATGATGAACGGCGAGGCTCGGATCGTGGTGTTCTCGGCGCTGCTGTTCGGTCTGTTGGCGACGGCCCCGCCGCTGATCGGCATCAGCCTCGGGCTGACCAGGTCGCCGGTCCCCAGCGTCTCCCCGCTCGGCCTCATCGCGATCGTGGCGATCACCGTCGCGCTCTCCTGGGGTTCGATCGCGACAGCCACCCGGTTCGCCATGCGGCCCGCGCCGGTCGACGCGATCGGCGGCCGCGAGTGAGCCGACCCGCGGGCGGCTGAGGCCGCCGCGCCACGCCGACGGCGCCGCCGGGCATCCGGCGGCGCCGTCGGCGTTCCGGGAACTCCCGTTCCGGCGTGATCGCCGCCGCTCCGTACGGGGGGCCGTCTCGGCGTCAAAATGCCTGCTGACCGGCCTGTTTCGCTCTTCCGTCAAGTGCGTAGCTGGGGCGTGACCCCCTGGGGAGACTTGGCGATCAGGTACGGCTTCCGCCGTGGAAGCGCTGCCCAAGACCGGAGAGGGAGGCCGCACGTGAGCCACGAAGGGTTCCCGGGAGCAGGACCGGCGTCGGACCCGGCCGTCGACCATGTGGTGACCCGCTTCCCCGTGGACCGTCCGCGACCGGAGACGCCCACCGGGGCAGTGGCGACGCACCGGTTCACGCTGGACGGCGCGCTCGAGTCGGGCCTGGAACGGCTCGCCGCACCGGTTGGCGGCACGCTGCTCGGCGCGCTGGCCGCCGTCGGCCAGGTGCTCGTGGCGGTCTACGCGGGAGAGGACGAGGTGACCGCGACCGTCCGCGGCCGGTCCGGGCAGGACGACGGCGCGGCGGTCCCGCTGCACGTGACCGTGGACGGCGCACTCCCGTTCGAGCACCTCCTCGGCGAGGTCTGCGGCACCGTGCGCGCCGCGCTGCCCGGTGAGTTCGCCGTCGCCGACGCCGTACTGCGCTTCGCCGAAGCGGACGGCGGGCTGGAGGTGTGCGTCGACCACGACCCCGGGGTGCTCGACCCGGCGACCGTCGAACGGCTCGCCGCGGCGTTCCGAACCCTGGTGGAGGGCGTGGTGGCCGGCCCGGGGCGGCCGCTGTCCGAACTGGGGCTGATGCCCGGGGACGAGCTGCGCCAGGTGCTCCTCGACTGGAACGACACCACCCGGGAGTTCCCCGCGCACCGCAGCCTGCCGGACGTCTTCGCCGAGCAGGCGCGGCTCGCCCCGGACCGGACGGCCGTGCTGTTCGGCGAGGACCGGCTCACGTACGCCGAGCTGAACGACCGGGCCAACCGGCTCGCCCACCGCCTGCTCGCCGAGGGCGTGACCGTCGAGTCGCGGGTCGGGATCCTGCTGGACCGGTCGGAGCACGCGGTCGTGTCCATCCTGGCCGTGCTGAAGGCCGGCGGCGTCTACGTGCCGCTGCACGCCGCCTACCCCGAGGACCGGGTCCGCCTCGTGCTGGCCGATGTCGGCGCCGAACTGCTGCTGACGGACCGGGCGACGGCCGCCAGGGCCACCGCGGCCGACCTGCCGGTGCTCGTGGTCGACGACCCGGCCACGACCGCCGGCCGGCCCGCCCACGACCCCGAGCGGGCTCCGGACTCCCGGCAGCTCGCGTACATCATGTTCACCTCCGGCTCCACCGGCATCCCGAAGGGCGTCGGGATCACCCACGCCGACGTGCTCGCCCTGGCCTGGGACCACCGGTGGCGCGAGGCGGCGCACCGGCGCATCCTGTTCCACTCCCCGCACGCCTTCGACGCCTCGACCTACGAGCTGTGGGTGCCGCTGCTGACCGGCGGCGAGATGGTCATCGCGACGCAGGAGCCGACGCCCGCCCTCGTCCGGGAGCTGATCACCCGGCACGGGGTGACGGCGGTGTTCCTCACCTCCGCGCTGCTGCGCCTGTTCGCCGAGGAGGCGCCCGACTGCTTCGCGGGCGCGGCGACCGTGATCACCGGCGGCGAGGCGCCGTCCCCGGAGGGGCTGGAGCGGGTGATCACCCACTGCCCCGGCACGGTGGTCGTCAACGCCTACGGCCCGACCGAGGCCACCACCTACACCAACTTCCAGGAGCTGTCCCTGGAGCAGGTGCGCTCGCGCGCGGTGCCGATCGGCGGGCCGGTCGACAACACCCGGCTGTACGTGCTCGACGCGTGGCTGCGCCCGGTTCCGGTCGGCGCGCCGGGCGAGCTGTACGTCGCGGGTGACGGCCTTGCACGCGGCTACTTCGGCCGGCCGTCGCTGACCGCCGAGCGGTTCGTGGCGGATCCCTTCGGCACGGGCGGACGGCTGTACCGCACCGGCGACGTCGTCCGCTGGCGAGCCGACGGGACGATGGACTACCTGCGCCGAGCCGACAACCAGGTCAAGATCCGCGGCTTCCGGATCGAGATCGGCGAGATCGAGGCGGCACTCACCGCGCTGGACGGCGTCACCGACGCCGCGGTCGTCGTGCACGAGACGCGCGGCACCCGGCACCTGGTCGCCTACGTGGTGTCGGAGGACGGCCAGGCCGCCGACCCGGCGCCCTGGCGCCAGGCGCTGTCCGCACGGCTGCCGGGCTACCAGGTGCCGTCCTGGTTCGTCCCGCTGGACGCGCTGCCCCTGTCGAACTCCGGCAAGGTCGATCGCCGCGCGTTGCCCGCGCCCGAACTCGACCTGCTGTCCAGCACGGAGCACGTCGCGCCGCGGACGGAGACCGAGCGGCTGCTGGCCGGGGTGTGGGCCGAGGTCTTCGGCGTCGATCGGGTCGGCGTGACCGACGACTTCTTCGAGGCCGGCGGAGACTCCGTCCTGGCCATCAAGGTGGTCACCCGGGCCCGGCCGCACGGGATCGGGCTGACCGCCAAGGACCTCTTCCTCACCCCGACCATCGCGGAACTGGCCGAGGTCGCGACCCGGCTGGACGGCGTGGCCGGTGACACCCCGGCGGACCGCCCGCTCGTCGAACTCACCGCGGCCGAGACCGAACTCCTCGCCGCGGGCGGCGCCGTCGAGGACGTCTACCCGCTGACCCCGATGCAGAGCGGGATGCTCTTCGACGCGCTGATGACCGGGGACACCGGCCTGCACCTGATCCAGTTCGACCTGGTGCTCGACCACGTCGGCGACCCCGAACTGCTCGGCCGGGCCTGGCAGTCGGTGGCGGACCGGCTGCCCATCCTGCGCACCGCCGTGGTCTGGACGGACGTCAGCCACCCGGTGCAGGTGGTGCGCGCCGCGGCCGTACTGCCCGTCACCCACCACGACTGGCGGGAGCTGGTGGAGGCCGAGCGCCGGGAGCGGTGGGACGCGCTGCGCGCCGCGGACCGGGCGGCCGGGGTGGACCTCGCCGCCGCACCGCTGGCCAGGGTCACGGTCATCCGACTCACCGACACCAGCGTCCGGGTGCTGTGGTCGATGCACCACATCGTGATGGACGGGTGGAGCGGCGCCGAACTGCTCACCGAGGTGGCCGCCGGCTACGCGCGGCTGCGCGACGGCGGGGGACCGCGGCCGCGGCCCAGGACGCCGTTCCGGGACTACCTGCGGTGGCTGGACCGGCAGGACCACGCGGAGGCGGAGTCCTACTGGCGCGGCGTGCTCGGCGACGTCTCCGCGCCGACCCGGCTGCCCTACGACCGCGCGGTCGCGCCGGACCACCGGCCGCGGACGACCGGGACGGTGGAGGTGGACATCGCCCCCGAGCTGGGCGCCCGGCTCGCGGAGACCGCCAAGCGGACCAAGCTGACCACCAGCACCCTCCTCCTGGGGGCGTGGGCGCTGCTGCTGTCGCGCTACGGCGGTGGCCGGGACGTCTGCTTCGGCGCCACGGTGTCCGGCCGGACACCGGAGCTGGCGGGCGTCGACTCGATCATCGGCATGCTGGTCAACACGCTGCCGGCCCGCGTGCACGTGGACCCCGACCAGGACCTGGTGTCCTGGCTGGCCGGGCTCCAGGCGGAGCAGGCCCGCGCCCGGGACTTCGAGACCGTGTCGCTGACCCAGGCCCAGTCGTGGAGCGGACTGTCCGCCGGGGACAACCTGTTCGACAGCATCATCGTCTTCGAGAACTTCCCGTTCGACGAGCGGGACTTCACCGCGCACGGCCTGGAACTGCGCCACTTCGACACCGAGGTGGGCTCGGGCGCCGCGCTCGGCGTCGTGGTGCTCCCCGGTGACCGGGTCACCGTGCGGCTGCACTTCGACCCGGCACTGTTCGAAACGGACACCGTGCGCCGGATGGCGGACCACCTGCGGACGCTCCTGGAGGCGTTCGCCGACGGCCCTGGGCGGACCGTCGGCGAGCTGCCGGCCCTCTCGCCCGCCGAGTACCGGAGGGTCACGGCGCAGGTGCCCGCCGGCCCCCGCGTCGAGCGCCGGATGCACGAACTGGTCGTCGAGCAGGCGCGGTTGCGCCCGGACGCCGTCGCGGTGGAGCTCGACGACCAGCGGCTGACCTACGGCGAGCTGAACGCGCGGGCGAACCGGTTGGCCCACCACCTCATCGAGCGGGGCGTCGGCAGCGACGTGCTGGTGGGCATCGCGGTCGAGCGGAGCCTGGACCTGTTCGTCGCCATCCTCGGCATCCTCAAGGCGGGCGGCGCGTACGTCCCGCTGGACCCGGACTATCCGGCGGAGCGGCTGGCCATCACGCTGGCCGAGACCCGCCCGCCGGTGGTGCTGGCCCACGAGCACAACATCGGCAGGTTCCCCGAGGCCGACGCGGAGCTGGTCTTCCTGGACCGGGACCGGGAGGCCGTCGCCAAGTACCCGGACACCGACCCCCAGGCGCCGGGCAGCCCCCGCGACCTCGCCTACGTCGTCTACACGTCGGGCTCGACCGGCCGGCCCAAGGGCGTCATGGTCGAGCACCGCTCGCTCCACAACACCGTGACCGCGGTGGTCGGACCGTACGGGCTCACGCCGGACAGCCGGGTGTTCCAGCTGTGCTCGATGAGCTTCGACACCGGGGTGCAGGACCTGTTCACCACCTGGGCGGCCGGCGGCACCATGGTGGTGGCGCCCCCTGACGTCGCGCGCAACGGTGCCTACCTGGTCCAGCACATGCTCGCGGGCAGGGTCACCACCGCATCCATCCCGATCAGCGTGCTGTCCTCGCTCGACCCGGACTCCCTGCCCGGCATGGACACCGTCCGGGTCGGCGGTGACGTGGTCGTGCCCGAGGTGGCCGAGGCGTGGGCCCGCGACCACCGGGTGATCAACAACTACGGGCCGACCGAGGCGGGCGTCACCGTGAGCCTCTTCGAGGTCGAGCAGTGCGCCGGCTACCGCAGCGTGCCGCTGGGCGCGCCGCTCGCCAACACCAGGGCGTACATCCTCGACGACAGGCTGTCCCCGGTGCCGATCGGCGTGCCCGGAGAGCTGTACGTCGGCGGTGTGGGCATCGCGCGCGGTTACGTCGAGAACCCGGCGAAGACCGCCGAGCGGTTCGTCGCCGACCCGTTCGGCCCGCCAGGCTCCCGGCTGTACCGGACCGGCGACGTGGTGCGGTGGCGCCCGGACGGCACTCTGGACTTCGTCGGGCGCACCGACCACCAGGTCAAGGTCCGCGGCTTCCGGGTGGAGCCCGGCGAGATCGAGAGCGTGCTGCTGCGGCACGACGCGGTGGCCGAGACCACCGTCTCGGTGTGGCCGGACGACAGGGGCAACAAGCGGTTGGTCGCCTACTTCGTGGCCCGGCCCGGTCGGCCGGCGCCGACCGCGGAGGAGCTGCGCGACCACCTCGGCGCCACCCTGCCCGACTACATGATCCCGACCGCGATCGTCCGGCTGAACCGGATGCCGCTCAACCACAACGGCAAGCTCGACCGCTCCGCGCTGCCCGCCCCGACCCGCCGGGACGGCGCCGGCACCGCGTACGTCGCCCCGAGCGACCCGACCGAGGAGGCGCTGGCCCGGATCTGGTCGGAGGTGCTGGGCATCGAGCGGGTCGGCGTCGAGGACGACTACTTCACCCTCGGCGGCGACTCCATCAACAGCCTGCGCATCGTCGCCAGGATGCGCAGCGCCTTCGTCGTCGAGGTGACCCCCCGGGACCTCTTCGAGGAGCCGACGATCGCCGCCCTGGCCGCGACCATCCGTGAGCGGATCCTGGCCCAGGTGCTGGGCAAAGCCGCCGTCCAGTCCTGAACGCGCCGGACCCGCGCTTCTGACCATGGGAGAGAACAGCATGGAACTGCCCCCCGACGCGATGGACCGGCTGTCGGAGCTTCCCGACCACGTGCGGGAGCTGGTGATGCGCCAACTCGCCGGCGCGGCCGAACCGGTGGCCGAGGACCGGGCGATCAGGCCGGCGCCCCGGGACGGCGCGCTGCCGCTGTCGGCCGGCCAGCAGGGCCTGTGGTTCCTGGCCGAGCTGAACCCCGACAGCGTCGAGTACAACGCGCCGCGGGTGCTGCGGCTGACCGGCGAGCTGCGCGTCGAGGCGCTGCGCGCGGCCCTGGACGGCGTGGTCGCGCGGCACGAGGCGCTGCGCACCACGATCGGCGAGGTCGAGGGCCGCGGCATTCAGGTGGTGCACGAGTCCGGTCCGGTGCCGGTCGAGGTCGTCGACCTGTCCGGGCTGCCGGAGGCCGAGCGCGCGGCCGGACTCGACCGCTGCCTGGAGCGCGAGGGGTCCACCCCGTTCGACCTGCGCCGCGGGCCGCTGTTCCGGGTGTCGCTGGTGCGGCTCGCCGCGGACGAGCACGTGCTGGTGCTGGGCCTGCACCACATCGTCGGCGACGGCTGGTCGATCGGCATCCTGGTCGACGAACTCAACGCCCGGTACGCGGCGCAGGTGCGCGGCGAGCCGGTCGAACTGCCGGAACTTCCGGTGCAGTACGCCGACTTCGCGCTCTGGCAGCAGGAACGGCTGGCCGGCCCGGAGTTGGCCGGACAGGTCGACTACTGGCGGGAGCAGCTGGCCGGGCTGCCGCCGGTGGAGCTGCCGGCGGACCGACCGCGCCCGCCGGTGCTCGGCACCGCGGGCGCGGTGCACGAGATCGCGCTGCCCGAAGCGCTGGCCGGGCGGCTGACGGAACTCGGCGCACGCAGCGGCGCCACCCTGTTCATGACCCTGGTGGCGGCGAGCCAGCTGCTGTTCTCCCGCTACTCGGGGCAGCAGGACATCGCGGTGGGATCGGTGGCCCTGGGCCGTGGCCGGGCCGAACTGGACCACCTGATCGGCTACTTCAGCAACACCGTGGTGCTGCGCTCCCAGGTGGATGAGTCGCGCTCCTTCACCGAGTTCCTCGGCGACGTCCGCTCCACCGTGCTCGACGCCTTCGCCAACGACGAGGTCCCGTTCCAGCGGCTGGTCGACGTCTTGCGGCCGGAACGCGACCCGAGCCGGCCGCCGCTGGTGCAGGTGATGGTCAACCTCCAGGGCGCCGTGGACGGCACGGCCGAACTGCCGGGCCTGCGGGTCACCGAGGTCCCCCCGCCGATGCACGTGGCCAAGTTCGACGTGTCCTTCGACTTCTTCGAGCAGGACGGCGCGCTCACCGGGCTCATCGAGTACAGCACCGATCTGTTCGACCGTGCGACGATCGAGCGGATGAGCGGGCACCTGCTGACCCTGCTCGACGACATCGCCGCGCGCCCGGACGGGCCGATGCGGGATCTGGCCATCCTCACCGACGCCGAACTGCACCAGCTGAGCGTCGAGTTGAACGGACCCACGGTGGAATTCGGCCCCTCCCGGTGCGTGCACCAGCTGTTCGACGAGCAGGCCGCGCTGACCCCCGACGCGGTGGCGGTGAGCTGCGCGGGCGAGCGGCTGACCTTCGCCGGGCTGGCCGCCCGGGCCAACCGGCTGGCGCACCACCTGATGGACCTGGGCGCCGGTCCGGGGACGCTGGTCGGGGTGTGCGTCGAGCGCGGCGTGGACGCGATGCTCGCGCTGCTCGGCGTGATGAAGACCGGCGCGGCGTTCGTACCGCTCGACCCGGACTACCCGGCGCAGCGCCTCAGCATGATGCTGGAGGACGCCGCCGCACCGCTGGTGGTCACCCAGACCACGGTGCTGGACCGGGTCGCCGGGCACGAGGCGACCGTGGTGTGCCTCGACCGCGACCGGGCGGCGATCGACGCCCGGCCGGACACGGCGCCGGAGTCCGGGGCGGGCGTGGACGACCTCGTCTACGTGATCTACACCTCCGGCACGACCGGCCGGCCCAAGGGCGTGCAGATCAGCCACCGCAACGTGCACCACATCCTGCGCTCCTGGAACGCCCGCTACGGGCTGGACGGGATCCGCGGCCGGGCGCTGTGCGTGGCCAGCTTCGGCGTCGACCTCTTCCTCGGCGACTTCCTGTTCTCCGCGCTCTTCGGCGGCGAGATGGTGGTGTGCCCGGCGGAGGTGGTGACCGACCCGCCCGCGCTGGCCGACCTGATCGCCGAGGTCCGGCCGCAGATCCTGGCCACCACCCCGTCGCTGGCCCGGGCGATCAGCACCGAGCTGGCCTGGCGGGGCGGCGGCGGCCTGGAGTCGGTGCGGCTGCTCTCGCTGGGCGCCGAGGGATGGCTGGCGGAGGACGCTGCCAACCTGCTCGAACACATCGGCCCCGACACCCTGGCGGTCAACGCGTACGGCGCGACCGAGACGACCATCGACTCCACCGTGTTCGCGCTGGGCGACGACCCGGTCGCGCCCTCGGCGTTCGTCCCGATCGGCAAGCCGATGGTCAACACCAGCGTGTACGTGGTGGACCCGCTGGGCCGCCCGGTGCCGGTCGGGGTGCCCGGCGAGCTCTTCATCGGCGGCGGCGGCATCGCCCAGGGGTACTGGAACCGGCCCGAGCTGAGCACCGAGCGGTTCCCCCACGACGTCCTCGGGCCGGGCACCGGCCGGTTCTACCGCACCGGCGACGTGGTCCGCTGGCGCGGCGACGGCAACCTGGAGTACCTCGGCCGGGTGGACGACCAGGTCAAGATCCGCGGCTTCCGGGTGGAGCTCGGCGAGGTGGAGACCGCGCTGACCCGCCACCCCGAGGTGGCCACCGCGGCGGCGGTCGCCCGTCGGGGCGACTCCGGCCACACCAGGCTGTTCGCCTACGTGGTGCCGGCCGGCGAGAAGACGCCCGACCCGGCCGAACTGCGCGCCTTCCTGGCCGCCAACCTCCCGAGCCAGGCCGTGCCCTCGGCGATCGCCGTCCTCGACGCCCTGCCGATGACCCCGAACGGGACGCTGGACCGGCGCGCCCTGCCCGTGGTGGAGGAGCCGGAGACCGATCCGTCCCGCCGGGTCGCACCACGCACCCCGGTGGAGGCCCTGCTCGTCGACGTCTGGGCGAAGGCGCTGGGCCTGGATCCCGACCGGATCGGCGTCGAGGACAACTTCTTCAACCTCGGCGGAGACTCGATCCTCAGCCTCCAGGTGGTGTCCCTCGCCCGCCGGTCCAACCTCCGGCTGACCACCAGGCAGATGTTCCTGCGCCAGACCATCGCCGAACTGGCCGTCGAGGTCACCGAGGTGGGCTCGTCCGGCGTCGAGCGGGGCCCGGTGACCGGGCCGGTGCCGCTGACGCCCGTGCAGCACTGGTACTTCGAGGAGTTCCCCGACGCGCCGGGCCACTTCAACCAGTCCCTGTTCCTCGAGCTGGACGCCGAGGTCGACGCCGACGCGCTGCGGGCGGCGTTCGCCGCCGTGCTCGACCACCACGACGTGTTGCGCATCCGGGCCGAGCGGGTCGGCGGGACGTGGCGCCAGCGCAACGAGGCCGCGGCGGACGGCGGCGCGGGCGACTCGGTCTTCGAGACGGTCGACCTGTCCGGGCTCGACGACGCCGCCCGGGACGAGGCGCTGCGCGCGGCGATCACCGCGGCGCAGACCGGCTTCGACGTCCGCACCGGCCGGCTGTTCAAGGGAGTGCTGTTCACCCTCGGCGGCGACCGGGCCCCCCGGCTGTTCCTCGCCGCGCACCACTACGTCGTCGACGCCGTCTCCTGGCGGGTCATCCTGGCCGACCTGGACACCGGGCACCGGCAGGCGGCGCGCGGGGAGCGAGTCGACCTGGGCGCGAGGTCCACGTCCTTCCAGGACTGGTCGCACCGCCTCAACGGCCTGGTGGCCGACGGCGGGTTCGACGCGGAAATGGCGTACTGGGCCAGGGTCGAGAAGGCCACCGTGGACGCGGCCGTGCTGCCGGTGGACCTCCACGGCGACAACACCGCCGGCTCCACGCGCACACTGACCCGGCGGCTGAGCGCCGAGCTCACCGACGCGCTGCTGCGCAAGGTCCCGGAGGCGTACCGGACGCAGGTCAACGACGTTCTGCTCTGCGCCCTCGCCAGGGTGCTGGGCGACTGGGCCGGCGGCACCGTGCCGGTCGAGCTGGAGGGCCACGGGCGCGAGGACCTGTTCGCCGACGTCGACCTCTCGCGCACCGTCGGCTGGTTCACCACGGTGTTCCCGGTGGCGCTGGAGCTGCCCGCGGGCGGCGACTGGGGCGCCACCCTGAAGGCGGTCAAGGAGCAGCTGCGCGCCATGCCGTCCCGCGGTCTGGGCTACGGCGCCCTGCGCTACCTCGGCGAGCCGGGCGCCCTGGGCCGGGGCCGGCAGTGCCAGGTCGGGTTCAACTACCACGGCCGCTTCGACGCCGACACGGGCGACACCGGGCTGTTCCGGGGCTGGTGCGAGAACCCGGTGCCCGACCGGAGCCCCGAGCAGGCCCGGCAGTGCCTGATCGAGGTCACCGGCATGATCCGGGACGGCGAGCTGGAGTTCGGCTGGGAGTACTCCGCGAACGTCCACCACGAGGAGACCGTCGCCCGGCTGGCCGAGGCCTTCCTCGCGGCGCTGGAGCAGATCGTCGAGCACTGCGCCCTGCCCGGCGCCGGCGGGTGCACCCCCTCGGACTTCCCGCTGGCCCCGCTGGACCAGGCGGCGGTGGACCGGATCGCCGGTGACGGCCGGACGGTGGAGGACGTCTACCCGCTCACCCCGATGCAGAGCGGCATGCTGTTCCACTCGCTCGACGGCGGCGACGGCGACATGTACCTCACCCACTTCGCCGCGGTGCTGGACGGGGTGGACGACCCGGTCCGGCTGGCCGAGGCGTTCCAGCGCGTGGTGGACCGGACCCCGGTCCTGCGCACGGCCGTGGTCGGGGCCGACGTGGACGTCCCGCTCCAGGTCGTCCGGCGCGGCGTGCGGCTGCCCGTCACCCACCTGGACTGGAGCGGGCTGTCCGAGCAGGCGCGGGAGGAGCGGTCGCGCTCGCTCTGGGAGAGCCTGCCCGCGCTGCGACTCGACCTGGCCGAGGCGCCGCTGATGCGGCTGACCATCGCCCGGCTGGCGGGCGCGAGCGTCCAGGTGTTCTGGTCCTCGCACCACCTGTTGCTGGACGGGTGGAGCTTCGCCGACGTGCTGGCCCAGGTGTTCGAGGAACACGCGGCGCTGAGCGGCGTGCCGACCCCGGCGCCGAAGCCGCGCCGCCCGTTCCGCGACTACCTGCAGTGGCTGTCCGAGCAGGACGACGCCGCCGCCGAGGCGCACTGGCGCCGCACCATGGCGGGCTTCACGGCGGCCACGCCGCTGCCGTTCGACCGGGCGCCGCTGACCGCGCACGACTCGCGCTCCTCGCGGGACGTGAACCTGCGGTTGCCCGCCGAACGCTCGCGCCGGCTCTACGAGTTCGCCAAGGCGTCCCGGCTGACGGTGAACACCGTGGTGCAGGGCGCCTGGGCGCTGCTGCTCGCGCGGCACAGCGGCGAGCAGGACGTGTGCTTCGGCGCGACGGTGTCCGGCCGGCCCGCGGAACTCGCGGGCGCGGACGAGATCGTCGGCCTGTTCATCAACACCCTGCCCGTGCGGACCACCGTGGACGACGGCCTCGACCTGGTGTCCTGGCTGCGGCGGATGCAGGACGAGCAGGTCGAGGCCCGGCAGTTCGAGTACGTGTCGCTGGCGCAGGTGCGCGCCTGGAGCGAAGTGCCGCGGGACTCGGGCCTGTTCGACAGCCTCGTGATCTTCGAGAGCTTCCCGTACGACCGGGACGCCGCCGCCCGGCACGGGCTCGCGGTGCGCGAGAGCACCGGCGCGGAGGAGACCAACTACGCGCTGACGCTCACCGCCTACACCACCGAGGAGCTGCACCTGCGGATCGGCTACGACCCGGGTCTGTTCGACCCGGACACCGTGGAGCGGATCGCCGGACGCCTGGTGACGCTGCTGGACGCCTTCGCCGACCATGCCCAGGACCCGGTCGCCCGGGTGCCCGTGCTGCCCGCCGACGAACGGGCCGTCGTGCTGCGGGACTGGAACGCCACCTCCCGGCCGACGGGGAAGGCCACCACCGTCGATCTGTTCGAGCGGCAGGCCGCGGCCACCCCGGAGGGCATCGCCCTGGTGCACGGGAACACCGTGCTGGACTACGCCGAGCTGGACGCCCGGGCGAACCGGCTCGCCCACCACCTGGTGGCGCTGGGGCTCGGCCCCGAGCAGGTCGTCGCCCTGGCCTGCCCGCGGACGCACGAGTTGCTGGTGGCCATGCTGGCGGTGCTGAAGACCGGCGCCGCCTACCTGCCGCTCGACCTGGACCACCCGCGCGAACGCCTCGCGTACACGGTGCGCGACGCGGCCCCGGTGCTGGCGCTGACCGGCGGCGAGGCCGTACCCGGCCTGCCAGGGAACACGCCGTCCCTCTCTCTCACCGACCCCGCCCTGGCGGCCGCGCTGGCCGCCCACCCGGCGACCAAGCCGGACCTCCCCGTCCAGCCGGGCCCGCAGAACGCCGCCTACCTGCTCTACACCTCCGGCTCCACCGGCACCCCGAAGGGCGTGGTGGTGACCCGGGGCAACCTGCGCAACTTCGTGCTGGACATGCGGGACCGGACCGCGATGGCCCCCGGCGACCGGCTGCTGGCCGTGACCACCGTCGGGTTCGACATCGCGCACCTGGAGCTGTTCGTTCCGTTGGCCGCCGGGGCGACGGTGGTGCTGGCGGACAAGGAGCTGGTGCGCGACCCGGAGGAGCTGCGCCGGGTGGTCCACGACCAGGGCGTCACGATGGTGCAGGCGACGCCGAGCCTGTGGCGCGGCGTGGTCGAGGGCGCCCCGGACGTGCTCGCCCGGATCCGGGTGCTCGTCGGCGGCGAGGCGCTGCCCGCGGACCTGGCCGAGGCCCTGACCGCCGGCTCGCCGTCGGTGACGAACGTGTACGGGCCGACCGAGACCACGATCTGGTCGACGGCGGCGCGGCTGGCACGCGGCGCGAACGGTGCGCCGCCGATCGGCCGGCCGATCGCCAACACCCGGGTGTACGTGCTCGACGCCGGTCTCCAGCCGGTGCCGCCCGGCGTGCCCGGTGAGCTGTACATCGCCGGTGACGGCGTGGCGCGCGGCTACTCCGGCCGGCCGTCGCTGACCGCCGGCCGGTTCGTGGCCGACCCCTTCGGGCCGTCCGGGGCGCGGATGTACCGCACCGGCGACGTGGTCCGGTGGCGGGCCGACGGGGAGCTGGAGTTCGTCGGCCGGGTCGACGACCAGGTCAAGATCAGGGGCTTCCGGATCGAGCTCGGCGAGATCGAGACGGTGCTGGGCACCCACCCCGAGGTGGGCTCGGCCGTCGTGGTGGCGCGCGAGGACCGGCCGGGCGACCGGCGGCTGGTGGCGTACGTCGTGCCGACAGGGGAGGAGCCGCCTACGGCCGCGGACCTGAGGGCGCACCTGGAGCGGTACCTGCCCGGGTACATGGTGCCCGCGGCATTCGTCGTGGCGGACGCCTTCCCGTTGACGCCCAGCGGGAAGATCGACCGGCGGGCGCTGCCGGCACCCGGCGCGGTGGCCGACACCGACGCGCCGCGGGTCGCGCCGCGCGACGGGGCGGAGGCCGCGCTGGCCGCGATCTGGGCGGAGGTGCTCGGCCGGCCGGTCGACGGGATCGACGTCACCGGCGACTTCTTCGAGCTGGGTGGCGACTCGGTGCTGAGCGTCCAGGTGGTCTACCGGGCCCGGCGGGCCGGGTGGCACCTGGTGCCGAAGGACCTGTTCTCGTACCCGACCGTCGAACGCCTGGCGCGGGTGGCCGAGCGGGTGGCCGTCCCTGGGCAGGGGGAGGTCCCCGCGCGGGCGGACCTCTCCGAGCAGGCGCACGTCCCCGCGCAGGAAGCGGGGGTCGACGCATCCGGGCCGGCGGCGGGCGCGGCCGTCAGCCAGGAGTACCTGGCCGCCCGGCTCGCCGAGTTGGCGCGCGCCCACCGGGTGCCGGGCGCGCAGCTCGCCGTGCGCCACGCGGGCCGGCTGGTCGTCGTCGGGGCCGGGGAGCGGGTGGCGGGCAGCGGCCTGCCGGTCACCGCGGACACCGTGTTCCCGATCGCCTCGCTCACCAAGCCGGTGACCGCGCTGCTGGTGCAGCAGCTGGCGGCCGACGGACGCCTTGACCTGGACGCCCCGATCGGCGCGTACCTGCCCGAGCTCTCCGCCGCGAGCCCGGTCGGGCGGGTGACCGCGCGACAGGTGCTCAGCCACACCGGCGGGCTGGTCGCCGCGATCGACGAGAGGGTGCCGAGCGCGGACCGGCGCGCGTGGGTCGAGCGGCACTGCGACGAGAGCGCCGTGACGCACCGGCCGGGCACCGTCTTCTCCTACTCCGACGTCGGCTACGTGCTCGCCGGCCGGCTGGTCGAGGTGCTGACCGGCCTGGACTGGCGGACGGCCGTGGAGTCGACGCTGCTGCGCCCGCTCGGGATCACGGCGGCCTACAACGGTCAGTGGGGCGGTCGGCCGGTGGCGCAGGGACACGTGGTGCTGGACCGGGTGCTGCCCGTGCCCGAGCAGTCCTTCACCCCGATCGACGACCCCGCCGCGGCACTGGCGGCCGGGGCGGGCGACCTGGTGCGGCTGGCGGGCGTGCACGCCCGGGCAGCGTCCGGCGCGCACGACCGGGCCGTGTCCGGTGTGCTCGACCCCGCGGCCGCCGCCGCGATGCTCCGCGACCGGACCGGCGGCCTCGCCGTCGGGCCGTTCGGCCTCGCCGACGGCTGGGGGCTCGGCTGGGCCGTGTACCGCGGCGCGGACGGTGACTGGAACGGGCACGACGGCAGCGGCGACGGCACCTGGTCCCACCTGCGCTTCGACCCGGCCACCGGGACGGCGGTGGCGCTCGTCACCAACGCGAGCACCGGGGCACGGCTGTGGGAGGACCTCCTCGCCGAACTCCGCGCGGCCGGGCTCGACGTGGCCAACCACTCCATGCGGGCGCTGTCCGAACCGGGGGAGCCGGTCGCCGGGCCGGCCGAGTGCGCGGGGCACTACGCCAACGGCGACTGGGACTGCGCGGTCGAGGCGCACCCCGAAGGGCTCGTCCTGTCCGTCGGGCAGGGGCCGCGCTCGGCGTTGACCTGCTACCCGGACCTGCGGTTCACCACCGAGGGCGGCGGGGTCCCGGACACGGGCCGGTTCGTCCGCGATCCGGAGACGGGCCGGGTCGGGCTGCTCCAGCTCGCCGGGCGACTGCTGCGGCGGACCGGGGCGATGACGGGATGACCACCGAGGTGGAGGCCGGTTCCGTGCCGCCGTTGTCGCGGAACCGGAACTACCACGTGCTGTGGGGCAGTCAGCTGGTGTCCGAACTGGTCAGCCAGCTGTGCCTGATCGCGTTCCCGCTGATGGTGCTGGCGGCGACCGGCTCCGTTCCTGAGATGGGGGCCGTCGCCGCCGTCATCGCGGTGGCGCACATGGCGGCCAACGTGCCGGCGGGCGTGCTGGTGGACCGCCTGGACCGCAAGCGGGTCATGCTGGTGTGCCAGTGCGTGCGCGCGGTGGCGATGGCGGGCCTGGCGCTCGCGCTCTTCTCGGGCCGCTTCTCCCTGCCGCTCGTCCTGGCGCTCGCGGCCGCGGAGGGTCTGCTGGGCGCGGCCTTCGACCCGGCCGAGCACGCGGCGCTGCCGCAGGTCGTGCACGAGACGCAGCTGTCGCGGGCGGTCGCGCGCAACACCGCGCGCCGCTACATCGCCACCCTGCTGGGGCCGGCGGGGGCGGGCTTCCTGTTCGCCGTCGACCCGACGGCCCCGTTCGCGGTCGCCGCCGTGCTGCTGGTGGCGTCCTGCGCCGGGCTGTGCTTCCTGCGCCTGCCCCGGTCCGTGCCGGAAGCGGACGGCGAGGGGGAAGGCATGCTGGGCGGCGGCTTCCGGTGGGTGCTGGGGCACCGGGTGATCCGGCCGATGCTGGGCTGGCTGATGTGCTGCGAGCTGGTCATCTCCGCCCTGATCATCACCGTGCTGGCGCTGTCCGGAGAAGGCGACCTGGCCCCCGGCGACCTGGGCGTGATGATGACCGGGTTCGGCATCGGCGGCCTGCTGGGCGCGGCGGTCGCGGGCCGGCTGCACGCGGCCCTGCCCGCCTCCGCGGTCATCCTGGGGTTCCCCTGGATGTGCTCGGCGCTGACGCTGCTCCTGGCGCTGGTGCCCACCGGCGTGCTGACCGGCGTGGTGCTCGGCGGGATCGCGTTCCTGATCCCCACCGCGTTCACGACGGTGATGACCTACCAGCTCGCCGAGGCGCCCGACGAGCTGCGCGGCAGGCTGAGCGGCATCGTCGGGCTCTTCGTGGGTGGCGCCGGTGCGCTCGGGCCATTGGTGGGCGGGCTGCTGATGGCGGACGGGAACAGCCGCGGGAGCCTGCTGGTCTGGTCCGCCTGCCTGGCCGTCGTGGCCGTGGGCACCACCCTCAGCCCCGCCCTGCGGAGGTTTCCCGCGCAGTAGCGGGACGAGCACCGCGGCCCCTCACCGGCTTCACAGCCGGTGAGGGGCCGCGGTGCTTCCCGGGCCTACGTCAACGAGCAGCCCTTCTTGCTCTCGGCGGTGACGGCCTCGGCCGTGTACGGGCAACTGAAGCCGATCCAGCGGAGCTTGGTCCACAGCTGGGCCCACGGCTCCTGGGGACCGCGGCACACCAGGAACCCGGTGTTCCGGTCGGCCACGGGCAGATCCGTCACGAACGTGCCGCTGGGCTCGCAGCTCGTGAACAGGGCGCTGAACGAGTTCCGGTCCACGCCGACCGCGATGACCACGGTCTTGTCGTCGGTGGGCGTCCCGAAGTCGGCGTAGGAGTTGTGGCCGCTGTAGACGCGCGGGAGACCGCGCTCCGGGCCGTACCGGTCCAGGGCGCCTGCCAGGCCGTAGTGGTTGGCGTAGACGACGGCGTGCGCGCGGTCCTCCGGGGACAGCGACCGGTCGACGGCGGCGACCTGGTCGGCCAGTTGGGGCCAGGCGGCCTGGTCGAGCTGGAAGACGCCCAGCTCCTTCAGCACCGGGTTCGACCCGTAGACCGCGATCGGCAGTACCGGGAGCATGAGCACCACCGACATCAGCGCGTTGGCCACCAGGGCGGTGCCGGCCAGCCCGCGGCGGAAGGCGGTCCTCGCCCAGTCCACCACCACGACGGAGCCCGCGGCCAGCAGCACCAGCGGGAGGCCGCCGGTGTACTCGGGCTTCCCGCCGATGGCGAGCAGCAGCACGCACAGGAACAGGAAGGCGACGCCGACCGGCCGGAACGCGCGCCACTGCGCGCGACGCAGCAGGGCGACCAGCCCGGCGATCCACACCGGGGTCAGGAACAGGCCGATCAGCAGCACCTGGAACGGTACGAAGGCGACCCGGGAGTCGTCCCCCAGGGCGATCTTCAGTGCGTCGCTCATCTCCAGCGCGGGCCAGTGGTGGGCGATCTGCCACACCACGGCCTGTATCCCGGTCACCGCGGCGATCCCGGCGCCCGCCCACAGGTGCCGACTGCGCAGGACGGCCCTCGGACCCACCGTCAGCACGCCCACCAGCAGGGAGAGCAACAGCAGGACGACGAGGTTCTTGGCGAGCAGGCCCACGGCGGTGACCGCGCCGAGGGCGAGCCAGAGCCGGGTGTCCTCGGTGCGCAGCAGGCGGACCATCAGCCAGCTGACCACGACCCAGGTGAGGAGGTCGGGCCCGTTGGTGGTCAGCACGTGCCCGGAGTTGAGCAGGACGACCGACCCGCCCGTCGCGGCAGCGGCGAAGAGCTGGGCGCCGCGCCCGCCGCCGAGTTCACGGGCGATGAGGCCGGTCACCCACACTGCCAGGCAGGCCATCAGCGCCGGTGCCACGCGCAGCCCGACCAGGGTGTCGCCAAACATCGTGGTCTCCGCCCTGGCGATCAGCGAGACCAGCGGGGGCTGGTCGTCGTACCCCCAGGCCAGGTGCGCCCCGGACGCCCGGTTGTACAGCTCGTCGACGTGGTACCCGTGCCGCCAGGACACGGCCAGCAGCAGCGCCCCCACACCGGCGGTGACGGCGAGCAACGGCCGCCTGTACAGCGCCGGAACCGTCGCTAAGCGGTCCCGGGACGGGGCAGAGGAAACTTCGGTCGTGGTCGCCACGTGTCCACACTCTTTCTGTGCGAGGGTTCGGCCATGCGGATTGTCTCGGCCGTACCGCGGGCGGGCGAGCAGGTTGACTCGTGGGAGAAGGACGGGTTCCCGGGGGCGGGGGCTCGGGTGCGTCCATGGATTTCGCGACACCCGGTGAAGTGTTGACGCGACTGAGGATCCTGATGCTCTGTCGATCACGCAGACAGATCAGGGGTGTCATCCCCGCAGCCCGCCACCTCGCCTCCGCAGAACCCGTCCTCGACGCCGTCGCCACCCTGCGCCTCGGCGGCGACCCCACCTCCCCGCACCTCTGACCCGGCCCGGACAGGAGCGTCGGCGTTCCGGACGGGCGTTCCAGGGGTGGGGGAAAGGGCAGGTCAGAGGGGGTGGAAGCGTTCCAGCGTGCCGGATCGGGTGGTGGGGGTGGTGGGCGGGACGGGGAGCGGGCAGGGTGGTGGTCGGCAGGCGCCGTCGGTGGCGCCGGATGCCTCTTCCTCCTCCTGTTCCTTCGTTCCTACGGGGATGCGTCATGTCTGTTCGTCGTGCAGTTCTCTTTCCGGCCGTGTTCGTCGGGGCCGTCCTCGCCCTGACCGCCTGCGGGCCCGAGGAGGCGTCGGGCGGGGCGCAGCCCGGGCCGCAGACCTCGGCGACGGCGGCCCCGGCCGGCGGGGCTCCGAGTGCCGGCGGGGCTCCGAGCGCCGGTGCGGCCGGGGGTGGTGCGGCGGGGGGTGGTGCGGCGGTCCCTACCCGTTCCGGAGGTGCCGCGTCAGCGCCGCCGGCGGGCAAGCCGAGCGGCAAGCCTGCGGGCGGTGCGTCCCAGGGCGGCGGTGCGGACGGTGACGCCTACGCCTACGGCCACCCGTGCGAGAGCGCGAACCTGGCGGTGCGGGTCACCACCCGCCCCGGGGCGGGCAGTCAGCGGGTGATCGAGGTGCGCAACCAGGGGCCGCGCTCCTGCGGGCTGAGCTACTACCCGAGGGTCAGTCTGGGCGACTCGCACGCCCCCGACCACAGCCAGGACATCAGGCCGCTGGTGCCCGGCGGGCTCGGTGGCCCGCCCGCCGTCCCGCTCGCGGCCGGGCAGACGAGCTACGCGGTGATCGACCTCGACCCCAGCGGCGCCGCCACCGGCACCGCGGCCGGGATCGACGAGCTGAACGTGCTGGCGGACGGCGACCACATGCCCAACGCCGACACCCGGAACTTCCCGCTCGGCCCCGGCGCGAAGGTCCTCGAGCCGAGGCTCGGCCTGTACCGGAACAGCGTCGCGGAGGCGGCCGAGTCCATGGCCTCCGCCGACATGCCCTCCTGAGCCGCCGTGCCGCCCGGGGGGTCCTGGAGCCGGAACCTGTACCGTGAGCTGCGCGTTCGGCGGGGAGCCGGGCCGGACCGCGGTGCGGGGGAGGAAGACATGGGCGTGGAGACCGACGAGTTCGCCGGGATGCTGAGGGAACTGAAGGAGCGTTCGG
This sequence comes from Kitasatospora sp. NPDC017646, assembly GCF_044329365.1. Taxonomy (NCBI): domain Bacteria; kingdom Bacillati; phylum Actinomycetota; class Actinomycetes; order Kitasatosporales; family Streptomycetaceae; genus Kitasatospora; species Kitasatospora sp. NPDC017646. Next base: position 533,107 of record NZ_JBIRJC010000003.1, on the reverse strand, counting down.
GCCGCAGCTACGGCGCGCTCGCCACCCGGCTGCACGTCAGCACATCCACGCTGCACCGCTACTGCAACGGGGCTGCCGTGCCCGCCGAGTACGCGCCGGTGGAGCGGTTCGCGCGGGCGTGCGGGGCGAGGGACGAGGAACTGGTCGAGCTGCACCGCCGGTGGATCGTGGCGGACGCGGCGCGGCGGCGGGAGCCGGGGCCGGGTGCCCGGGTGGCGGAGCCGGAAGCTCGGCGGGAGGAGCCGGAGTCGGAGCCGGAGTCGGAGCCGGAGCCTCGGCCGGTGGAGGTGGTGGCCGCCGCTCCGGCCGGAGCGGGACGGCGGCGGAGCAGGGTGCTGCTCAGTGCGGTTGCCGTGGTCGGGCTGGCGGCGGCGGTGCCGGTGTTCCTGCTGCACGGGGTGGCCAAGCCGGCCGCCGATCCGACGGTGGTTGCCACCCTCCCCACCACCACGGTTCCCACCACGGCGGTGGCCGCTGCGCCGGCGGCGGCCTCGGCGACTGCGACCCCCAGCTCTCCGTCGGAGGACGAGACTTCCGCGCCCTTCCACGTCAACGTCCTGACCGACAACTGGGGCAGCCCCTGCGACCGGTGGTTCCTCTCCGCTCGCGCCCCGGGCGAGGTGGCCCCGGCGCCGGACACCGCCGAAGCCACCGACAGCTGGGCGGCCGGACTGCACGGCGTCCCCGCCGGGCACCTGCGGCTGCAACTGACCGCCCAGGGCGCCGACGCCACGCCCGTCGTGCTGCACGCCGCGTACATCCAGGTCGTGGGCACCCAGCCGGCCCCCAAGTGGAACGCCTACACCCCGGGCTCCGGCTGCGGCGGCGGCCTCGAACCGGCGTCCTTCGCGGTGGACCTCGACGCGCCCGCGCCCCGGGCCGTCCCGGTGCCGGGGCTGACGGACGAGGGCAAGACCGTCACCTCGAACTTCCCGTACCGCGTCTCCGCCACCGACCCCCAGGTCCTCGACATCGACGCGACCACCAAGTCCCAGGACGTCTCCTGGTACCTGTACTTGCTCTGGAGCAGCGGCGACCGCCAGGGCAAGCTCCGCGTCGACGACCACGGCCGGCCCTTCCGCACCGCCGGCCTGCACGGCGCCCCGGCGTACTTCCACGACGGAAGGGCCTGGACCCGCACCCAGCCCGACGAGTGACCGCCGGCGCGGGCGCACCCGGCCGCGCTGTGCCCCCGTCCGGGTGGACCGGGGGCACAGCGAGGGGCCCGGGCGGCAGGCGTCAGGCGGCCGGGGTGAGGAAGGCGTCGGTGCGGGTGAGGGTGACGCCGAGGCGGTGGAAGGCGTCGATGGCGGCGTGGTGGCCGGAGGCGGAGAGGGCGGCGAGGGTGTTGTCGACGGCGGTCGCGGGCAGGTGAGCCCCGGTGCCGAGGATGCCGACGAACGACGCGTGCTCCTGCGCTGTCTGCATGATCGATACAGTATCAGTGTCCTGACTCACATCAATGGCTTAGTTGGTATCGCGATATTAGTGAGTAGGTGAGTTCTTGGATGTGTGCAGAGCTTGAGATGACCGGTATGCCGCAGGGGGGAGGCACGGGAGCGGACGCGGGAAGGGCCGCCCTCTCGCCCCGGGTGGTGATCGGGCGTCCAGGGGCGGCCTTCCGTCCGGTCCGGTGCTGGTGTCGCGCTGGTCAGTCGGTCTTGCGCAGCGCCGCCGCCGAGCGCTCCAGCATTTCGCGCAGCTGGGTCTGCTCGGTCTCGTCGAAGGCGTCGGTGAGTCGCTGCTCGACGCCGCGGGCCAGTGTGTCGGCCTTCTTCGCCAAGGCGCGGCCGGTCCGGGTGAGCTTGGCCACGAGGACCTTCTGGTGCACGCTCGAGGTCTCCCGGGTGATGAGGCCCTTGTTCTCCAGGTTGGTGAGGATCGTCGTCATGGTCTGCGGCGTGACCATGCACTCCCGGGCCAGCTGGGCCCCGGACATTCCCGAGGACTGCTGGAGCGCAAGAAGGGTCACGTATTGAGGAACCGTCAGGTCGACGGTGCGTAGCGCCCGGGTCTTCTCACTGATCAGCGCCTGCTCCGCGCGCTTGATGGCATGGCCCAAGCGGTCGCGGAAGTCGAGCGGCGCCGAGGTCGGCTGGTCGGAACTGCTTTCGGTCACAGTGATCGCATCCCTGACTGCCCCCTTCTATGGATCATTCGGACTTTACGGTACATCAGTGGGCTGATCAGTCGCTACGCACGAACTGATTCGAGCCAACCGGGTCGGCGTCCGGGGCGGTCACCGCCGCCACGGCGCGCCGCAGCAGCGAGTGGAACACCACCACCACCGCCGGGAACGAGCGGCCAGGGCGCCCCAGCTCTCCGCGAGCGGGACCCCCGGGTCGACCCGGTGCAGGTAGTGGAGGTCGATCCGGTCGGTGCTCAGCCGCCGCAGCGAGCCCTCCACCGCGGCGCGCAGGTGCTCGGGCCGGCCGCCGGCGGCCACCTGTACCGAGCCGAGGCGGGACTCGGGACCGGCCGACGGGGGCGGTTGTTTGACGTTCCGTCACTGCTCGCCGCTTCGGGTGCCCGGTGCCCGGTCCCCTCGACACCCGAGGGGGCCGGGCACCGCCGCGTTCCCCGGCCCCGGACGCGCCTGGACCGAGCCCTGGCGCAAGCCCCTTCTGGACTCCTTCTGATCGCCTTTCGACGTTCGGGCGCCGATCGAGGTCGCGTGGAAGGTTGTTGGAAAGCGCACCGGACTGGACTGTTCCCAGCCGGGGCCGCCCGGCGGGACGACCCGGGGCCACACCCGGAAGCACATGGGGGAGAGCGCAATGACGAAGACCCGGATCCTGACCCGCACCGTGCTCGGCCTGGCCGCCGGCGCGATGGCGGTCCTCGCGGTCGCCGGCACGGTCGGCGAGCCGGGCGACGACACCCACTGGGGCCTGGCGCGGACGACGGCCGACACCCACTGGGGCCGGACGGCGCAGCCCTCCGACGACACCCACTGGGGCGTGACCGGGGAGACGCCCGCGCTCGGCGCATGAGCGGCCCGGAGGGTCGGCACCGATCGTCAACCGACAGGGAGGGAAAGGTCATGGGCGGGACACGACGGATGATGAAGCTGGGGGCCTTCATGCTCGTCCCCGGGTACCACGTCGCCTCCTGGCGGCACCCGGCGGCGCGCGCGGACGGCGGCCTGGACTTCAGCCACTACCGGGACCTGGTGCGCACCGCCGAGCGCGCCAAGTTCGACATGTTCTTCGTCGCGGACGGCGTCGGCATCCGCACGCCGTACCAGGACGCGGACGAGCTCAGCCGCTGGGGCCGGTTCCTGCAGTTCGACCCGATCACCCTGCTCTCCGCCCTGTCGGTGTCCACCGAGCGGATCGGGCTGGCCGCGACCGCCTCCACGACCTACAACGAGCCGTTCCACCTGGCCCGCAAGTTCGCCTCGATCGACCACCTCAGCGCCGGGCGGGCGGCCTGGAACATCGTCACCTCGGTGACCGACGCCGAGGCCCGCAACTTCAACCGGGACTCCCAGCCGGACCACGCCGCCCGCTACCACCGGGCCCGCGAGTTCATGGAGGTGGTCACCGGGCTGTGGGACAGCTGGGAGGACGACGCCTTCCTCTACGACAAGGACGGCGGGCGCTTCTTCCAGCCCGAGAAGCTGCACGTCCTGGACCACAAGGGCGAGCACTTCTCGGTCGCCGGGCCGCTCAACGTCGCCCGCCCGCCGCAGGGCTACCCGGTGCTGGTCCAGGCCGGCGCCTCCGCCGACGGCCAGGACTTCGCGGCCCAGTGGGCCGAGGTGATCTTCACCGCCAGCCAGACGTTGGAGGAGGGCCGGGCCTTCTACCGGGCGATGGGCGAACAGGTCCGCGGCCACGGGCGCGACCCGGAGCAGGTGAAGATCATGCCGGGGCTGTTCCCGGTGGTCGGCCGCACCCGCGCCGAGGCCGAGGACAAGTACGCCGTTCTCCAGGAACTGGTCGACCCGGTGGTCGGGTTCGGCCTGCTCACCCAGCTGCTGGGCGACGTCGACGTCTCGGGCTGCCCGGTGGACGGCCCGCTGCCCGAACTGCCCGAGACCCAGGGCAGCACCAGCCGGCAGCGGTTGGTCTACGACAAGGCGCGCCGCGAGGGGCTGACCATCAAGCAGCTCTACCAGTCCGTCTCCGGCGGCCGCGGCCACCGGGTGTTGATCGGCACCCCGACGGAGATCGCGGACGCGATGGAGGAGTGGTTCACCGGCGGGGCGGCCGACGGCTACAACGTCATGCCGCCGGTCCTGCCCGACGGCCTGACGGACTTCGCCGACCTCGTCGTCCCCGAGTTGCAGCGCCGGGGCCTGTTCCGCACCGAGTACGAGGGCACGACGCTGCGCGACCACCTCGGGCTGGACCGCCCCGCCCACGGCGCCGCCCGCAGCTGATCCGCGACCGACCCGCAACTGTCGTACCGGAGCAGCTCCCTGAACGACGTCCGCCATCCGAGAAGCGAGGAGCACCCGAGCATGCCGTCACTGGCGCGAGACCTCAGAGAGATCCCACCCTCACCCCTGGTCCGGGTGGAGGAACTGCTCAGCCGCAGCGGCGACCTGGCCCCGATCGGCCTGCACCAGGGCAAGACGGTGTTCGAGCCCTGTGCCCGCCCCCGGCCGTGGAGCCCCGCGGAGTTCGCCACCGCCTCCCACCAGCACGGCCCGCCCGGCGGCGTCCGGCAGCTGCGCGAGGCCTTCGCCGAGCACCTGTCGGCCCGCCGCGGCAGCCCGGTCGAGCCCGCGCAGGTGCTGGTCAGCAACGGCGGCACCCACGCCATCTCGGTCGTCCTGCACGCGATCCTGAACCAGGGCGACGAGGTGCTGGTGCTGTCCCCGCAGTGGCTGTTCGCCACCGGCCTGGTGTGGGCGGCCGGCGGAGTGCCGCGCGAGGTGCCGGTCTTCCTGGAGCTCAGCGCCGACCCGGGCTTCGACTTCGTCGCGGTGATCGAGCGGGCGGTGACCGACCGCACCCGCGCGATCTACTTCAACAACCCCAACAACCCGACCGGCTACCGGCTGACCGACGCCCAGCTCGAAGCGCTCACCGCCCTGGCCGAGCGGCACGACCTGTGGCTGATCGCCGACAACGCCTACGAGAACTACGACTTCACCCGGGCCGGCTTCACCGACCCGGCGACCGTCGGGCGGGCCGCCGAGCGCACCTTCTCGGTGTACAGCTGCAGCAAGACCTACGCGATGCCGGGCGTGCGGGTGGGCTTCCTGGTCTCGCCGCCCGGGCTGGCCGAGCCGCTGACCAAGTGGTCCCTGCACTCGCTCTACTCGGTCTCCAGCGCCGCCCAGTTCGCCGCGTACGAGGCGCTGCGCACCCCGGCCGAGGAACTGACCCGGCGCCGTGACCGGGCCGCCGCGGCCTGGTGGCTCACCGACTCCAAGCTGGAGGTCCCGCACACCGCGGTCTCCGGCGGTCTGTACACCTTCCTGGACCTGGCCGCGTACGGCGACGGCGAGCAGTTCGTCCGCCGCTGCGCCGAGCTGGGCGTAGGACTGGCCCCCGGCCGGGTGTTCGGCGCCCACTGCGGCGACTGGGCCCGGCTCTGCTTCACCGCCGCGTCGCCGCAGCTGGTGGCGGAGGCGATCGACCGCATCAACAAGATCTATGGGGAGGGCATCGATGAGCACTGAGACGGTGGTCCTGGAGCATTCCGGCATCGCTCCGTTCCTGCGCCGCTACGACGCTCCGGCGCGCGTCGGCCTCAAGGTCAACGCCTACCGGGGCTACGAGGTGGAGGGCCTGGCCCGGGCGCTGGAGGCGCCCGAGCTGGCCGACTGCCCGCTGGAGTGCGTGATGGTCGGCGACTCCTACTTCATGACCCACCTGGGCCGCCCGAGCACCGTGCTGGCGGACGGCGCCGAGCGCGAGTGGGCGCTGGCCACGCTGGTCGGGCTGGTGGCGGAGGTGCGCAAGGCGCTCGACGCCTCCTTCCCCGCCCACCGCCGCCCCTTCCTGCTGGCCGACCTGCCGGACGGCGCGACCGCGAGCCCCGCCGCCGCCCTCGCCGCCGGCGAGCGCTTCCGGGCGGCCGGCGCCGACGCGGTGAAGGTCGAGCTGGCCGGCGACGGCGACCTGGACTGCCTGGAGGCGCTCGCGCTGACCGGCGGCACCACCCTCGGCCACCTCGGCTACACCCCGCAGCGCGGCGAGCTGAGCCGGCACGGCGACAGCGTCGAGGGCGCCGAGCAGATGTTCGCCCAGGCCCGCCGGGTGCGGGACGCGGGCGCGGCCGGCCTGATCGTCGAGATGGTCAGCGAGCCCGTCAACCAGGCGCTCAGCCGCCCGGACCGGCACGGGATCCCGCTGTACTCGGTGTTCAGCGGCCGGGCCGAGTGGGGCGGGCAGAGCCTCAACATCTGGGACGCGGTGGTCCGTCCGGCCCGCGGTGGCCGGTTCTTCCCGCCGACCGCGGTGATCGAGGCCGCCGACGCGCCCACCGCCTACACCCCGGAACTGATCGCGGACCGGATGCGGGAGCTGATCGGGCTCACCCTGGACGGCGGCTTCCCGCTCTCGCCGCGCACCGCCCTGACCCCCGAGGAGACCGTACGGATCTCCGCGACCGAGCCCTGGAGCGCCCGATGACGACGACCACCCCTTCCGGTACGGCGGTGTTCGACCAGCTGGAGTCCGAGATCCGCACCTACTGCCGGCGCTTCCCGGCGGTCTTCACCCGGGCGAGCGGGCACCGGATGTGGGACGAGGACGGCCGCGAGTACCTGGACTTCCTGTCCGGCGCGGGCGCGCTGAACTACGGTCACAACCCCGCCGCCGCCCGCCAGGCCCTGGTGGACTACCTGCTCGCCGACGGCCCGGTGCACGGGCTGGACCTGCACACCGGCGCCAAGCGCCGCTTCCTGGAGCGCTTCCAGGAAGTCGTGCTCGCCCCGCGCGGTCTCTCGTACCGGGTCCAGTTCACCGGCCCGACCGGCACCAACGCGATCGAGTCCGCGTTCAAGACGGTCCGCAGGGTCACCGGGCGCACCGGCATCATCGCCTTCACCGGCGGCTTCCACGGGCTCTCGCTGGGCGCCCTCGCCGCCTCGGCCACCGCGTTCAAGCGCGAGGCGGCCGGAGTCCCGCTGGGCAACGTGGTGCGGATGCCGTACGAGGGCTTCGCGGGCGAGGGCGTCGACACCATCGACTACCTGACCCGGATGCTGGACGACCCGGGCAGCGGCATCGACAAGCCCGCGGCCTTCGTGGTGGAGACCGTGCAGGGCGAGGGCGGCCTGAACACCGCGAGCCCGGAGTGGCTGCGCCGGCTGGCGCAGCTGGCCCGGGAGCGCGACATCCTGCTGATCGTCGACGACATCCAGGCCGGCTGCGGCCGGACCGGCACCTTCTTCAGTTTCGAGGAGTCCGGGATCACCCCGGACCTGGTGTGCCTGTCCAAGTCGATCAGCGGGTACGGGCTGCCGATGGCGCTGGTGCTGGTCAAGCCGGAGCTGGACCAGCTCGGGCCGGGCGAGCACAGCGGCACCTTCCGGGGCAACAACCTGGCCTTCGTCACCGCCGCCGCCTGCCTGGACCACTGGGCCGACCCGGCCTTCGCCGAGGGCCTGGCCGAGCGGGTCAAGGTGTTGGACGGCCTGCTGGCCGACCTCGCCCGCCGGTTCGCCGCGCTCGGCTGCACCCCGCGCGGGCGGGGCCTGATCCGCGGCCTCGGCTTCACCGACCCGGCCCTGGCCGACAAGGTGTCCCGCGCCGCGTTCGCCGCCGGACTGCTGGTGGAGACCACCGGCGCGCGCGGCCAGGTGCTCAAGATCATGCCGCCGATCGTGCTGGCCGAGGACCGGCTGGTGCACGGCATCACCCTGCTCGCCGACGTCATCGACGCGGTTTCCCGCAAGGAGGAGGACCGTTGACCGATCTGCTGCCCGACACCGAGGCCCCCGACGCCACGTTCGAGGACGGGCACGAGCACGCGCACGGCATCGACGAGTCGGTGCTGCGCCGGCTCGCCAACTCCTGGCCGCGCCGGGCCACCGTCCGCACCGACCTGGACAAGGTCACCGACCCCGACCCGGCCGAGTACGACGCCGCGCTGCCCGACTACCCCGAGCGGCTGCTGCCCTTCGCCGAGCACCCGCTGTGGCTGGCCGCCACCCCGGAGCAGCGGCAGACCGTGCAGACGCTTGCCTGGCTGGTCTACAACGAGCGGGTCATCGCGGCCGAGGAGTACGTCGCCAACCCGACCTTCGCGATGATCATGCACGGGGTCTTCCCCGGCGCCGACGGCGTGCACACCAAGCGGGCGGTGCAGCAGACCCACGTCGACGAGGTCTGGCACACCTACATGCACATGGTCGCCATGCAGCGCACCCGGGAGCTGCGGGAGGTGACCGCCGAGCCGGCCTACCCGCATACGGTTACCTACCGCCGGCTGCTGGAGGCCGAGGCCAAGGTGTCCGAGAAGTGGGAGCGCGACCTGCTCAAGCTGGTCTGGACGACCGTCTCGGAGATCAGCGTCAACGCCTACCTGGAGCTGCTCTCCCGGGACGAGACCGTCCAGCCGCTGCACGCCCTGGTGCCCCGGCTGCACGCCCGGGACGAGTCCGCCCACTCCTCCGTCATGGTCGAGGTGGCCAAGGGCCTGTACACCCACCTGAACAAGGAGCAGCAGCGGGCCTTCGTGAACGCCCTGCCCGAGGCCCTCAACGCCTTCGTCGCCCAGGACTTCGCGGTCTGGCCGGGCATCCTGAAGCACGCCGGGTTCGAGAAGGCCGACGAGATCGTGGCGGACTGCCGGCAGGCGGCGGGCCACAACCTGCTGGTGCGCGACTTCTCCGGGATCCGCCGGATCGTGCGCGAGATGGAGCTGACCGAGCTGGTCGACTTCGACCTCGGGGCCGAGTGATGCGGCGGCCGGTCGGTCTGCGGGAGCTCTCCGCCGAAGGGCGCCGACTGGCCCTGGCCGCGCTCGTCCAGTCCCTGGGCATCGGCCTGTTCACCGCCAGCTCGATCGCCTGGTTCACCCGGCACGTCGGGCTGACCGCCAACCAGGTGGCGACCGGCCTGGCGGTGGCCGGCGCCGCCGCCCTGGCCGGCTCGCTGCTGGCCGGGGTGCTCGCCGACCGGCACGGCGCCCGGCGGGTGCTCGCCACCGTGTACGCCGGGCGCGGACTGTGCTTCCTCGCCTTCGCGTTCGTGACGGACCTCTGGCAGTACCTGCTGGTCACCCTGTTCTCGGTGGCCTTCGACCGGGCAGGGCCTCCGGTGCTCCAGGCACTGGTCGCCGCGGCGCTGCCCGAGCAGCGCGACCGCAGCAGGCTGCTCGGCCTGGTCAACGTGGTGCGCAACATCGGCCTGGGGCTGGGCGCGATGGCCGGCGGGGTGACGCTCACCCTGGACACCGTCGAGGCCTACCGGATCACCATGGTGCTGATCACTGCGGCCTTCCTCGGCGGCGCCGTCCTGGTGCTACGGGTGCCCGCCCCGGCCCGGCCGGCCGCCGCCGTGCACCGCCCCGGCGTCGCCCCCCGGGCCTTGCCGGACCGGCACTACCTGGCCCTGACCGGCCTGAACTTCCTGCTCTCCTTCTTCGACGTGCTGCTGCTGGTCGCCATGCCGGTCTGGGTGCTGGACCACACCAGCGCGCCGCACGCGATGGTGTCGGTGCTGTACGCGCTCAACACCGTCCTGGTGGTGGTCGCCCAGCTGCCGGTGAGCCGACTGGCCGACGAGGTGCGGCGCAGCAGCCGGATGCTGCTGTGGGGCGGGGCGGCGCTGGCCGCCTGCAGCCTGTGCTTCGCGACGGCGGGCGCGGTGCACGGCGGGGCGTCGATCGCGCTGCTCGTGCTGGCGATCGTGGCGCTGTCGGTGGGCGAGGTGGTCAGCACCTCGGCCACCTGGAACCTGTCGATCGTGCTGGCCCCGCCCGAGGCGCGCGGCCGCTATCTGGCGGTCTTCGGCCTCGGCCTGGCCGGCCAGCGGGTGCTCGGGCCGGTGGTGGTCACCGGGCTGCTGCTCGGCTCCGGCGCCGTCGGCTGGATCGGCGCGGCCGCGGTCTTCGCGCTGACCGGCGCGGCGGCCGAGCGGGTCGCGCTCGCCGGGCACGCCCGGCTCCCCTCCGCGGAGCCCGAATCGACCAGGGCCTCTCCGGCGGACCGTGCCGGGCACGCGGATCCGCGGGACAGGCCCGCACCTGAAGTGACGACGACCTGATGGAAGCGAACGGAGGGACACCGACCATGCGGATCGGATTCGCCGGACTCGGGACCATGGGCGGCGGCATGTGCCGGCGCCTGGCCGAGGCCGGATTCGAGGTGGCGGTCTTCGACCTGGACACCGCCGCCGCCGAGCGGGCCGCAGAGCAGCCCGGCATCACCGCCGTCACCCGGCCCGAGGAGCTGGCCGCGCCCGTCGTGGTCACCATGCTGCCGGACGGTGCCGCCGTACGGGCGGTCGCCGAAAAGCTGCTCCCGGCCATGGCGCCCGGCTCGGTGCTGGCCGACACCGGCTCCAGCGACCCGGGTGACACCCGCGGACTGCGCGAACCGGCCGCCCTGTACGGCGTGCACGTGGTGGACGCCCCGGTCTCCGGCAGCCCGGCCGCGGCCCGGAGCGGCGAGCTGACCCTGATGGCCGCCGGCGACCCCGAGGGGCTCGACCTGGCCGAGCCGGCGCTCACCGCGCTCGGCCGGGTGTACCGGGTCGGCCCGTCCGGCGCCGGCCACGCGCTGAAGGCGCTGAACAACCTGCTCTCCTCGATCAGCCTCGCCGCGACCGCCGAAGTGCTGCTCGCCGGGCGGGCGTTCGGCCTCGAACCGGCCGTCATGCTGGAGGTGGTGAACGCCTCGACCGGCCGCAACCACGCCTCCGAGACCAAGTTCCCGGCCCACGTGCTGACCGGCGGCTTCGACTCCGGCTTCGCGCTGCGGCTGATGCTCAAGGACCTGCGGATCGCCGACCGGCTGCTGGAGGACGCCGGCGGCCGCTCCGACCTCGGCCGGGCCTGCCGGGCCATCTGGGAGCAGGCCCGGGCCGAGCTGCCGCAGGACGCCGACAACGTCGAGGTGGTCCGCTGGCTGGAGACCGCGGCCGGACGGGAGCTGCGGGCATGAGCGGCACCGGCACGACCGCCACCGGCACGACCGGCACCTGTGCGGCGCCGGCCCCGCGGATCGCCGTCATCGGCGGCACCCCCGCCACCCTGCGCAAGGTGCGCGCGGCCGGCTTCGAGATCGTCTGGGTGTACGGGCCGCAGGAGCTGGATCCGGCCGGGCTCGCCCACGTGGCCGAGGCCTACCTGACGGACTACCGGGAGCCCGCCGCCGTCGCCGAACTGCTCGCCACCGTGCACCGGTCGCGTCCGCTGGTCCGAGTGGTCTCGATCATCGAGGACGGCCTGGAGCCGGCCGCCGCCGCGACCACCCGGCTCGGCCTGCCGGGCAACGGGCTGGAACTCGTCCAGGTGCTCCAGGACAAGCTGGCCTTCCGCACGGTGCTCGCCGAGCGCGGCGTCGACGCCGTCGCGGCCCGGATCGGGCACACCGCCGCGGACATCCGGGCCTTCGTCGCCGAGCACGGCCCGGCCGTGATCAAGCCCCGCTACGGCTCCGGCAGCCTCGGGGTGCGGTTCGTCGAGGACCTCGCGGCCGCCGACGAGGCGGGCGCCTGGGCGGCCGGGTTCGGGCTGCACTCCTTCCTGATGGAGCAGTTCCTGTCGGGCACCGAGATCAGCGTGGAGACCTTCAGCTTCGCCGGCCGGCACGTGGTGCTCGCGTACACGGCCAAGGAGAAGCTCGCCTCCTTCGTCGAGGTCGGCCACACCCAGCCCGCCCCGCTGGAGGGCGACACCGCCCGCCGGGTCGAGGAGCTGGTCGGCTCGATGCTCGACGCGGTCGGCCTGACCGACGGGCCCGCGCACACCGAGGTGATCCTCACCGGGCAGGGCCCCCGACTGGTCGAGTCGCACAGCCGGCGCGGCGGGGACCGGATCACCGACCTGGTCCAGCAGGTGTACGGGATCGACACCGACGCGCTGGCCTTCCTCTGGTACGCCGGGCGCACCGGGCCGGTCGAACCGGGGGAGCCGGCCTGCGGCGCCTCGATCCGCTTCCTGACCGCCGAGCCGGGCGTGGTCGACGCCGTCGAGGGCCTGGCCGAGGTGCTCGCCGACCCGGACGTGGTGGACGCCTCCGTCTCGGTCGCCCCCGGCGACACCGTGGTGCCCATCGCCTGGTCCTACGACCGCTGCGGCCTGGTGCTGGCCCGCGGCCGGGACGGCCGGGCGGCGGCCGAACGGGCGGGCGCCCTGGCCGCCCGGATCGCGATCCGGACCTCGCCCGCCGAGACCGGTCCGCCGACCCGCACGCTGGCCACCATCGCCGCCCGCCCGGACCGGCTGGTCGGCGCAGCCCCGGGCCCGGCCGCCGGGGCCGTCGGAGCCGCCGAATGAGCGTCGACGCCCAGGAGTTGCGCAGCGCGCTGCGCCCGCACGCGGCCGGGATCGCGGTGCTCACGGCGCCCGGACCGGTCGGGGTGACGATCACCTCCTTCACCTCGGTCAGCGCCCGGCCCGCCCTGGTCTCCTTCGCCCTGGCCGAGACCTCCAGCACCTGGCCGCACGTCCGGGACAGCGAGTGGTTCGGCATCCAGCTCCTGGGCGCCCGCCAGCAGGAGCTGGCCCGGTTGTTCGCCACCCCGGGCGCCGACCGCTTCGGCCCGGACACCCGCTGGCACCCCGGACCGCACGGGGTTCCGCTGCTCGACGGCTGCCTGAGCTGGCTGGTCTGCGCCCGGCACGACGTCCGTACGGTGGGCGACCACCACGTGGTCGTCGCCGCCGTCGATGAGGTCCGGCAGGGCGCGCCGGGCGACAGCCTGGTCCATCTGCACGGCGTCATGCGGCCGGTGGCCCAGCCCGACCTGGTCAGGGGCTGACCCCCCCGCCCACCACCCGACTGGAGGAGCAATGGAGACGGAAGCACAGCCGCGACAGCACCGGGCCGCCGGGGTGGCGGTCGCCGCCCCGCACGTCCTGGTGCTGGTGGACAGCGACCACGCCGACACCCCGTACGACGCCTGGGCGGCCGAACTCGGCGCCCGGCTGACCCTGCTGGTGTCGGCCGAGAAGTACCCGCAGTACGCCCACCTGCCCGAGGCCCGGCCGATCACCGGCTACCACGGTGGCAGTGAACTGGAGCGGGTGGCCATGGAGTTGGCGGGCGAGGACTTCGCCGCGGTGATCGCCCGCGGCGAGCGGGACGTGCTGCGGGCCGCCCGGCTGCGCGAGCTGCTCGGCCTGCCCGGCCAGCACTGGGACAGCGCCCTGGCGTTCCGCGACAAGGTCCTGATGAAGACCATGCTGCGCGAACGGGGCCTGGAAGTACCGCAGTTCGCGCCGGTCCGGGTCGCCCTCGACCTGTTCGGCTTCATCCGCGAGCACGGCTACCCGGTGGTGGTGAAGCCCGCCCTGGGCTCCGGCTCCAAGGGCACCTCCGTGCTGCGCGACGAGGCCGACCTCACCGCGCTGCTCGCCGACGGGCTCCCGGAGCACGCCGAGGTGGAGCGCTTCGTCGATGGGCGGATGTACGTCGTCGACGGCCTGGTCACCGAGGGCCGGCTGTCCGCCGTGTTCGTCTCCCACTACCTCAACGACTGCCTGACCTTCCACTCCGGCGGCTACCTCGGATCGGCCCAGCTCACGCGCGGCGAGCCGATGGTGGACCGGCTGATCGAGTACGCCCGGACCGTGCTGGCGGCGCTGCCCACCCCCGAGTGCACCACCTTCCACCTGGAGGTCTTCCGCACCCCCGACGACCGCCTGGTGCTCTGCGAGGTGGCCAGCCGCACCGGCGGGGCCCGCACCACCGGGGCGATCCGCGCCTGCACCGGGTTCGACCTGGACCAGCGCTGGTTCGCCGCCCAACTCGGCGAGCGGATCGCGCCGGACGAGGAACTGCGGGGCGCGGCACCGGGCGCCTCCGGTGGTTGGGTGCTCTTCTACCCGGGCAGGGGCCGGCTGGCCGCGCTGCCGAAGGACCCGCCGTCCTTCGTGGTCGAGGAGCGGATCAAGGGCACCATCGGACACCGCTACCACGGCGGCGAGAAGTCCGGTGACTACCTCGGCGGCTATGTGATCATTGGCCGGGACGCGGACGAAATCGCGGCCAACGCCGAGGAGTTGGCCGCGTGGTACGCGGACGGGATCAGCTGGGAGGACTAGTGGACAAGCGGTACATCGTGATCGGCGCCGGGGCGGTCGGCGGCGTGGTCGGCGCCCGGCTGCACCGGGCCGGACACCAGGTGGTCCTGGTGGCGCGCGGTGACCACGGCACGGCCCTGCGCGAGCGGGGGCTGACCGTGCACGGCCCGGCCGGTGCGGACACCGTCCCGGTCGCGGTGGCGGCCGGGCCGCAGGAGGTCGAGCTGCGCGAGGGCGACGTACTGCTGCTGGCCGTCAAGACCCAGGACACCAGGGCCGCGCTGGCCGCCTGGGCCGAGCAGCCGGTCGGGCCGGACGGCGGCCGGGCCGGCGCCCGGCTGCCGCTGGTGTGTCTGCAGAACGGGGTGGAGAACGAGCGGCTGGCGCTGCGCCACTTCCGCCGGGTCTACGGCGCCATGGTGGTGCTGCCGGCCGCCTTCCTCACCCCCGGCGAGGTGAGCACCTGGTGCGGGCCGCGCACCGGCGTGCTGGTCCTGGGCCGCTACCCGGACGGCGCCGACGACACCGTCCGGGAGATCGCCGCGGACCTGACGGCGGCCGACTTCCGGGCCGTGGTCGCCGAGGACGTGCTGCGCTGGAAGTACGGCAAGCTGGTCGACAACCTGGCCAACGCCGTGGACGCGCTGTGCGGGCAGCGGCCCGGGGCCGAATCCGCGGAACTGGCCGCCCGGGCGCGGGCCGAGGCCATCGCGGTGCTGGAGCGCTCGGGCATCGCGTACGCGGCTCCCGAGGAGTTGACCGAACTGCGCCTCGGCGCGGTCGAGCGCCGGCCCTCCGACGCCGGAGCCGGGCACGGCTCGACCTGGCAGAGCCTCAAGCGGGGCGGCGGATCCGCCGAGGTCGACTACCTGAACGGGGAGATCGTGCTGCTCGGCCGCGGTTGCGGGGTACCGACGCCGGTGAACGAGCTGTTCCAGGACCTGGTGAACCGCTGGGCCCGGGAGGGCCGCGAGCCCGGCAGCCTGGCCCCGGCGGAGCTGGCCGAACTGGTCGGCCAGGTGGACACGCCGTAGGTCAGTGGACACGCCCCGGGTCAACAGCCGTCCGGGTGCTCCCAGGTCCGGGTGGCCCCGGCGAGCAGTTCCTCGGTGCGTTCCAGCCAGGGCTTCGAGCCGAGTTCGGCGAACAGCGTGCGGCAGGCCGTCAGGTGCCCGGCGGCCTCGGCGCGGTCGCCCCGCCGCAGCGCGATCCCGGCCAGCGCGTAGCGCGAGCGGGCCTCCACGGCCCGCTCGCCGACCTGCTGGGACAGGTCCAGCGCCCGGGTGAGCGCGTCCACCGCGCCGTCCAGCCGGCCCTCCTGCTGCCGTACGGTGCCGAGGCCGTGCAGCGCGTACGCCTCGCCGATCCGGTCGCCGCCGGCCCGGACGATCCCCAGGACGTCCTGGAGCGCGTCCTCGGCCAGGTCGGTCCGGTCGGCCGACAGGTGCAGCTCGGCGGACCGCTGGAGGACCTGGGCCTCCACCCGCACGCAGTTCTCCGCCCTGCAGATCACCAGGGCCTGTTCCAGCATGGCGCGGGCCCGCTCGGGGCTGCCCGCGCTCATCCACCAGCCGGCCAGGCTGCGCAGGATGTGGGCCTCGCCGATCCGGTCGCCGACCAGCCGCATCACGGTCAGCGCCTCGTCGTACTTCTCCCGCATCGCCAGGTCGTCGCCGCGCACCCCGTCGAGGAAGGCGTCGTTGCGCAGCACCAGCGCGCGGCCGTGGTCGTGCCCGGCCGCCTCGAACAGCTCCCGGGCGAGGGCGAAGTGCTCCTGGGCCTGCTCGTGCCGGGTCTGGAACATGTGCAGGGTGCCCAGCGAGTACAGCATCGCGGCCTGGCCGACCGGATTGCCGGCCCGCACCGCCACCTCCTGGGCGAGCCGGGCGGTCTCCTCCCAGTCGTCGAAGTGCCCCTTGGCCTCGAACAGGGTGACCGAGGTGAGCGCGAGGTCCCAGCACAGCTCGTCCAGCCCGGCCGCGGCGGCCTGCCGGACGGCCGTCACCAGCGCCAGCCGCTCGGTGTCCCAGCCGTCCACCCCGGTGCCGGCCCGGCCGGCGCCGGAGTCCAGCGGCGGCCGCCAGCGCTCGGCGCCGCCGTGGATGACGGTGTAGTCGCCGCCGTACTCCCGGCGGTGGGCGTCCTCGGCCAGGGCCAGCCAGCCGCCGAGCATCCGGGCCAGCGCGGCCTGCCGCTCGGTCGCGGTCTCGGTCGCCACCAGCTGCTCGTGGGCGTAGGCGCGGACCAGGTCGTGGAAGCGGTAGCGGGGCCCCGGCCGGTTGGGGTACTGGACGATGTCCATCACCTGGGCCTCGACCAGCAGGTCGAGGGTGTCCTCGGCGGTGACCGGGTCGGTGTCCAGCAGCGCGGCCGCGATCCAGGCGGGCGCGTCGGGTAGCTGGACCAGCGAGAACAGCCGGAACAGCCGCTGCGCCGACGGCGGCAGGGCGCGGTAGGTGAGGCTGATGGTGGAGCGCAGTTCGAGCCCGTGGTGGCTGAGCTCGTCCAGCCGCTGGCGCTCGTTGCGCAGGCGCTGCACCAGCCGCTCGACCGGCCAGTGCGGGTGCGAGGCCAGCCGGGCCCCGGCGATCCGCAGAGCCAGCGGCAGCCCGTCGCACAGGTGCACCAGCTCGACGGCGGTGTCCAGCTCGGCCTGGACCCGCGGGCCGCCGATGATCCCGGCCAGCAGGTCCAGCGCGTTGGACATGTCGAACACCTCGACGTCCACCTGGTGGATGCCCGGGACGCGGGCCAGCCGGGCCCGGCTGGTCGCGAGCACCGCGCAGCTGGCGCTGCCGGGCAACAGCGGCGTCACCTGCTCCGCGCTGGTCACCCCGTCCAGGACCACCAGGACCCGGCTGTCGGCCAGCCGGCTGCGGTACATCTCGGCCCGCTCCTGGGGGTCCTCCGGTATCGCCTTGGCCGGCACGCCGACCGCCCGCAGGAAGCGGGCGAGCAGCGTCCCGGTCCGGCTCTCGCCGTCGCCGGTGCCGCCCGCCTCCGCGGTCGGGGTGTGCAGGTCGGCGTAGAGGTGGCCGTCGGGGAAGTGGGCGCCCGCCTCGTGGGCGGCGCGGACGGCCAGCGCCGACTTGCCGACCCCGCCGGGGCCGCAGATGTTGACGATCGGCACCGCGTAGCCGGGGGCCTGGGCGCCGGCGGAGGGAACGATCAGCTTCTTGATCTCGTCGAGCTGGCCCCGGCGGCCGATGAAGTCGCTGATACTGGCGGGGAGCTGGCGGGGGGTGAGGCGGAAGCCGGTCTCCGTGGGCAGTGACGCGGGGGCGGGTACGAGCGGGTGCGCCGGGGCCGGGGCCGGGGCCGGCGGCGCGGAGGGCGCGGGTACGGACGCCGGCGCCGGCGGCTCGGTGGCGGCGTGTCCGTCGCGGCGGACCGGCAGGTCGAGTTCGGGGGACTGGTTGAGGATCGCCCCCTCCAGCTCCCGCAGCTCCTGGCCGGGCTCGATGCCGATCTCCTCGACCAGCGCCCGACGCGCCCGCTGGAACGCCTCCAGGGCGTCCGCCTGCCGCCCGGAGCGGTACAGGGCCAGCATCAGGTGCCCGTACAGCCGCTCCCGCAGCGGGTGGCGGGCGGTCAGCGAGGCCAGTTCGGCGCTGAGCTCGCCGTGCCGGCCGAGCAGCAGGTCCAGTCGGACCCGCTCCTCCAGCACGGTCAGCCGCCGGTCGTTGAGGTGGGTCGCCGACCGCTGCGCCAGCTCGCCGGGCACCCCGTCCAGCGCCGGGCCGCGCCACAGCGCCAGCGCCTCGCGCATTGTGGCCGCGGCCCGTTCGGTGCGGCCCGCGCCGCTCTCCTCCCGGGCGAGCGCGACCAGTCGCTCGAACTCCAGGCTGTCCACGTCCTCCGGCTCCAGCTCCAGGGCGTAGCCGGGGGAGCGGGTGGTGATCGCCTCCGGCCGTCCGGCCTGGGCGAAGCGTTTGCGCAGGGTGGAGACGGCGACCTGGATCTGCCCGCGGGCCGTGGTCGGCGGGGCGTCCCCCCACACCGCGTCGATCAGCTGCTCGGTGGAGACCGTCCGGTTGACGTTGAGTCCGAGCATCGCCAGGACCACCCGCTGCCGTGGTCCGCCCAGGTCGAGCGAGCGCTTCTCATGGACCAGTTCGACCGACCCCAGCAGCCGTAGCAGCATGCTTCCTCCCCGTCAACCGAAACGCGCTCAGCGTAGTGGTATACACCAGATTCCCCCGTGGACACTACAGTCACAGCATTAACCGGACAGTCCCCGCCGCTGGTTTCCGTAGACCCGACGAATTCTCGCCATATCCCCGGCGCTATCGTACGCGATCCGCTGCTGACCATTGCCGACGCCGATGCTTCGTATGCGTCTCCCACTTCCGGCGGGGAGGGTCGGGATTCGTTGATCGAGCCGGGCTCCGCACTCGCCGCGGAATTGTTTCTGGACATTCGAAGCCGGCCCGCCGCCCCTCCTGAACCGGCTGCGCCGGGCCGTCCGTTGGCCGGTACGCCCCGCTCGGCGCGCCCCGGGCGGCCGGTCCGGTTTAGGGTGACCGAACCGGAGGGGTCGAACGGACGAGGGCAGGCCGATGGGCGAAGTGGTGGACCGGCACCGGCCGCGCCGGCTCGCGCGGCTGGCGCTGCTGTGCGCACTGGCGGCCGTGGTGGTGCTCGCCTTCACCGGCCTGCACGGGCTGCTGGTGTTGCTCGCCGAACTCCTCGGACTGGTGCTGACGGCCGCCGGCGCCTGGTGGGCGATCACCCGGCGGGCGCTGGCGCGGATCGCCGGTGCGGTGCTGGCCGTCGGAGCGCCGGTCGCCGTCGTCGTGCTGGCCTACGACGCCGAGGTGCTGCTGCCCGCGGCGATCGGCGTGGCCCTGTGGCTGGCCGGACTCGCCTGCGCCCGTTCCGCGCTGCGGGCGGCCCGGCCTCCCCGGCCGATGCCGGAGCGGGAGGCCCCGCCGCCGCGCCGGCCGGCGCTGATCATGAACCCGAAGTCCGGCGGCGGGAAGGTCGAACGCTTCGACCTGGTCCGGCGCGCCGAGGAACTCGGCGCCCGGGTGCTGCTGCTGGACACCTCCGCGCAGCAGGACGTCGCCGAACTCGCCCGCCGGGCCGTCGCCGAGGGCGCCGACCTGCTCGGCGTCGCCGGGGGCGACGGCACCCAGGCCCTGGTCGCGGACGTCGCCGCCGAACACGACCTGCCGTTCCTGGTCGTCCCGGCGGGCACCCGCAACCACTTCGCGATGGACCTCGGCCTCGACCGCGACGACCCCGCCACCTGCCTGGACGCCCTGCGCGACGGTGTCGAAGTCGTCGTCGACCTCGGCCGGGTCGGCGACCGCACCTTCGTCAACACCGTCTCCTTCGGCGCCTACGCGGAGATCGTGCGGAGCCCCCGGTACCGCGACGCCAAGGCCGCCACGGCTCTGGACGCCCTCCCCGACCTGCTGCTCGGCGACGGCGGCACCCGGCTGACCGCCCGCGCCGACGACCACCGCATCGAGGCGCCGCAGGCCCTGCTGGTCAGCAACAACCCGTACGCCGCGCCCGACCCGGTCGACCTCGGCCGCCGCCCGCGCCTGGACGGCGGCGTGCTGGGCGTCCTCGGCATCCGAGTCGACAACGCCGCCCAGGCTGCCGATGTCGCCCTGCGCGGCGAGCGGGCCGACGGGCTGGAACTGCTGTCGGCGCGTCAGGTCACCGTGCACGCCGGCGCCCCCGAGATCCCCGTCGCCGTCGACGGCGAGGCGCTGATGCTGCCGACCCCGGTCGTCTGCACGCTGCGGCACCGCGCCCTGCGGGTCCGCGTGCCGCGCGACCGGCCCGGCGCGGACCCGGCCCAGCAGGCCCGTGCCCACCGGTTGGAGTGGCGCGACGTCACCCGGCTCGCCCTGGGTTCGTCCCGGGCGGCTTCTTCCCGGACCGGTGGTCGCTCGTGACCGGCCCCGTCGTGCGCGACCTCGCCGCACTCGACGGCGCGGTCTACGCCGCCGTCGCGGCGACCGACACGCCCACCCTCGACGCGGGCCTGCGGGCGCTGTCCCGGGCTGCCGACCACTCGAAGATCAACCTGTCCATCGCGGCCGCACTCGCCCTGGCCCCCGGCCGGTGGCGCCGCGCCGGACTGGCCGGCGCGGCCTCCGTCGCAGCGGCCTCCTTCACCGCGAACCTCCTCGGCAAGCACCTGGTCCGCCGCCCCCGCCCGGACCGCGAGGCGGCGCGGGTGGTGGTGAACCGGCACGTGCCGATGCCGACCTCGGCCTCCTTCCCCTCCGGTCACACCGCCTCGGCCTTCGCCCTGGCCACGGCGGTCGGCACGCTCCTGCCCGTCACCGCCACCCCGCTCACCCTGCTCGCCTGCGCGGTCGGCTACTCCCGGGTCCACACCGGCGTCCACTACCCGGGCGACGTGCTGGCGGGCGCCCTGCTGGGCACCACCTGCGCGGGGGCCGTCCTCGCCACGGGACGGCGGTGGGCGGCGCCGGGGTAGGGCCGGTTCGATGTCGACCGGTTGCCCGCGAACGACGACGTCCTGCGGGCGGACGGCTCGTTCGACACAGCACGGGCACGGGTGGCCCCACCCCTGGCCGAGGCCGCGGCGTGGACCGGCCCCGTCGCCCGACCGGGCGAGAGCCCGGCCGCTCCGGGCCTGGACCCGACGCTCGAGGTGGACCCGCGCCGACGGCCGGACACCGGGGGCTGATCCGCTCAGCCCTCGGTGAGCGGCTTCAGCGCCGGAGGGCGTCGACGTCGATCGCCCCCAGCCGCTCCGGGTCCAGCAGGAGGTGCACCCGGCTGATCCGGCCCGCCCGGACCGCGAAGTCCAGCACCGCGATCGGCACGCCGTCCCGGGTGACCAGGGCGCCGGGGGAGCCGTTGACCAGTACCGCGGTGAACGCCGGTCCGCCCTGGCAGAGCGTCACGGCGCGCTCCGCCACCTCAGGGGCACCGTGGAGCGGGTGCCAGCCGTCCGCGCGCAGTTCGGCCTCCGGTTCCAGGGCGGCCGCCAGCGCCGTCGTATCGCCGTCCAGCACCGCCGCGCAGAAGGCGTCGACCAGCCTGCGGCGGGTGGCCGCACTGCCGTCGCCGTCCGCCTCGCGCGCCTCCTGTACCCGGCGGCGGGCCTGCTCGGCGAGCTTGCGCGTGTCCGCCGTGGTCCGCTCCAGGACGGTCGCGATCTGGTCGACGTGCAACCGCACCAGGTCGTGCAGCACGAAGGCGACCCGCTCGGCGGGGGCCAGCGCGTCCAGCGCGACCAGCAGGGTGAGACCGGTCGGGGCGGCACTCGGCGACTCCCCGCCGGACCGCTCGGGCGCGACGGCCACATCCGGCAGGCGCAGCCCCGGTCGCCCCGCCCGCGCGTCCAGCAGGTTCAGGCACACCCGGCCGGTCACCACGGTCAGCCAGCCGGCCAGGTCCGCCACCTCCTCCGGATTGATCCGGCCGAGCCTGGCCCAGGCCTCCCGTACGGCCTCCTCGGCCTCGGTGTGCGACCCCAGCAGCGGGTAGGCGAGGGCACGCATCCGCGGCCGGAGGTACTCGAACTGGCCTGCCTGCCGCTCGTGGTCGGGCACGGTCACACTCCTCGGTCCCGGGGGCGCGTCGTCGTGGGTGGACCTTACTCGGAGATGCGGGTTGATCACACCGGGTGTCACCGCCGGAAATCCGCGGTGCTCCGACGGGGTGACGGGCCCGGCTCCCGTTCCCGCCGGTCGGAGGCGGTGGGGCGGCCGTTAAGCTGTCCGGCGATCTTGCACGGCGTGACGGAGTATCGGGGGATCGAGCATGGGTGCGGATGGCGACGGGACCGGTGTCCGCCTGCGGAGGCGGGCGTGGCGACGGGTGCTCCTCGTGGTGGTCGCCGTGCTGGCCGTCGTGGGCGCGGCGGGTGCGGTGGCGGTCCACCGGATGACCACCGGGAAGCTCGACCACGGCACGGTGTTCACCGCCACCTCGGGCGAACTCGACGTCAAGCCAGGCCAGTTGTTCTCGATCGAGGTGAGCGCCCACCGGGGGTGGGGCGACATCTGGACCGTGGCCGAGGCCCCCGACCCCACCGTGGTGCGGACCGTCGGGGTCGAGTACGTCGAGAACTTCGGCCTGCCGAACCTGACCGGTGCGGTCGGCGCGGACTCCGGCGGCCACTACGACTTCGTCTTCCGTGCCGCCCAGCAGCCCGGCCGGACCACCGTCGCCCTGCACGTCGACTACCGCGACAGGCTGGGCGGGACGTTCTCCGGTGGCCCGGAGCAGACCAGGCGCCAGTTCACCGTCGACGTCGGCTGACCCCGCAGTCGCGCCCCTCTCCGTACCCCAGGGAAGCCTCAAGCCGCTCGACCGCCGGATCCTCGGCGTTCTACCGTCCAGTGGGGGAAGTCGGGGGAGGGGAACGACGAGTCGGATGAAGAGCGTCCCCGTGGGGCTTCGTGTAGCGGTCGTCCGGAGGGTACGGATCCGCGGAAGGTGCGGTGGCCGTTTCCAGCGGCGTTGCGCCGGCCCTTCTGGGTGGGTCCAGCCCCACCCCCGCCCGGGGTACAGCTGGATTCTGCCGCTGCCCCGCCGTCCCTAGGTTCGATCACGAGCCGCCCGGAGCGGGGGGCTGTGAGGATCGGGGAGGACGTCGTGCGGGGAGTGGTGGACGCGGGGGTGCCCGCGCTGCGGCTGGTGGGGCTGCGGAAGCGGTTCGGGGCGCACACCGCCGTGGACGGGGTGGACCTGGTGGTGCCCAGCGGTTCGTTCTACGGGCTGGTCGGCCCCAACGGCGCGGGCAAGACCACCTCGCTGTCGATGGCGGTCGGCCTGCTGCGGCCGGACGCCGGGAGCTCGGCGGTGTTCGGGGTCGACGTGTGGAGCGACCCGGTGCGGGCCAAGGCGCTGGTCGGGGTGCTGCCGGACGGCATGATGCTGCCCGAACGGCTCACCGGCCCCGAACTGCTGCACTACCTGGGCCGGTTGCGCGGTCTGCCGGCCGCGACCGTGGACGCCCGGGCCGAGGAGCTGCTGGCCGTCCTGGAGCTGGACGGAGCCGGGCACACCCCGGTGATCGACTACTCCACCGGAATGCGCAAGAAGATCGGTCTGGCCACCGCGCTGCTGCACGCCCCCCGGTTGCTGGTGCTGGACGAGCCCTTCGAGGCCGTCGACCCGGTGTCCGCCGCGACGATCCGGGTCATCCTGCGGCGCTTCGTCGCCTCGGGCGGTTCGGTGGTGTTCTCCAGCCACGTGATAGCGCTGGTCGAGCAACTCTGCGACCACGTCGGTGTGATGGCGGGGGGCCGGGTGCCGGCGGCCGGTCCGGTGGACGAGGTCCGGGCCGGCCGCGGGCTGGAGGAGGTCTTCGTCGAGCTGGTCGGCGCCCGTACCCGTGGCGAGGAGGGGCTGTCGTGGCTGGCGTCCTGAACCCCGGTGGTCTCCTGAATCCCACTGGCCTCCTGAACCCCGCCGGCTTCCTGAACCCCGCCGCCGTCCTGACCGGCATGAAGCTGGCCGTCCTGCGCCGGTCGATGTCCGGACCCCGGGCCGCGAGCCTGATCGCCGGGGGAGCGTGCGGCGCCCTGGCGGCCGTCGGCACCGCCCTGCTGGGCCTGGTGGACTTCCCCGTCCCCGAGGCCGGGGTCGGCACGATCGCTCTGGTGCTGCTGCTCTGGACCGTCGGCTGGACGGTCGGCCCGATCCTCACCGGAGGCGACCCCACCCTGCGGCTGTCCTACTTCACCCTGGTGCCGCAGCCCCCGCGCCGGCTCGCCCTCGGCCTGCTGGCCGCCTCCTTCGTCGGCGTCACCCCGCTGGTCGGCCTGATCGCCTTCTCGGTGCTGATGGTCTTCGGTGCCGGGCTGGGGCTGCTGCCCGCGCTGGTCGCCGTCCCCGCCACGCTGCTCCAGCTGCTGTTCGTCGTGGTGCTGGCCAAGTTGAGCCTGCAGTGCCTAGGCAGCGTCGCCCGCTCCCGACTCGGCTGGGAGCTGTCCGCGCTGCTGGTGGGGCTGGTCTGCGGGTTCCTCAACAGCGGCTGGTTCGGTCTCGCCTTCTTCTTCGAGCTGCTCGGCGGCCACTGGGCGCCCGTGATCGGCACGGTCGTGCGCGCTCTGCCCTCCGGCTGGTCGGTGGTCGCCGTGGACGCCGCCCGGCGCTCCGACTGGGCCCTGACCGGCGCCTGCCTCGGCGGACTGTTCGCCCTCTGCGCGCTGCTCTTCGCCGCCTGGACCGCCCTGCTCTCCCGCCAGTTGGTGCGTGGCACGGCGGGCGGCGCCCGGGCCGCCGCCCGTCGGGGCGCTGGGCTTCGGGCTCTCCCGGACACCCCCGGCGGCGCCGTCCTCGGCAAGGAACTGCGCCTGTGGGCGCGCGATCCGCGCCGCGCCCGCTTCCTGCGGATCGCCCTCTGGACCGGCCTGTTCACCGGTCTGTTGCCGATGCTCGGCGGCTTCTCCACCGTGCTGCCGTGGACCGGCGTCGTGCTCGCGCTGTACGCCGGCGCGCTCGGCTCCAGCCTGTACGGCCTGGACGCCGGCGCCCTGTGGCTGACCCTGGTCGCCCCCGGCGCCGAGCGGATCGACGTCCGGGCCCGGCAGGGGGCCTGGCTGCTGGTCGTCGGTCCGGCCGCCCTGCTGCTCACCGTGGCCGCCACCCTTGCCGTCCCCAACGGCTGGGCGTGGCCCTGGCTGTTCGCCACCCTGCCCGCCGTGCTCGGCGCCGGGGCGGGCCTGACCCCGCTGATGTCCCTGCTCGGCCCGGCGCCGTTCCCGGACCTGCCCGGCGGCAACCCGCTGGACGGCTTCAGCGACGAGAGCGGAGACCAGGTCCGGATGCAGAGCCTGGCCGTGCTGCTGCTCCAGCTCGCCGCCGCCCTGCCCGCCGCCGGCGTCGTGCTGGCCGGCACCCTGCTGCACAGTGCGCCGCTGCGGTGGGCGGGGACGGCGGTCGGCCTGGGCACCGGGCTGCTGTACGCCTGGTGGCTGGGCCGGGCGGCCCGGCACCGGCTGGAGACCCGGGGGCCGGAGCTGCTCGGCGTGATGCGCAAGGGCGTGCGGCGGGTGACGGAGCCGGCCCGCTCGCCGAGGGAGCAGGAGGAGCGCGACCTGCTGCGCGGCCTCTCCCGCCGCCGTACGGCGCTCGCCGGCCTGCTGGTCACGATCGGGGTGCTGAGCGTCGCCCCGCAGGGCGGCGTGGCGCTGGGGATGTCGCTGCTCGCGCCGGCGAACCGGAGCTGGTTCCTGGCCCTGTACCTGCCGCCGGGCTGGCAGGTACCGGTGGCGGCCGGGTTCGTCCTGCTGGGCACGGTCTGCTTCTTCGGGGTGTACCGGCTGATCCGCGCCAAGCACGCCCTGAACCGGGCCGCGCACACCGCCGCTCGGGAGTAGGCCGAGCGGGCCC
Organism: Kitasatospora sp. NPDC017646; assembly: GCF_044329365.1. NCBI lineage: Bacteria > Bacillati > Actinomycetota > Actinomycetes > Kitasatosporales > Streptomycetaceae > Kitasatospora > Kitasatospora sp. NPDC017646. The sequence goes on along the minus strand of NZ_JBIRJC010000003.1, from coordinate 507,607 downwards.
GCTGCCATCATGATCGTCCAGCAACCCGACCCGGCCCCCGGAGGTCCCGTGAGCACCCCGCAGTCCCGAGGCGCCGAGGCGCTGCGCACCGTCGTACGGGCGCTCGGGCGGCTCGCCGTCCGCACGCTCCTCGTCCCGGTCGGGGCGGCGCTGGCCGTGCTCTACCTGGCCTCGTTCCTGCTCTGGGGCTGCCTCGGGATGTTCCCGCTGTTCCCGGCGGCCACCCGGGCGGTGCGCTCCGTCGCCGACGCCGCGCGGTGGGCCGCCGGGCACTGGTCGCAGGTGCCCGTACCGGTGCCGTACGTGCCGCGCCCGGCGCTGGAACGCACCCTGCACGGCTGGTTCTGGACCGGGCACGACTACCACAAGAGCCGCTGGTTCGCGTCCTTCGCGCTCACCCTGCGCTGGCTCTGGAACGACCCGGCGACCTGGCGGGACGCCGCCTGGCTCCTCGCCGACCCGCTGGTCGGCGGCGCCGTCGCGGCCGGCCCCCCGCTGCTGGTCGGCTACGGCCTGTACGGGCTGGCGCAGCCTGTCCTGCCCCAACCCGGCCTCGGGTACGGCCTGTTGCCGCTGCCCGTCCTCCTCGGCCCGCTCCTCGGGCTCGTCCTCGTCCCCGCCGGGCTCGCCCTCGCCCGGCCCGCCCTGCACCTGCACGGCCGGTGGACCCGCACCCTGCTCGGCCCCACCGAACGCTCCCGGCTCGCCCAGCGGGTCGAGCAGCTCACCGAGATCCGGCTGGACGCCACCGAAGCCCAGGCCGCCGAACTGCGCCGGATCGAACGGGACCTGCACGACGGCGCCCAGGCCCGGCTGGTCGCCGTCAGCCTGCGGCTCGGCGCGGTGGTGCCGTTGATCGACCGCGACCCGGAGAAGGCCAAGCAGGTGGTGACGGACGCCCAGGAGAACGTCACCCAGGCCTTGCAGGAACTGCGCGACCTGGTGCGCGGCATCCACCCGCCGGTGCTCGCCGAACGCGGCCTCGCCGAGGGAGTACGGGCGCTCGCGCTGGACGTGCCGCTGAAGGTCGAGGTCCGCACCGACCTGCCCGGCCGGGCCGAGGCCCCGGTGGAGTCGGCGGTGTACTTCGCCGTCAGCGAGGCGCTCACCAACGCGGTCAAACACGGCGACGCCCGCCACGCCACGGTGGAACTCACCCACACCGCAGGACTGCTGCGCGCCGAGGTGACCGACGACGGCCGGGGCGGCGCCGACCTCACCGGTGGCAGCGGCCTGCGGGGCATCCAGCGCAGGCTGGCGGTGTTCGACGGTACGCTCACGCTGACCAGCCCCCCGGGGGGCCCGACCAGGCTGATCATGGAGCTGCCGTGCGCGTTGTCCTCGCCGAGGACCTCGTCCTGCTGAGGGACGGACTGGAACTGCTGCTGAGCGCCCACGGCCACGACATCGTCGCCGCCGTGGAGAGCGGGCCCGAACTGGCCGCCGCCCTCGCCGAACACCGCCCGGACATCGCCGTCGTCGACGTCCGCCTGCCCCCCACCTACTCCGACGAAGGCCTCCAGGTCGCGCTCGCCGCCCGCCGCGAACAGCCCGGCCTGCCCGTCCTGGTCCTCTCCCAGCACGTCGAACAGCTCTACGCCCGCGAACTGATCGCCGACGGCGCCGGCGGCGTCGGCTACCTGCTCAAGGACCGGGTCTCCAAGGCCGACCAGTTCGTCGACGCCGTCCACACCGTCGCCGCCGGCGGCACCGTCATGGACCCCCAGGTCATCACCCGCCTCCTCGCCCGCAACGCCTACGACGAACCGCTCGCCATGCTCACCCCGCGCGAACGCGACGTCCTCGCGATGATGGCCGAGGGCCGGTCCAACGCCGCCATCGCCGGGCGCCTCCACTTCAGCGAGGGCGCGGTCAGCAAACACACCTCCAACATCTTCGCCAAACTCGGCCTCGGCGCCTCCGACGACGACAACCGCCGCGTCCTCGCCGTCCTCGCCTACCTCGACGGAACCCGCTCCCCCTGAGAAGCCCACCCTCGCCTCCCAGCGTCGCGCCGCCCGTAGAGGCCGAGGCGCCGGCCTTGCTGCTGGGTGTTTTCGCCCAGGCGCTGGTCGCGCTGGGCGGGACCCGGTTGGCGCAGGAAGTCGGCGGGTCCGACTTCCTGCGAGGGGCCAGTGAGGCGGCCAGCTACTTCTGTGACGTCGCCCCGAACACGGCCCGGCTGTCCATCTGGGCCTGACCGCCCGGCACCACCCGGAGCCGACCCGCTCGGCGCCGGGCCCCACGGCCCCGTGATCGCGGCCCCGCAGTCGCCTCTAGGAACGGTCCCCGTCGCTTCCGTGGCCCTGGCGCCTGTTCAAGGGCCCGGCGGCTCCGTCCGGTTGGGGTTCCGACTCGCCGCAGTATCGTCCCCGGCCGCGCCTCCTCCAGCCGGAATTCCCGCCGCGCCGCGTCGTAGTCGACCGGTCCCGCGTAGCGGCCCCGGTCGGCAGCTGGAGACCGCCCCCGGTGTGCCACCGCCCGGGTGACGCGGGTTTGACCGCGACGCGACCACGGAACGACTTCCCGCCGTACCCGCAGCGGCAGCACGGCACCGGCCCGTGCCCGGAACCGAGGGGTGGCATGGCGACCACGGGCTCCCCGGGGGCTCCCCGGAAGGCGAGGGCACTGGCGCTCGCCCGGCGGCCGAAACTGTGGCTCTTCCCGAGCTGCCTGTGCGCCCTGGTGGCCGTGGTGCTCTCGCTGCTCTACATGGGCGGCATCGTCAACCCGAACGGGAACCTGCACCGGCTGCCGATCGCCCTGGTGAACGCCGACCGGGGCGCGCCGCCGCCCGGGCAGCCGGTGAACTTCGGCACCCAGCTGACCCGGGCGGTGGTGGCCGGCACACCCGGGGAGACCGTCGACTGGAAGCAGACCGACGACGCGGGTGCGCACGACCTGATCGCCTCCGGCAAGGTCTACGCCGCGCTGTTCGTCCCCGAGGACTTCACGGCCGCCGTCACCGGACTGACCACCGGCCGCGCCACCACCCGGCCCACCCTCACCGTCCTCACCAACCCGGGCCTGGGCAGCCTGGGCGCCTCGATGGCCTCGCAGATCGCCCAGGGCGCCGCCCACCAGGCCTCACTCGCCGCCGGGAAGCAGCTGCTGGCCGCCGTACCGGCCTCCCACACCCCCGGCCCGGACGGCGGAGCCACCGCCCGGCTGCTGCTCGCCGACCCGTTCGCCGTCGCCACCCGGACCGGCCCGATCGGCAGCCACAGCGGGCTGGGCCTGACCGCCTTCTACTACACCCTGCTGTCCGTCCTGAGCGGTTTCATCGGCGGCAACATCATCCACAACGGCGTCGACGGCGCGCTCGGCTACAGCGACAGCGAGATCGGCCCCTGGCACACCCGCCGCCCGACCGTCCCGATCAGCCGCACCCAGACCCTGCTGCTCAAGATGGTGATGACCGCCGGGATCATGCTGCTCACCACCTCGCTGGTGCTGCTCTGCACGGTCGGCGTCCTCGGCATGGACGCCCCGCACACGGCGATGCTCTGGCTCTTCGCCTACTGCGCCAGTCTGGCCGTCGGCCTCGGGGTGCAGGCGATCAACGCCGCGTTCGGCGGGATCGGGCAGCTGGTGTCCATGTTCGTCTTCATCGCCCTGGCCCTGCCGTCCTCCGGGGCGACCGTCCCGCTTCAGGCGGTGCCCGGCTTCTACCGCTTCCTCGGCGCCTTCGAGCCGATGCGTCAGCTGAGCGACGGCATCCGGGCGATCCTCTTCTTCGACGCGCGCTCCGACGCCGGACTGGCCCGCGCCTGGACCATGATCGCCGTCGGCGTGGTGCTGGCCCTGGCCTTCGGCTTCGGGATGACCCGCTACTACGACCGCAAGGGCCTGCACCGCTGGACGCCCCAGCCCTCCGACTGATCGGCCCGGCCCGCTACTGCCACGGCCGGGCCGGCCCGGGCCCGGCTCGCTGCGGCCGGTCCGACCGGCTACTCGCCGTCCCGGGAGGCGTCTTCCGGGCCGGTGTCGATCCGGTCCGTGCGGGTGTAGACGTTCATCGAGTCGCCGCGCAGGAAGCCGACCAGGGTCAGGCCGCTCTCCTCGGCGAGGTCGGCCGCCAGCGAGGAGGGCGCGGAGACGGCGGCGAGCATCGGGATGCCGGCCATCACCGCCTTCTGGACCAGTTCGAAGGAGGCCCGGCCGCTGACCATCAGCACCGTGCCGCGCGCCGGGAGCAGGCCCTCGCGCAGCGCGTGGCCGATCACCTTGTCCACCGCGTTGTGCCGGCCCACGTCCTCGCGCAGGCAGAGCAGCCGGCCCCCGGCGTCGAACAGGCCGGCCGCGTGCAGGCCGCCGGTGCTGTCGAAGACCTTCTGGGCGGCACGCAGCCGGTCGGGCAGCGCGGAGAGCAGCGCGGGGGTGGCCTTCAGCCCGTCCTCGGCGACGCTCCACGGAGCGGTGGTGCGCACCGCGTCCAGGCTGGCCTTGCCGCACAGGCCGCAGGAGGAGGTGGTGTAGAAGTTGCGCTCCAGCGAGGCGTCCGGGGCGGCCACGCCGGGGGCGAGCACCACGTCCACCACGTTGTAGGTGTTGCCGCCGTCGGCGGTGGCCCCGGCGCAGTAGCGGATCCCGGCCAGGTGGTCGGCGGCGTGCAGCACGCCCTCGCTCACCAGGAAGCCGGCCGCCAGGTCGAAGTCGCTGCCGGGGGTGCGCATGGTCACCGTCAGCGGGCGCCCGCCGACGCGGATCTCCATCGGCTCCTCGGCGGCCAGCGCGTCGGGGCGGTGCGAGGAAGTGCCCTGGCGCAGCCGCAGTATTCTGCGCGGAACGGTCACTCGGCCCATCGTCGTCGGCTCCTCGGTTCGGGTCTGCTGTACGGATGAATCCTCCCTCCTGGCGGCGGTGCGCGGTTCGGGCAGGTGGCGGCGGCTGTGTGTGGGCGGCGGTGACCGCCGGGCTGGGCACGCCCGCGGCGGGCCACGCCGTGGTTCATCGCCCCGGGGCGTCGAAGAGGTGGTTCCTGTGAGCCGACGAGCCGCGCCGGTCGGAGGCCCGGCGAACACCCCCCCGACCGTGAACTCCGCCCTTGGCCTACCGGCCGTTCCCCACCGCCAGCACGACCGCGCTCGCCGCGCCGCCCGGCGTCTCGTAGTTCACCGTCTCCCCGGCCCGGCGGCCCAACAGCGCCTTCCCCAAGGGGCTGTCGTAGGTCACCAGGGTCATTTCCCGCTCCTCCGCCAGCTCCGAGATCTCGACGGTCTCCTCCTCGCCGTCCGAGAACCGCACGGTGACGGTCGAACCCACCCCGATCACCTCGGTCGACGGCGCCCCGGCCACCTCGGCCTCCCGCAGCCGCCCCTCCAGCTCGGCGATCCGCCGGTCCAGCCGTGTCACGTCGGAGGCCCGCTGAAGTTCGTCGGCGGCATCCGCGGAATCACCCGCCGGACCGTCCCCCCGCAGCGTCGCGGCCACCTCCCCCCGCTCCACCCGCAGCTGTGCCAACTCCTCGCGCACCGCGCGCAGCCCCTCGGCACTGATCGGTTCCGGCCCACTGCTCATCACAAGCTCCCGGGTCTCTCACGGGACGTTGAAACACCGGCCGTCTCTCATTACCCCACCCCGCCGCGCCCCAGGCAAATCCTCCGCGAAGTCGCCCCGGTTTCGTGAACTGGTTCGCGCAGCTACGGCCGTCCTGCACAATGGCGCCCATGACCAGCGGCGACGACCCGAGTTCGAGCCCGCGGGACGGCGTCCCGGACCGAGCCGGCGAGAGGTACCGGCCTTTCGCGCATCTCACCACGGAGAGTTGTGAGCTCTACCGACAGGTGATGGGGGTGTTCGTCCGGGCCAAGCAGGAGTTCACCGTTCATCTGCGCCCCGAGGACGTCCACCTGGGTCTTCCGCCGGAGGGCCGGCCGCCGCCCTCGGCGAGCTGATCGCCAACGCCTGGGAGCACGGCGAGACCCCCGCCCCCGTCGTCTACTTCTCCCTCACCCCCACCCTTCGCGTCTGCGTCGCGGACGAGAGCGACGCCCTCCCCGCGCCGCGCACCCCTGGCCGCCTCGCCGAGTCCGGGCGCGGTCTCCAGCTGGTCGAAGGGCTTACCCACCGCTGGGGTGTTGACCCCCAGAAGCGTGGCAAGACGGTCTGGTACGAGCTGGACTTCCCCGCGTGAGCCGCCACCGCATCCCCATCGCGCCGACCGACCCGGGGATGCACGATTACACCGCGCCGCAGATCACCACCCTCCTCGGCGAGTTGCACCGACGCGGCCTCCCGTACGGGCTCCTCTGGGGCTCCGCTGCCCCCGGCGAGACGACCCTCGACGGCCGGATCCTGGTCGACTTCGGCCACGCGCCCGTGAGTACGCTGCTCAACCTCCTCCACCTCCTCCACCTTCTCCGCGACCTCGAAGGAGATGAGCACGGGTGAGAGCCGGTACCGTCGCCTTCCTGGTCGGCGCCGCATTCGCCGTCCTCCTGGTGCTCGCGTTCGCCACCGTCGCCCTCGGCGTCGTCACGGCCCTCCGGACGCCCAGGCCCGACGACGAGCGCACCGACCCCGAACGCCGGGACCACGACCCGACCCGGCGCATACCCGTCTGACCAAGCCGCGCACGCCGCCGAGCCGAGTTCTCCAACTCGGCTCGGCCGCAGTATCGGTGGCGCTCAACAGACCCTCAGTCGCTCCAGAAGTTCGGGAACGCCGTCGACGTTCCGGTAGGTCTTGAAGGCTGGCGCGAGGTCGCGCACCAGGGTGATGCACCGCGGGGCGCCGATGTGGGTGGCCAGGTCGAGCGACTCGCTGGTGACTGCGAGTGCCTGCTCGACGTTCTTGGACTGGAGATGGCCCCTGGCCTGGTAGGTCAGGAAGATTCCGCGTGTCTTGTCCCTGGCCCGGGGCAGCAGGGCCAGGCCCTCGGTGATCCGGGTGTGGGCCTCCTCGGTCCGGCCGAGGTCCAGGAGGCACTGGCCGGAGTCCACCGCGAGGTCGGCCGGGCCCATCCACGCGCACCAGCCGGGTGCCGGGTCGACGGCCTCGATCGCCAGGGCGGATTCGGCCTCGGACAGGTCGCGGTAGCAGGCCGTCGGCTCGCCGAGGGCGGCATGTGCTCTCGCCCGCCGCAGGAACAGCAGCGATCGGGCGGTGGGGTGCACGGTCCCGGAGAGCGCGTATCCGAGCTGGTCGACGGAGACCTTGGGCTCACCGAGCCAGTTCGCCTGGTAGGCGAAGTCCGACAGCACTCCAGCGCCGTGGTCGCGGTCGCTGGCGGCATGGGCGGACTGCAGCGCGGCCTCCCAGAGCTTGCCGGCTGCCCAGTGCCGACCCTGGTCGAAGCGGTACCAGCCACAGGTGGTGGCGAGTGAGGCCGCCAGCAGGTGCAGGCGACGGCCGGTGCCCTCGCTGTAGCGGCCGTCCTCGATCAGGTCGGTGACGGTGGCCAGGTGGGCATCCATCAACCGGATGGTGTGTTGCCGCTGTTCGGTGGGCAGAGCCGTCAGCTGCTGACTCGTGTCCTCCAGCCAGTCCACGAGTTCGGCATCCACCTGCTTGCCGCCCATGGCGGACGCCAGGCGCTCGGGTTCGGTCACGGCCCAGTGCGCGGCGAGGCCGGCCAGCGAGATGGCACTGAAGGTCATGAAGCTTCGACGGTCCATGGAGGCTCTCTGTGCATCGTGAAGTGCTTGGACGGTGCGGACGGCCCCCAGCGGCAGCGGTTCGTCGCGCCCGGGCAGCCAGTACGGCCAGCCGTATCTCTCCATCTCCGACACGGGAACGCCGAAGACCTCGGCGATCAGGAGCTGGGAGTCGGTGTTCGGCGTCTTGCGTCCGTTTTCCCACCGGCTCACCGCGGCCTTGTCCGCTCCGGAGCGCAGCCCGTGGCCGCGAGCGGCCCGGTCGAGGAAGGAAACGAGGTCGCCCTGGGACCAGCCGCGCAGTTCGCGGGCGTGAGCGAGGGGGTGCCGGATCGGGTCGTCCACGGGCCAATCCCATCATCGACGGTAAGTGCGAGCCTACCGTCCGCGAGGGCGGGACAACCCCGGGACCACCCATAATGCCTGTTCGGTGAAACGCAGTTGGGCTGTACTCGACGCACATCGACGAACTTCCTCCATCAAGCGGAAGGAGTTCGCCATGAAGCGACCTGCCGTTGGACACGAGAGGAGCAGCATGACCACTCCAGAGAAGCCGCCCACCCCCGGGCCACCGAACCCCGGGCCGATCCCGACCACCAACCGCACCGCGACCCAGTAGGAGGACCCAGTGGGAGACCAGAACAAGGGCGGCCCGAACGACGGCAAGGGCGGCAGCCACGCCAAGCCCGGCGGTCCCGTGATCGGCCCGAAGCCCAGCCCGGACGGCTCGGGTCCCGACAAGGGCGGCAAGCACCGCTGATGACAGACCACCAGAACGGGCCCGAGCAGGCCGCCATGCGCGGCCTGTTCCAGGCCGTCACCGGAGATCTCGGCCACGACGTGGCCCCCGAGTGGCGACAGGCGGCCGTGGCCCACCCCCGCCACCACTTCCTCCCCGAACGAGTCTGGCTCGAACAGGACGGCGGCGCGTACCGTGCCGTCAGCCTGTGGTGTTCGACATGCTGGGCATGCTCGATCTGAGCGACGGCATGACGGTCCTGGAGATCGGAACCGCCAACGGGTACACCGCGGCCCTCCTGTGCCACCGGCTCGGTGCCGACAGGGTGGTGACGGTCGAACTGGACGCCGACCTGGCCGTGCGCGGCCGGAAGAACCTCAACGCCGCCGGGTACGCCCCGGTTGTCGTGTGCGCGGACGGCCTGCTCGGCTACGGCCCCGCCGCGCCGTACGACCGCATCGTGTCCACCTGTTCCGTGCGGCGCGTCCCGCCGCAGTGGATCGGCCAGACCAAACCCGGCGGGGTCATCCTCACGCCGTGGGACAACCCGTGGATCTGCTGGGGCATGCTGCGGTTCACGGTCGGCGACGACGGCACGGCGGTGGGCCGGTACCGTCCGCACGGGGCGTTCATGCTCGCCCGTACCCAGCGCGACGACGTACAGCTGATGCGCGACGTGGTGAAGGGCACGGAGCACGAGGCGATCGTGTCGGAGACGGTGCTGCCCCGGCGCGCGGTGGTGCGCGGAGACGCCGCGTTCGCTATCGGCCACCGGATCGGCGACATCTGGCACGCGTGGCAGGACGACCCCGCCGAGGGCGTCGCGGACCGGTTGTGGATCGCCTCGACCGACCGGGCGTCCTGGGCGGCGGTGGACCACGACGGCGGTGATCACGACCGGTTCACCGTTCGGCAGTACGGTGAGCGCCGACTGTGGGACGAGATCGAGGACGCCTACGAGTGGTGGAAAGAGAACGGCTCCCCCGCCCCTGACCGGTTCGGTCTCACCGTGAACATGGACGGGCACAGGGGGTGGCTGGACACCCTGGAGCACTCCTGGCCGCTTCCCTGAAATGACTGATCGTGCCGTGCGCCGGCGCCGAGTCCCCTGACTCGGCGCCGGGCACACGGCAATCCGGCTCAGGCGCGCTGCGCGAGCTCCAGAGCCGCCGTGTGGACGAACCATTCCAGCACCGCGCAGATCTCCTCCACGTGGCCGGCGAACACCTGGAGCGGGAACGACGGGCGGAGGTCCAGCTTCGCCTCGGCCAGTTCGATCCCGTCGATCTCGTTCAGCCGCCGCAGCAGCTCCCGTCGTACCTCGGTGTCGTCGAACGGGCTGCGGTCCCTCAGGCACTGGAAGACCACCTCCGCCGTATCCGACACCGGATACAGCGCGAGCGGCCACAGCAGGTGCGGCTGGGAGGCAGTGGGGGTGCCTGAGTCAGCCGGCGGAAAGCCAGATGTCCCGAGCCGGAAGGAGCCGGAACGGAACCGGCTCCACGATCCACAGCTGGGGGCCGTCCGCGCGTGCGGGACCGCCGACCGCCGACTTGAGAAACCACGGGGGCATGTTCTACCCGAGTAGACCGGGGTCGGCCGGGGTGGCGGCGATCACCTTTGCGGACGGGGGCGCGGAGGAAGTCGCAGGTGGGAGGCTCGGGCGGGGCGGGGAAGGAGGGGACCGCCCGTTGGGCCGGAGGCGGGCGAAGCTACCATGTGGGCAACACCCTCAGCTCGAAAGATGGACTTGTGACTGTCAACGACGACGTGTTCACGGACTGGAAGAACCGCGAGGAGATCGCGGAGTCGATGATCCCGATCATCGGGCGGCTGCACCGGGAGAAGGACGTGACCGTCCTGCTCCACAGCCGTTCCCTGGTGAACAAGTCGGTGGTCAGCATCCTCAAGACGCACCGCTTCGCCCGGCAGATCGCGGGCGAGGAGCTCTCGGTCACCGAGACCATGCCGTTCCTGCAGGCGCTGACCACCCTGGACCTCGGCCCCTCGCAGATCGACCTCGGGATGCTCGCCTCGACCTACCGGGCGGACGACCACGGCCTGTCGGTGGAGGAGTTCACCGCCCGGGCCGTCGCCGGTGCCACCGGTGAGAACAAGCTGGAGCGCCGGTCCGCGCAGGACGTCGTGCTGTACGGGTTCGGCCGCATCGGTCGGCTGGTCGCCCGCCTGTTGATCGAGAAGGCCTCCGGCAACGGCCTGCGGCTGAAGGCCATCGTCGTGCGCAACGGCGGCGGCGACGACCTGGTCAAGCGCGCCTCGCTGCTGCGCCGCGACTCGATCCACGGCCAGTTCCAGGGCACCATCACCGTCGACGAGGCGAACAACAAGATCGTCGTCAACGGCAACGAGATCACGGTGATCTACTCCAACGACCCGAGCGAGGTCGACTACACGGAGTACGGGATCAAGGACGCGATCCTGATCGACAACACCGGCAGGTGGCGTGACCGCGAGGGCCTGTCCAAGCACCTGCGCCCCGGCATCGCCAAGGTCGTGCTGACCGCCCCGGGCAAGGGCGACGTGCCGAACATCGTGCACGGCGTCAACCACGACATGATCAAGCCGGACGAGCAGATCATCTCCTGCGCCTCCTGCACCACCAACGCCATCGTCCCGCCGCTGAAGGCGATGGAGGACGAGTACGGCGTCGTGCGCGGCCACGTGGAGACCGTCCACTCGTTCACCAACGACCAGAACCTGCTGGACAACTACCACAAGGCCGACCGCCGCGGCCGCTCGGCGCCGCTGAACATGGTGATCACCGAGACCGGTGCGGCCTCGGCCGTCGCCAAGGCCCTGCCGGACCTCAAGGCGAAGATCACCGGCAGCTCGATCCGCGTGCCGGTGCCGGACGTGTCCATCGCGATCCTCAACCTGCAGCTGAAGCGGGAGACCAACCGCGAGGAGGTCCTCGACTACCTGCGGAACATCTCGCTGACCTCGCCGCTGAAGCGGCAGATCGACTTCATCGACTCGCCGGACGCGGTCTCCAGCGACTTCATCGGCTCGCGCCACGCCTCGATCGTGGACGCCGGGGCGACCAAGGTCGACGGCGACAACGCGATCCTCTACCTGTGGTACGACAACGAGTTCGGTTACTCGTGCCAGGTCGTGCGGGTCGTGCAGTACATCTCGGGTGTCGAGTACCCGACCTTCCCGGTCCCGGCGGTCTGACCGTTCGGTCGGGATGTCCGGTGGGGCGGTGGCCGTGGAGGCCGCCGCCCCTTCGGCGTTCCCGGGGCGGGGCGGGGCGGTTCGTGTGCGGGGGACCCGACGCGGGTGGGGGGTGGGGCGGTCGCTATCTTGAGGGGTCACGGACAGCCGTAAGGGAGCGGGCGATGGGGATGGGTGGACGGCGGGTGTTCGCCGTGGTGGCGGGCGGTGTGCTGGCGGGGGTGCTGGCGGGGTGTTCGTCCGGCGGGTCGGGAGGTGCCAACGGGGCTGCGGGGGCGACGGGTTCGGCTGGTTCGGCAGGGCCGGCGACTTCGGCGGTGACAAGTGCCGCTGCCGCGCCGACGGGCGCCGGGGGCTCGGCGTCCGCTGGGGCGTCTGCTGGGGCGTCCGCTGGGGCGTCCGCGTCTCCGGGCGGGAACGCGGGTGCCGCCGGCAGTGCGGCGCCGGTGCCGCCGGCCGCGGCGCCCAGTGCGGACCTGGAGGGGACGCTGCTGGACGACAAGGTGGTCGGGCAGGTGCTGCCGGACGCCAAGGTGATGGCCGGATGGGACGAGGAGAAGCGCAAGGTCGACACCGCCGACCACGCCGTCACCTGCTCGGCCTCGACGCCGTGCACGGGCAAGCCGCTCAGCGGGTCGGTCCGGTTCTCCTCGGGGGACCTGGTGACCCGGTTCCTGGTGGAGACGCTGCCCAGCCGGGACGCGGCCAGGAACCGGTTGAAGGAGACGTACGCGTCCTACCCCGTCGGGCCGTTCCACAAGGTCGACGCCCCGGCGCTGGGCAGCGAGAGCCAGGCGTTCGTCGGGCCGCTGTCGGCGGGGGACGGCGTGAGCATCGTGGTGCGCTCGGGCACCGTGGTGGCGAGCGTGACGACGGAGGGCGGCGCGGTGGACCTGCCGGCCGCGCGGCGGTTCGCCGTGATGCTGGTCAATCGGATCGAGCAGGCGCAGTCGGGGAAGACGCCGGACGCCGGGCTCGGTGCGGCCTGACGCACTCGGGTCACGAGCAGGCCGGGAGTCCGTGCGGGCCCAGGGCCAGCACCGTGTCCAGGGCGCAGTGCGGCACGTCCCAGCCGGGCAGCGGTCCGGCCCGGCCGGTGAGGGTGGCGCAGGCGGCGATGAGGGCGGCCTCGGCGGCGAGCAGGTTGTCGGCGAGGACGAAGGCGACCCCGTCGACCACGCCCGGGCCGGTCAGGATCCGGGCGTGCTCGATCCGGGCCGGGGCGGGCACCCCGAGCGCCAGCCCGTCCCGGACGGCCTCGGGAGCCGGTGGGGGGCCGTCGGGGTGTTCCGGGCCGCGCAGGTGGAAGCGAATGGCGTGCACGGTGACCAGCCTGACGGAACGTCGGCCCGGGCGGTGACGTGCGCGGTGTCAGAAAGCTGTCAGGCAACAAGATGCCACCGGTCGCGGGACGGCGGGCCTCGTGCGGAGGTCGCTGGGCTGGGGAAAGGGCCGTCAGTCGCCCGTGATATGTACTCACGTGGGGTGGCCGCAGTGGGGCCATGCGACAGATGCCGATGATGTTCGAGGGGGCCACACATGCCGCTGTTCCGACGCCGCTCGGGCGGGGAGGGCGCGCAGGACCGGGCCGGCAGGCGCGGGCTCGGGTTCGGCCTGGGCCGGCGGGCCGCCGGGGCGCCCGTCGCCGCCCGGGCGGCGGAGCCGAGGCTCGACCCGTCCTTCGGGGACGAGTCCGTCCGCCGGGTGCTCGGCCAGGCCGCCGCCGGCGACTGGACGGCGCTGCGTCCGGAGCTGGCCGCGGCGGACGGCGCCGGGCTGACCTGGCTCGCCGGGGCGGTCGCGGACGTCGCCGGGGTCGAGGAGTGGACGGCCCGCGCGATGTCGGACGCCCCGGAGGACGCGCTGCCGCTGCTGCTGTCCGGCGCCCGGCACGTCAGCTGGGCCTGGGAGGCGCGCACCGGCGCCCGGGCCGGGCAGGTCACCGAGGAGCAGTGGAAGCTGTTCCACCAGCGGCTGGACGTCGCCGAGGAGCAGCTGCTGGAGGTTGCCGAGCGGGAGCCGTCCTGGCTCGCCCCGTGGTACTTCCTGCAGATCAGCGCGCGCGGCGCCTCGCTGGGCCCGGAGGTCGCCGCCTGCCGCTTCGAGGCCGCCGTGCGCCGGGAGCCCGGGCACCCCGCCTCGCACCGCCAGCGGCTCCAGCAGGTGTGCGCCAAGTGGGGCGGCTCGCACGAGGCGGTGCACGAGTTCGCCCGCTCCGCGATGCTGGCCGCCCCCGAGGGCAGTCAGCTCGGCGAGCTGGTCGCGCTGGCCCACCTGGAGCGCTGGCTGGACCTGCCGGACGGCGAGGACCGCGCCTACCTGACCGACCCCGCCGTGGTGGCCGAGCTGCAGGAGGCGGCGTTCCGCTCCGTCCTGCACCCGGACTTCGTGCCGGTCCGGGGCTGGCAGGGGAGCTTCAACGCCTTCGCGATGGCCTTCTCGCTCGCCGACCAGCCCAGGACGGCGCGGCTGCTGTTCGACGCGCTGGACGGCTTCGTCACCGAGTCCCCCTGGCACTACCTGTCCGGCGACCCGGTCAGGACCTTCCGCGCCCACCGCGACCGCTGCGCCGCGTACTGAAACCCTTCCGCATTTCGCGACCGAAAGAGCCTCCGGTGTCCCCATCCGACAACCCGACGAGTGCGCACACCTTCCAGGTGGACCTGCGCGGACTGGTGGACCTGCTCTCCCACCACCTCTACTCCAGCCCGCGCGTCTACCTGCGCGAGCTGCTGCAGAACGCCGTGGACGCGATCTCCGCGCGCCGCGCCCTCGACCCCGGGGCGCCGGCCGCCATCACCGTCCGCGCCGACGACGAGCTGTCCGTCACCGACACCGGCATCGGTCTGACCGAGAAGGACGTCCACACCTTCCTCGCCACCATCGGCCGCAGCTCCAAGCGCGACGCCGACGGCAGGCTGGACGGCGCCGGCCTGGCCGCGGCCCGCGGCGACTTCATCGGCCAGTTCGGCATCGGCCTGCTCGCCTGCTTCGTGGTCGCCGACGAGATCACCGTGGTGACCCGGCACGCGGGGAGCCCGGACGCGCCGGTGATCGAATGGCGCGGCAGCTCCGACGGCAGCTACACGATCCGCACCCTGGCCGCCTCGGCCAAACCCGAGCCGGGCACCACCGTCACCCTCGCCCCGCGCGCCGACGCCGCCGAGTGGACGCGCTCCGCCCGGGTGCTCTCCCTCGCCCGGGACTTCGGCAGCCTGCTGCGCCACGACGTCACCGTGATCGACGCGGCCGGCACCGCGCACCAGGTCAACCGCACCCCGCCGTGGGCCGCCCGGCACGGCTCCCCGCTCGCCCGGCGCGAGGCGCTCGCCGAGTACTGCCGCGCCACCTTCGACTTCACCCCGCTCGACACCATCGAGCTGGACCTCCCGCTGGTCGGCCTGCGCGGCGTCGCGTACGTCCTGCCCGACGCCGCCCCGCCCTCGCGCCGCAACGGCCACCGGGTGCACCTCAAGGGCATGCTGCTCTCCGACCAGGCCGACGAACTGCTGCCGGACTGGGCGTTCTTCGTCCGCTGCGTGGTGGACACCGACGGGCTGCGCCCGACCGCCTCGCGCGAGGGCCTGTACGCGGACGAGACGCTGGCCGCCGTCCGCGACGCGCTCGGCGCCCGGATCCGCGACTGGCTCACCGGCCTGTCCGCCAGCGACCCGGCGCTGCTCCACCGCTTCCTCTCCGTGCACCACCTGGCCGTCAAGGAACTCGCCCGCTACGACGACGAGTTGCTGCGGATGATGCTGCCCTGGCTGCCGTTCGAGACCACCGACGGCAACGTCACCCTGGACGAGTTCGCCCGCAGCCACCCGGTGGTGCTGGTGACCCGTACGGTCGAGGAGTTCCGGCAGGTCGCCCCGATCGCCGGCGCGGCCGGGCTCGGGGTGGTCAACGGCGGCTACACCTACGACCGCGACCTGGTGCACCGGCTGCCGGAGATCCGCCCCGGGGTCTCGGTCGCCGACCTCGACCCGGGCACCGTCACCGCGCACCTGGACACCGTCGACCCGGCCGCCGAACTGGCCGCGGGCGTCTTCCTGGCGATCGCCCGCGAGGTGGTCGGCCGGTTCGACTGCGACGTCGCCCTTCGCAGCTTCCACCCCACCAACGCGCCCGCCCTGTTGCTCGACAACCGGGAGGCCCGGCACGAGCGCACGCGCGCCCAACTCGCCGACGAGGCCGACGGCTTGTGGGCGGACATCCTGGGCTCGCTGCGCGCCGAGGTGCCCCGCGCCCAGCTGGTGCTGAACCACCTCAACCCGCTGGTGCGCCGCGCCGCCACCATCGCCGACCGCGAACTGGCCGTCACCGCCGTCGAGGCGCTGTACGGGCAGGCCGTGCTGATGACCCGTCGCCCGCTCAGGGCCAGCGAGTCCGCGCTGCTGAACCGTTCCTTCATCAGCCTGCTCGACCACGCCATGCTCGGCCACGAGGCCGCGGGCGCCGACGAGAAGGAGGCGTGATGCTGGACACCCCCGACGCGGTGATGGCCGCGCTGCGCGAGAACGACGCCCGCCCGTACGGCCGTACCCGCACCGTCACCGCCGAGGAACTCGTCGACGCCGCCGAGCAGTTCGATGACACCGGGGTCCGCTCGATGGCCCTGCTCGAACTGATGGAGGCCTACGAGTACGACGGCGAGCGCAGCAAGACCCCGGTGGTCTTCGCGCGGGTGCTCAAGCTCTGGGACGCCGACCCGGACGGCTTCGGAGAGTGGGCCCGCCACCAGGTGTTCTGGCGCTTCAAGTGGGTGGCCGTGGCGCTGCTCGACACCCCGGACGTGCCACTGGCGGCCGTCCGCCGCTGGCACACCGAGCTGCGGGACCGCTACCGGTCGGCCGGGTTCGACCTCCAGCCGTACTACGCCCAGCGCTACCACCTGGCCGTGCACACCGGCATCGACGTCCAGGACGCCTACGAGCTCTGGGCGGCCCGCCCGCGCTCCGAGCTCAGCGACTGCCACGCCTGCGAGACCCGCGCCCGCGCCGACCACCAGGTGGCCGCCGGGGACGACGCGCGGGCACTGGAGATCCTCGGGCCCGTCCTCGCGGGCCGGAGCACCTGCGCGGAGGAGCCCTACCGCAGCCAGGCCGCCGCCCTACTGCCGCTCGTGCGCGAGGGCCGCCTCGACGAGGCCCGCTCCAGCCACCTGGCGGGCTACCGCTTCGCCCGCGGCAAGGCGGGGATGGTGCGCCCGGTCGGCCAGCACATCGAGTTCTGCGCCCTGACCGGCAACGAGCCGCGCGGCCTGGAGCTCCTCGCCGAGAACCGCGACCTGTTCGCGGTGACCGGCGACCCGCTCGGGGTCCTCGACTTCCTCACCGGCGTCGAGGTGCTGATCGCCGCCCTGGCCCGGGCCGGGCACGGCTCGCTGGCGGTCAGCGGACCGGCCGGCACCGGCTGGACGGTCGACACCCTGCTCGCCCACGTGCGCACCGAGGCCGACGCGCTGGCCGCCCGCTTCGACGCCCGCAACGGCACCGACGCGGTGAGCGCCGCCCGGCGCGCGCGGCTGGCGGCCGGGCCGCTGCTGGCCGAGCCGCTGGCCCTGGGCGTGCGGGCCGCCGCCGCGCCGGAGCTCGGTACGGCCCCGGCCGTCGCTCCGGCGGCGCGTCGGGAGGTCGAGCCGGAGCCGGAGGACTTCACCGCCCTGGTGCTCAAGGCCCGCGAACTGGAGGTGCTCGGCCACCCGGACGCCGACCGGCTCTGGCGGCGGATCGCCGAACGGGCCGCCGCCGCGGACTTCGTGCACCCGGAGAGCGCCGAACTCGGCGGCCCCGAGCGGCTGGGCGCCGAACTCGCCGAGCAGCGCGCCCACGACGCCCTGCAGCGCGACGACCACGCCGAGGGCGCGGCGCGCCTGCTGGAGGCCGCCGAGCTGTACGAGCGGGCCGGGCTGCCCGGTCCGGCACTGATGACCCGCACCCGGACGCTGATCGTCGAACTCGGCGACGTGGAGGGTGCGGTGGCCGACTGGGCCGGGCTGGACACCGCGCTGGCCGAGGCCGAGGCCCTGCGCGCCGCGGGCCGGATGCCGGACGACGACTACCTGATCGTCCTGCAGTCGCGCGCCTACGCCGCCCACCACGACCTGGTCGAGGCGCTGCCCGAGCCCTCCGAGGAGACCACCGCGCGCTTCGAGGCCGCCGTCCGCGGGTACCGGCGGGCCGCCGTCAAGCTGGGCTCCGCCCGCCGGGCCGCCACCTCCCGCCAGTACACCGCCGACGCCGCCGCCCGGCAGGGGCGCCTGGCCGAGGCGGCAGCCCAACTGCACGGAGTACTGGCGCAGTTGGAGGAGGCCGAACTTCTCTGGCACACACCCCGGGTGCTCGGGCTGCTGGGCCAGGTGCTGTTGCAGCAGGGCGAGCCCGGCCAGGCCGTCGAGGTGTTCCACCGGGCGCTGGCCGAGGCCGTGCGCTGGGGGGAGGACGCCTACCCGTACGCGCCGACGTACATGATGCTCGGCCACGCGAGCATGCAGGTCGAGGACTACGGCGGGGCGGTCCGGGCGCTGTCGGAGGCCGCCGCGCGCTACGACCGGCAGGGTGCCGCGGCCGTCGAGGAGGCGGTCCAGGTGCGGCTGCAACTGGCCGACGTGCTGCGCGGCACCGGCCGCGCGGCGGACGCGGTGGCCGTGCTGGAGTCGGTGCTGGACGCCTCGACCGGCTCGTCCGCCGGGCTGGACGTCCGGATGCTCGCCCAGGCCCGGCTGGACCTGGCCCGCGGACTGGTCGAGCTGGAGGAGCACCGGGACGCGGCCGAGGAGTACCTGCGGCTGGCCGACCTGGTCGCCGACTGGGAGGACCAGCAGACCCACACCATGGTCGCCTGCGAAGCCACCCTGGCACTCGCCCGGGCGGACCGCTGGGACGCCGCCGACGCCGCCCTCGGGCGGGCTCGGCAGGCGCACGGCAAGGCCCCACAGGTCGACCAACTGGCGGCCACGCTTCGGGAGTTGGCCCAGCTCACGATGCGCGCCAGGGGTGCCGATGGGCTGGACGCGGCCCTGGCCCTGCTGGCCGAGGCGGACGGGCTCGGCGAGGCGGCCGAGCGGTCCGGGCAGGAGTACGACGACTGGTACCTGCGAGGCGGTTCGCACTACGAGCGGGCACGCTGCCTGGCCATCGCCGACCGGTACGAGGAGGCGCTCGCCGAGGCCGAGCGGGCGATCGCGGCGTACGGGTGGGGCGGGGACCGGGCCGAGTCACCGCGGTCCGTGGAGTCACCGCGGTCCGTCGAGTCGCCGCGGTCCGCCGAGGCGATGCGGGCCGAGTCGCTGCGCGCGGAGGCCGTCCGGCTCGCCGCCCTGATCGAGGGCGGCGATCTGGGTCGCCCCCGGGAGGCGGGGGACCGGCTGACCGCCGGGATCGATCGCTGCGAGGCCGCCGGGCTGACCGAGGCGGCGCGGGTGCTGGCCGCTCTGCGGGAGCGGTTCGACGCCGACTGAGCTGCGAGGGGCGGGCGTTGTGAGCGCCCGCCCCTCCAAGCTCGGGTGTCGGTGTCAGCAGGGGCCGTCGTCGGCCCAGACGCCCCACTGGCCGCTGGCGCTCGGCACCTCGTTCAGCGTCCACCACTTGGCGTGGTAGTCGTGCCCGTTGTACGAGACCTTGGCGCCCGCGGTGTACGTGGTGCTCGCGCTCCACGCCGGGGCGGTGCAGACGCCCGGGTTGCCGGTCGGCGGGGTGGTCGGTGGGGTGGTCGGCGGCGTGGTGGGCGGGGTGGTGGGCGGCGTCGCCCCGGCGAACTTCACCGTGTACTTGGTGAAGTCCCAGTCGTTCTGCGCCACGCTGGAGCAGGAGCCGGACAGCCCCGGGTCTACGTTGCCCGCGCACTGGCGGTCCCGGTTGACCGACCAGTAGGTGTAGCGGGCCAGGCCGTGCGCGGTGGCGAAGTCCAGCACGGTCTGGAAGTCGGCCTGGCGGAAGTACTCGGCGGCGTCGGTGCGGCCGTTCATCATCGACACGCCCTCGTGGGCGTACGCGGTGGCCTCGTTCCAGCCGAAGGTGGTCTGGAGGATCTGGTTGAACTTCACCAGCGCGTCGGTCTGCGCGGCGGCGCCGTTGAAGCCGCCGTCGAACGGCATGATCGAGAAGTTGTTCGGCGTGAAGCCCTGCGACTTGGCCTCGTTGAGCATCTGGGTGCCGAACCAGCCGGTGCCCGCGGTGGTCCCGGCGGTGGTGATCGAGACGTACAGGCCCGGGTTGTTCTGCTGGAGGATGCGGGCGGCGCCGATCTCGTTGTGGATCGCGGCGGTGTTCTCGTACTCCGGCTCCTCCAGGTCGAAGTCGATCGCCTTGAGGTTGTACTTGGTGATCACCTGCTGGTAGCCGGCGGCGGTCGCCTCCGGCGTGCCGCAGACCTGTCCCAGCTTGGTGCCCCCGTACCCGCCGACCGACACCGAGACGTCCCCGCCCTTGCCGCGGATGGTCTGGATGACGGCGGGCATGGTGGTGTCGGAGCCGATCGAGGAGGTGCCGCCCCAGGCGGGCGAACAGCTGTTGCCCTGGGCGAGGATGAAGGCCAGTTGGAAGGCCCGCTGCCCGGTCGCGTCCATCACGGCGGCGGCGTCCGGCGGGCTGTTGTCCTCGGGCATCAGGTACGGCGCCGAGGCGTACCAGTTGCTGCCCAGGCCGGTGCCGGCGTCGGTGGTGGCGGCCGAGGCCGCGCCGGTGGCGGTCAGCGCGGCGACCCCGCCGGCGACCAGGCCGAGCACGCCGGCCACGGCGAGGGCGACCCGCCCGGTGCGGCGTCTGCGGGGCGTCGAGGGGCGGGGGTGTGGGGGAAGAGCGCGTTCCATCGGAGGCCTTTCCAGGAAACGGCGGTGGGGGCGACAGCCTGGTCGCGCCGAGTGTGGGGGCAGCGCGCAACAGGCGGAACGGGCCGTCGGCGGTGGGTGGTTGCCGAAGGTCATCACTGGTATAGACCTGTTGAGGAATGGCGGTCAACCCCCAAGAAGGTCAAGCCGCCGGAACCGGCCCCGCCGCCTTGAGCGTCCGCAGCACCGGCGCCGACTCCAGGGCCGTGATCCCCGGGACCTCCGCCGCGCAGAGCGCGAGCCGGCGGTGCGGGTGGACGGGCAAGGGGTGCTCCGGGGGCGGGCGGACGGTTGGGACGCCGCCACCTTCGGTGCGGACGGCTCGCTCCGCCAGCCGCGCCCGCCCGGAACGACGAAAAGCTCCATCGGCCGTGCCTGTGGCGTCGAAAACCGCCGTCAGGCCGGGGCGCTCGCCCCAACCCCGGCGAGCAGGACGGTGACCGCCGGGGACCAGGGCCGGCCGCTGGGCCCGGTGAGGGTGAGGGTCCGGTGCACGGCGGGGCGGATCGGGACCAGGACGCAGTCGGGCGGCAGCATGGTCAGCGCCAGCGCGGGCATCACCGAGACCCCGACGCCCGCGTGCACCATGCCGATCAGGGTGTTGAGGTCGCGGATGCGGTGCCGCGGCGTGAAGCGGGTGCCGGCCCGGCGGTAGGCCTCGCGGATGTGGCGTTCGCAGCCGCCCTCGGAGAGCAGGAAGTCGTCGTCCTCCAACTCGCCGACGTGGACGGTCTCCTGACCGGCGAGCGGGTGGTCGCGGCGCAGCAGCGCGTGCATCGAGTCGGCGCCGAGCGCGACCGCCCCCGGCGGCAGCCGATCGGCGTCGACCAGGACGGCGGCGTCCACGGTGCCCGCCTCCAGCCAGGTGAGCAGCTCGGCGTCCTCGCCCTCGAAGACCCGCACCGTGACCTGCGGGTACGCGGCCTTCCAGTCCCGCAGCAGCCCGGGCAGCAGTGCCTGGCAGACCGTGGTCGGCGCCGCCAGCCGCACGGTGCCGGTGAGGCCGCCGGAGTGCCGGGTGGCGATGGCGCGCACCGCGGCGGCGGAGGCGACGGCGGTGCGGGCGTGCGGCAGGACCTGCTCGCCGAGCGGGGTGGGCCGGCACGGGGTGCCGCGCCGCAGCACGGGTGCGCCGAGCGAGCGCTCCAGTGCGGCGACGGCGTGCGAGACGGCGGACTGGCTGATGCCCAGCTCGTCGGCGGCCGCGCCGAAGCCGCCGGTGTCGGCGACCGCGACCAGCGCCCTGAGCTGGGCCAGGTTGACCTCCGGGGTCATGAGAGTTCCTCATCCTTCGCGCACTGCCACTTGTTGGACTCATGCTCGGTCGCGGGGCCACCCTCTGTCCAGAACGAGCGACGGAACACGTGGCGGGTACGGACGGGGAGGTGGTCGGGGTGCGGCGCTGGTTGCCGGGCTTCGCGGCGCTGTCGGCGATCTGGGGCGCCAGCTTCGCCCTGATCAAGGTGGCGGTCGACGCGGGCGTGCCGCCGGTGTGGGTGGCGCTGTGGCGCAGCGTGCTGGGCGCCACCACGCTGTGGGCGGTCCTGCTGCTGCGGGGCGAGCGGGCCCCGCGCGACCGGGCCCTGTGGGGGCACTCGGCGGTCGTCGCGGTGCTGCTCAACACCGTGCCCTTCACCCTGTTCTCGTTCGGCGAGACCAGGGTCAGCTCGGTGCTCGCCGGGGTGATGAACGCGACCACCCCGCTGTTCACCATGCTGTTCGCGGTGCTGACAGTCCCCGAGGAGCGCCGCCCCGGCGCCCGCCGGCTCTCCGGCCTCGCGCTCGGCTTCGTCGGCGTGCTCACCGTGCTCGGGGTCTGGCGCGGGCTCGGCGCCGGCGCGACCGTCGGCGCCCTCGCCTGTCTGTCCGCCGCCTGTTGCTACGGCGCGGGCTTCGCCTACCTGCGCCGCTTCCTGTCCGGTCGGCCGGAGACGGTCACCACCCTGTCCACGCTCCAGATCAGTTGTGCCGCAGTCGAGCTGGCGGTGGTCGCCCCGGCCGCCGCCGGCCTCCCGCGCTGGCCGGGCGGTCCGGCCGCCGCGGCCCTGCTGGTGCTCGGCGGGCTCGGCACGGGCCTGGCGTACCTGCTCAACCTCGGCCTGGTCCGTACGGCCGGCACCGCCGTCGCCTCCGCCGTCACCTACGTCATGCCCCTGTGGTCCACCGTGCTCGGCGCGGCCCTGCTCGCCGAGCCGGTCGGCTGGAACGCCCTGGCCGGCGGCATCCTGGTGATCGCCGCCGTCGCCCTCACCCGCCCCCGCAAGGCCCCGGCCCCGGCCCCCGCCCTTTCGGGAGCGCGCCAGCCGGTCGGCTAGGACGCCCGGAGCGGGCCTGCGGGGAACCGCCGGCGGTCCGTACGTCGGGAGACGGCCGTGCGGTCCGCCGGACTGACGTTCGGTGGCCGGTGGATTACGGGTCGTGCCCGGAGGACCGCTAGGGTGGCCCCGTGGTGAGGTCGTGGGATGCGGCGCTCGGGCGGGCGCAGGACCGGTTGGCGACGGGGGTGCGGTTGCGGGCGGCCGCCGAGGGAGAGGAACGGCGGTTCTCCCTCTGGGACTTGGCGTCCCTGGTGGAGGGCGAGCTGGGCGAGGCGGTGGACCCGGACGCGCTGGCGCCGCCGGCCGAGCGGGACTGGCGGGAGCGGCTGGGGGAGAGCGGCCGCGAGTGGCCCGGCGGGGAGCTGTACCGGCGCCGGTACTGGATCCTCGACGAGCGCGGCGCCGTCGCCGGGACGGTCGCGGTGGACAACTGGACCAGGGGCCCGAGCCAACTCGCCGTGTCCTCCCTCTACCTGCGGCCGGCCGCGCGCGGACGCGGACTGGCAGCCGCCGCACTGGACGAGGTGTACGCGGCGGCGACCGCCGAGGGCCTGCCGGGCTTCCGGTTGGAGGCGCACTGGAGCTGGCAGCCCGCCGTCCGCTACTACCTGCGCCGCGGGCTGTGGGTGGTGGGCTGGAAGCGGTCGCTGTCGTTCGCCCGGATGCCCCAACTCCCGCTCCACCGGGTGCGCGAGGAGGACGGCCGGCTGCTCCTGCTGGTCGCCGACCGGCAGCGCGGCTGGGTGCCGATACTGGCCGCCGGGCAGGAGGGCCGCTGGCTGCGGTTGGACGAGACGGCGGACTACCGGGGCTGTGACGGCTGGGTGCACGAGTACGCCCGCTCGACGCTGGCGCTGTACCTGGCACTGGCTGGCCGTCCGCTGGTGCGCGGGCCGCAGTGGTGGGCGGAGGCATGGCGCTGGGCGGACGCGGGCGAGCCGGAGGGGCTGGCGGCCAGGATCGAGGAGTTCGAGCGGGCCGCCCGCACCAGGGCGGGCCGAACGGTCGTCAGCCCGTACCGGCCGGTGGTGCCGCCGGAGCCGCTGGCGTCCCGGCAACTGGCAGACTCGGGGGATGGGTGAGATCGAGATCGACGGCGTGACCGCCGACCCGGCGCGGCTCGCCGCGCTGGGGCTGCTCAACTACGGGCACTTCACCACGCTGCGGGTCGAGGCGGGCGGCGTCCGCGGCCTGGGGCTGCACCTGGACCGGCTGGTCCGGGACTGCCGGGCGCTGTTCGCGGCCGAGCTGGACCGGGCGGTGGTCAGGGAGCGGATCCGCGCGGTGCTGCCCGTCGACGGCGCGCCGGTGATCGTCAGGGTCACCGTGTACGACCCGGCGCTCGGCCTGGAGCGCCCCGCCGCCCCTGCCGACCCCGCCCTGCTGGTGACCACCCGCCCGGCCGCGACCGCCGAGCCCGCCCCGCTGCGGGTGCGCACGGCGCCCTACCGGCGCGAGCTGCCCGAGGTGAAGCACGTCGGCCTGTTCGGTCTGGTCCACCACCGCCGCGCCGCCCAACTCGCCGGGTACGACGACGTATTGCTCACCGACGACGACGGACTGGTGACCGAGGGTGCGACCTGGAACGTCGGCTTCCTGGCCGGGGACCGGCTGGTGCGGCCCGCGGGCCCCAGCCTGCCCGGCATCACCGAGGCGCTGCTCGCCGGGGCGTACGGAGGCCCGCAGTCCCGCGAGCCGGTCCGGGCCGCCGACCTTGCGCGCTTCGACGCGGCCTTCGCGCTCAACGCGGGCGTCGGCCCGCGTCCGCTGGCCTCCGTCGACGGCACCGCCTTCGACCCCGCCCACCCGCTGCTCGCCGAGCTGCGCGCCGCCTACCTCGGGATCGCCGCCGATCCGGTGTAGCCGGACCGGGGCCCGGCCGGACCATGGCGATGACGGCCGACTTCACGTCCGGGTGAGCCGGTCTCACCCGGACGGCCGAGTGCCGGAGGGCGCGGTGCCGCGCCCTCCGGCACTCTTGTCCTCGCGCCACGCAGAGGTGTAGGCGTTGAAGGTTGCCTGGTGACGGACGGAGCCGCCGCATGACCACCCCCGCCGAACGCCGCCGCATCGGGCGGGCAGCCCGGGAGCGCGTCTCCCGCTCCGCGCACGGCCGGTGGACCGCCGCCGCGGACCGGCCCGACCCGCTCGGCGTGCTGGAGGCCCAGGGCGCGGACCGGGTCGCCCGGCTGCTGCCGATCCGCTACGGGCGGATGGCCGACAGCGCCTTCAGCTACCTGCGCGGCGCCGCCGCCGTGATGGCCGCCGACCTCGCGGCCGTTCCCGACACCGGGCTGACCGTCCAGCTCTGCGGAGACGCCCACCTGGTGAACTTCGGGGCGTACGCCTCGCCGGAGCGCGCGCTGCTCTTCGACGTCAACGACTTCGACGAGACCCACCCCGGCCCCTTCGAATGGGACGTCAAGCGCCTCGCCGCCAGCGTGGCGGTCGCCGCCCGCGACAACGGCCAGGACGACCAGCGCGCCCGGCGCGCCGCCCGTTCCGCCGTCCAGGGCTACGCGTCCGCGATGCGCCGGCTGGCCGGGCTCGGCGAACTCGACGTCTGGTACAGCCGGATCGACACCGCCGAGTTGCTTCCGATGATCCGGAAAGCCGGGCGGCGCAAGGCCGTTGAGGCCGACCTCGCGCACGCCAGGCGCCGCACCAGTCTCCATGCCTTCGGCGAGCTCACCGAGGAACGGGACGGGCGGCGGCGGATCATCAGCTCGCCGCCGCTGATCGAGGAACTGGATCAGGCCGCACTGGGCAGCCTCGGAAAGGTGTTCAGCGACTACCGGGCCACCCTCGCCGAGGACCGGCGGGTCCTGCTCGACCGCTACCGCTTCGTGGACGCGGCGATGAAGGTGGTCGGCGTCGGCAGCGTCGGCACCCGCTGCCACATCGTCCTGCTGGAGGGCCGGACCACCCGCGATCCGCTGTTCCTCCAGCTCAAGGAGGCCGGCCGGTCGGTGCTGGAGGACCACCTGCCGGCCACCCGGGTGGACGCCGAGGTCGCGGTCCACCACGGCGGACGCCGGGTGGTGACCGGCCAGCACCTGATGCAGGCCGCCAGCGACATCTTCCTCGGCTGGACCACCGGCCCCGCCGGGCGCCACTACTACGGCCGCCAACTGCGCGACATGAAGGGCTCGGTGGAGGTCGGCGCGCTGACCCCCGCGGGCCTGCGCGCCTACGCCGACCTGTGCGGCCGCACCCTCGCCCGCGCCCACGCCCGCACCGGCGACCGCCTGGCCGTCGCCGGCTACCTGGGCACCGCCGACACCTTCGCCGAGGCCGTCGCCGACTTCGCGCTGCGCTACGCGGACCGTACCGCGGCCGATCACCGGGAGCTGGTCGAGGCGATCGACTCGGGGAGGATCACCGCGACCCGGGGCGTGTGAGCCCGGCCGGCCGCTCCCACTGTTCGGACGGGCTCGCCGAGGTAGGGGGCGAAGCCGGTCCCGGCGTCGGCCGGGAGCACCTCGATGCCGGGCGGACCAGCGCGGTGCGGTCCCGGCCGGGGCCGTGCGCCGGGCAGGAGGGAAGCGGAACCGTCATCCCGGGACCGTACCTCAGGGGACCAGTAGTCGCAGGGCCTCCCGGCGTGCCGTGACCTCGATCGGGAGGGTGGTGATGAACTCGCCGTCGGCGTAGGCGGTGATGCCCGGGGACTCGATCCGCAGGGATTCGGTGCGGAGGGTGGTGACCTCGGGGTGGTCGATGTGGGTGCCCTTGAAGAGGGTGGGGAAGAAGCGGGCGATCCGCAGGCGGGGCATGGCATCGACCAGGGTGAGGTCGAGCAGGCCGTCGTCGGGGAGGGCGGCGGGACAGATCAGCATGCCGCCGCCGTAGCTGCGACTGTTGCCGACGGCGGCGAGGGTGAGGTCGCGTTCGATGACGGTGCCGTCGGCGAGGGTGATCCGGAACGGCAGGGGGCGCAGGTTGGCGAACTCGGCGAGGATGGCGAGGTTGTAGCGCATCCGGCCGCGGGGCCAGCGCAGCCGGTTGGCGCGGTCGCTGACCAGGGAGTCGAAGCCGGTGGCGAGGACGGACCCGTACCACCGGACGGCGCCGTCCGGGCCGGTGATCCGGCCGAGGTCGATGGTGCGGGTGCGTCCGGCGGCGATGACGTCGGCGGCAGCCTCGGGGGCGCCGAGCGGCAGGCCGTACTCGCGGGCGTGGTCGTTGCCGGTGCCGGCGGGTACGACGCCGAGCGGGACGGTGCCGTCGGCGAGGGCCTGGACGGCGAGGTTGATCATGCCGTCGCCACCGACCACGACCACCGCGTCCGCCCCGCCGGCCGCCGCCTCGCGGGCGAGGCGGACGGCGTCGTCGGCGGATCGTCCGGCCTGCGGTTCGACCTCGACCCCGAGGGTCCGCAGCCGGGCGACGGCCCGGTGGGCGGCGGGTTCGGCGTGGCCGGTGCCCGCCGCCGGATTGGTGAGGACGGCGACCCTGCGGACAGCGGTCCTCCGTCTCATGTGCCCGCCTCGCTTCGCTCGCCAGGGGCATTCGCCCGCCCGCGCCTTACGATGACTCGCTCGCTGCGCTCGCTCATGTGCCCGCCTCGCTTCGCTCGCCAGGGGCATTCGCCCGCCCGCGCCTTACGATGACTCGCTCGCTCATGAAGGGATCAGCTTGCCGGGGTTGAGGATGCCCGCCGGGTCGAGTTCGGCCTTGACGGCGCGCAGGATCCGCACGCCCAGGTCGCCGATCTCGTCGGTCATCCAGGGCCGGTGGTCGGCGCCGACCGCGTGGTGGTGGGTGATGGTGCCGCCCGCGCCGATGATGGCGTCACCGGCGGCCCGCTTGGCGGCGCCCCAGCGGGTGAGCGGGTCCTCACCGAGGGCGGCGACGACGGTGAAGTAGAGCGAGGCGCCGGTCGGGTAGACGTGCGAGATGTGGCACAGGACGAGCGCGCCGGGCAGGGCGCCGGTCAGGGCCTCGGTGACGGCGGTGCGCAGCTGCGCAAGGTCGCTCCAGCCGGCCGCCGTCTCCAGGGTCTCGCACAGCGCGCCCGCGTTGAGCAGCGAGTCGCGCAGGTAGGGGGCGCTGAACCGGCCGTGCTCCCAGGCGCGGGCGGGCGCCTCGCCGAGCGAGCTGCCGCCCGCGGCGAGCAGGACCTCTCGGGTGAGGTCGTGCCGGGCGGCGACCTGCTCGGCGTCGCCCTCGAAGACGGTGACGGCCAGGCAGCCGCTGACCGCCGGGGAGCCGCCGATCTGCTCCGTCATGGCGAGGTTGACCATGGTCTCGGCCTCGTCGGAGAGCCGGATGACGGTCGGGCCGGTGCCCCGCTGCTCGACGGCGCGCAGCGCCGCCGTCCCGGTGGCGAAGTCGGGGAAGCTCCAGGCCTCGTACGCCTTGACGGCGGGCAGCGGGTGGACGCGCAGCCGGACGGCGGTGATGACGCCGAGGGTGCCCTCGGAGCCGAGGAAGAGCTGGCGTAGGTCGGGGCCGGCGGCCGAGGCGGGGCCGCGGCCCAGTTCGAGGGGCCCGGCGGGGGTGACCACGCGCAGGCCGCGGACCATCTCGTCGAAGCGCCCGTAGCCCGCGGAGTCCTGGCCGGAGGAGCGGGTGGCCGCGAAGCCGCCGATGGTGGCGAAGCGGAAGCTCTGCGGGTAGTGGCCGAGTTCCCAGCCGCGTTCGGCGAGCAGTGCTTCCGCCGCGGGGCCGGTGAGGCCGGCGCCGAGGACGGCCTCGCCGGAGGTCTCGTCGAGGGCGTGGAGGCGGTCGAGGCGGCGCAGGTCCAGCGAGACGACGGCCTCGAAACCGCCGCGCTCGGGGTCCAGGCCGCCGACCACGCTGGTGCCGCCGCCGAAGGGGACGACGGCGATCCGGAGTCCGGCGCACACGGCGAGGACGGCGGCGATCTCGGCCTCGTCGCCGGGCACGACCACGGCGTCCGGCGCGTCCTGCGGCTCGCGGCTGCGGCGGCGCAGCAGGTCGGGGGTGGACTTGCCGCCGGCCCGGGGCAGCCGGTCGGCGTCGGCGGCGCTGACGTGCGCCTCGCCGACGGCGGCGGCCAGCGCCTTGAGGGCATCGGCGGTGATCCGGGAGGGACGCAGCACGACCTCGGCCGCGCTCGGCCCGGGGGCGGCGTCGCCGGTGACGCCGAGGGCGGCGGCGAGCAGTCCCTTGATGTCGGCGGACAGCTCCTTGGCGAGGGCCGGGTCGCCCCAGGCGTCCCATTTCATCGGGGGGAGCGGCAGCGCGGCGCCGGCTGCCCCTGCTTGCTTCTCAGGTGCCATGCGTTACAGTTTCACACATCATGTCAAGTAGTAACGCCACGGCCGGAGCGCCGCGCAGTACCGACGACGCGATCCTGGACGCCGCCGCCGACCTGATCGTCCACCTCGGCGTCCGCCGCACCCAGCTGGCAGAGATCGCGCGCCGCGCCGGGGTCAGCCGCCCGACCGTCTACCGGCGCTGGCCGGACGTCCAGGCGGTGATCGGCGCGCTGCTCACCCGCGAGATCCTGGCCACCCTGGAGGGCACCTCGCTGGAGGTGCACGACCGGGAGACCTTCGTGGACCGGGTCGTCCAGGTCGCCGTACGGCTGCGCGACCACCCGGTGCTCGGCGCGCTGCTCCACTCCGACGACTCCGACCTGCTGCTCCAGTACGTGGTCGAGCGGCTCGGAGCCAGCCAGCGCGGCCTGCTGGAGGCGCTGCGCACCGGCATCCAGCAGGGGCAGGCCGAGGGCTCGATCCGAGCCGGCGAGCCGACCGAACTGGCCGCCATGGTCCTTCTGATCGCCCAGTCCACCGTCCAGTCGCACCGCATGGTCGCCTCCCTGCTGCCCGAGGCGGCCTGGCGGCGCGAACTGGCCAGAGCGCTGAACGGATACCTCGCACCATGACGCCCACCGCAGGCCCGTACGCGGGAACCGCCCGACTCGACGGCCGACGTCGGACGGTGGAACTCGACGCGCTCGCCGAGCACCCGCACGTCGACCTTCTGGTGATCGGTGGCGGCGCCACCGGCGCCGGGGTGGCGCTGGACGCCGCCGCACGCGGCCTGCGGACCGTCCTGGTCGAGTCCCGCGACCTCGCCTTCGGCACCAGCCGCTGGAGCTCCAAGCTGGTGCACGGCGGCCTGCGCTACCTCGCCTCCGGGCGCGTCAAGGTGGCCCGGGAGAGCGCCGTCGAGCGCGGCGTGCTGATGACCCGCACCGCCCCGCACCTGATCCGCGCGCTGCCCCAACTGGTGCCGTTGCTACCGGACTTGCTGCGTCCCGGCCAGGCCTCGCTGATCCGCGCGGGCTTCCACGCCGGGGACGCGCTGAGGCTGAGCGCCGGGACGCCGGGCGCGCTGCTGCCCCGGGTGCGCCGGATC
This sequence comes from Kitasatospora sp. NPDC017646, assembly GCF_044329365.1. NCBI lineage: Bacteria > Bacillati > Actinomycetota > Actinomycetes > Kitasatosporales > Streptomycetaceae > Kitasatospora > Kitasatospora sp. NPDC017646. Next base: position 477,592 of record NZ_JBIRJC010000003.1, on the reverse strand, counting down.
GACGCGGCCCGCACGCGGCAGCTGGTCCCGGCCGTGCGGACGGCCGGCCTGCGTGGGGCGCTGGTCGCCCACGACGGCCAACTCGTGGACGACGCCCGGCTGGTGGTCGCCCTGGCGCGCACCGCCGCGCAGTACGGGGCGAGCGTGCTGACCCGGGTGCGGGCCGAGTCCGTCACCGGGACCTCCGCCCGGCTGGTCGACGCGCTGAGCGGCCAGGCGCTGACCGTCACCGCGGGCGCGGTCGTCAACGCCACCGGGGTGTGGGCGGGCCAGGTGGACACCTCGATCAAGCTGCGGCCCAGCCGCGGCACCCACCTGCTGGTGGACGCCGCGACCCTCGGGTACCCGGTGGCCGCGCTCACCGTGCCCGTCCCCGGCTCCACCAGCCGCTTCGTCTTCGCGCTGCCGCAGCAGCTCGGCCGGGTGGCGATCGGGTTGACCGACGAGGACGCCCCGGGCCCCGTGCCCGACGAGCCGCAGCCCACCGAGGCCGAACTGACCTTCCTCCTGGACACCGTCAACGCCGCCCTCGCCACCGCGCTGACCAGGGCGGACGTACGCGGCGCTTACGCCGGACTCCGTCCGCTGATCGACACCGGGGGCGGCAGCACCGCCGACATCTCCCGCGAACACGCCGTGCTGGAGTCCCCGTCCGGGATGATCACCGTGGTCGGCGGCAAACTCACCACCTACCGTCGGATGGCCGAGGACGCGGTGGACGCCGCCGTGCGGCTGCGCGGCCTGCCCGCCCGGACCTGCTGGACGGCCCGCCTGCCGCTGGTCGGTGCCCCCGGCCACCGCGACAGCCGCCCGGCCCCGGCCGGCGGGGTGCCCGCCCCGCTGCTCGCCCGGTACGGCGGAGCGGCTCACGAGGTCATGGCGGCGGGGGAGTTGACGCCCTTGGCGGAGGGGCTGGACGTCACCCGCGCCGAGGTCGTGTACGCGGTCACCCACGAGGGCGCCCTGGACGCCGCCGACGTGCTCGACCGCCGGACCAGGATCGGCCTGGTGGCGGAGGACGCCGAGCGGGCCCGGAAGGCGGTCGAGGAGGTAGTGGCCGGCGCGATCGCCGACTGAGCGTCAACTCAGCTGGGTCTCCGGGAGGGCGAGCACGACGATGGTGCCGTCGATCGCGGCGATCAGCACCCCGATCATCACCACGAGCATGCCCAGGCCGCGGCGCGGCGGGGCCTCCGCCGGGGCGGGGGCACGCAGTAACGCGCCGTCCCCGCCCCGGCCGGTCGTGCTCCTAGGCGTGGTCGGGCTGCTCCGCCGGGGCGGACTGCTCCCTGGCCGGCGCCTGGAGGCCCCAGAGCCGGCCGTCGGGGTCGCGGACGGTCGCCAGGCTGGTCCCGAAGTGGGTGTTCTCGAACGGGGTGACCATCTCCACGCCGTCGCCCGCCCGGAACGCGTCGGCGTCGGCCACCTTCAGTACCAGCTGCAGCGGCGTCTCCCGGTCCGCGGGGACCTCGGCGATGAAGATGGTGGGGCCGGAGCCGTTGCGCAGCTGGCCGGAGTTGTGGTCGGTCTCGAACTCCAGCTCGTAGCCCAGGCTCTGGAAGAACTTGGCGGCCTTGCCCCAGTTGTGGGTCTCCATGAACACGGCTTCGATGCCTTGGGTCGTCATCTCAGTGCTCCTCGGTGGATTCGGCGGATTCATCGGACGGTTGCTCGGGGGCGGGGGCGTCGAGGTAGGCGCGCAGCGCGTCGGCGACCAGCGCCGAGAGCGACTGCTCCTCCTCGACGGCACGGAACTTGACCTGCTTGATCAGCTCGATCGGCAGGTACACGTTGAACTGCTTCACATCCTCGTTTCCCACACCGGGGATGCTAGCACCTTAGCTTGCTAGCAAGGTAGCCGTGGAGCGACGGCGCGGGGCGGGAGTGGCGCGTCAGCGCGCGGTGCGCTCCGGCATCGGGTGCTCGGTGCCCGCGAGTTCCAGCACGCAGGCCAGCGGGTGCTCGGCCCGGCCCGTGCGGTCCAGCCGTACGGCCAGCGGCCGCGGCGGCTCCTCGGCGAACTGCCCGGACAGCGTCAGCGGGTAGCTGCCGTGGCCGTGAACGCGGTGGAAGGCGCACTCCTTGCCGTCCACCAGCAGCTCGGTCTCGGTGATCCAGCCGGAGCGGACGTTGACGGTGACCGAGTGCCCGCTCCGGTCCAGGTGGAAGCTGTACCGCTGGCGCATGGGAACCTCCCGCGAAGGCCTCGGAACGGGGACGGCCAGGGGATCCACCGCCAGTCTAGGGCGGCTCCACCCGTCAGGCGCCCCGGCCGCACCCCGCCGGTGCCCGGGCCGGTACGGTGATCGGCGTGCGGAGGGATCGGGGCCGGGGGTGACCGGTTCCCTCCCCCGTCCCTGAGAAATTCCCGGGGCGGCCCCCGTCCGCAGATGGATTCTCGTGATCTCTACAGTGCTGTAGATTCGTCCGCAGGGAGAGATCCGAGGAGGGCATTGTGGGAGTTTCGCTGGCCAAGGGCGGCAACGTCTCGCTGAGCAAGGAGGCGCCCGGTCTGAGCGCCGTGATCGTTGGTCTCGGCTGGGACGTGCGCACCACCACCGGGGCCGACTACGACCTGGACGCCAGTGCGCTGCTGTGCAACGCGCTCGGCAAGGTGGTCTCGGACCAGCACTTCGTCTTCTTCAACAACCTCCGCAGCCCCGAGGGTTCGGTCGAGCACAGCGGCGACAACCTGACCGGTGGCGGCGACGGCGACGACGAGCAGATCAAGGTCGACCTGGCCCGGGTGCCGGCCGACGTCGCCAAGGTGGTCTTCCCGGTGTCGATCTACGACGCCGACGCCCGGCTGCAGAACTTCGGCCAGGTCCGCAACGCCTTCATCCGGATCGTCAACCAGGCCAACGGGCAGGAGATCGCCCGCTACGACCTGACCGAGGACGCCTCAACCGAGACCGCGATGGTCTTCGGTGAGCTGTACCGCAACGGCGCGGAGTGGAAGTTCCGCGCCATCGGCCAGGGTTACGCCTCCGGCCTGCGCGGCATCGCCACCGACTACGGCGTCAACGTCTGATCCACGCGCTTCCACGGGCGGGCCGGCTCAGCCGGTCCGCCCGAGCGCGTGCCCGCCGAAGCCGCCGCCGGTGAGCTGTTCCCGCCACCAGGCGGCCATCGCCGGCTCGTCCATGGCCGACCAGTCCGGCGCCGAGGTGACCTGCGCCCCGCCCAACGTCCGGCCCATACCCACCAACTCCCGCCCCGCCGCGGTCCGCTCGCGGTCGTACGCGGCCAGTACGGGCGCCCACGACCCGGCGCCGAGTCGCCGTCCGGCCTGCTCGAAGGCGTGGGCGTCCTGGAGGGCCTTCACCGCGCCACTGGTGTTGTGGGGGCGGACGACGGTCGCCGCGTCGCCGCCGATGAGCAGCCGCCCGGCGGTGCGGTGCGGGGTCGCCAGGTCGTAGACGGGCTGCAGCAGGGTCCGTTCGGGCGGGGTCAGCGCGATCAGGCCCGCCCAGTACGGCGGCAGCTGCCGCTCGGCGAACTCCCGCATGCCGTCCAGCTGCCGGCCGGTGAGGGCGCCCGCGGCGACGGCGGTCGGGCCGTCCAGGCGCAGCCAGTCCGGGGTGGGCGCGTAGAAGACCCAGTTCACCTGGGTGGTGCCGGGGGTGAGCCCGGGGATGCGGTAGATCACCACCTGTCCGCCGCGGTAGCAGACGGTGATGCACTCCTCCTCCGGCCAGACCCCGGCCCCGCCGGGCAGTTCGGCCAGTAGCGCGGAGTCGAAGCTGCCGCGCCAGCACACGTACCCGGCGTACTCGGGCACGGCCTGCGGGCAGACGGCGGCGCGGACCACCGACCGGTAGCCGTCCGCGCCGATCACCAGGTCGTACGGGGTGCGGACGCCGTCGGCCTCCTCGGTCCAGGCGCCACCTCCGCCGTCGTTGCCGACCGCCGTGACCGTGGTGCCCAGCCGGTACTCCACCACCTCGGGCGCGCTCTCGCGCAGGGACTGCCAGAGCACCGCCCAGTGGTGGGAGTGGAACGGGAAGGGCTGGGCCCAGAGCAGCCGCCCGCGCCCATGGGGGCCGTCGCCGGGGCCGTCCGGCTCCCGGGTGACCCAGCTGCGCACGGTGAGCCGGTGGCGGCGGGTGTCCGGGGCGAGATGACCGGCGTCGACGAGTTCGGCGAAGCGGTCGTCGTGGGTGCAGATCCCCAGTCCGCGGTCCTCCAGCCGGCCCGGGCTGCGTTCCAGCACCACGACCCGCTCCGCGCCGAGCCTGGCCGCCGCCCCGGCGAACGCACTCCCGGCGATGCTGCCCCCGACCACGGCCACCGAGCCACGCCGCACGGCCGCCCCCTCTCCGCGCCGGCGATGCCGGCGCTGTCGCGACACGACGATACGCGGCCGGGCCGGGCCGGGCCGGGGCGCGAAGCCCGTACGGGCATCCTCGCCGAGCGGTGCCTATGCAACTAGTTGCATAGCGCCGCGACCGTCCCCTACTCTGCGGTAACCATCCGGGAGACCCCTCCCACCGGCCGCCCCCTCAGGAGACGTCGATGAGTGCGACCCCCGGCAGCAGCCGCTACCCGCACCTGCTCAGCCCGCTCGACCTCGGCTTCACCACCCTGCCCAACCGGGTGGTCATGGGCTCGATGCACGTCGGCCTGGAGGAGGCCCCCGGCGGCTACCAGCGGATGGCCGCCTTCTACGCCGAGCGCGCCCGCGGCGGCGTCGGCCTGATCGTCACCGGCGGCATCGCCCCCAACGAGGCCGGGCGCCCCTGGGACGGCGGCGCGATGCTGACCACCGAGGAGGAGGCCGACGAGCACCGGGTGGTCACCGACGCCGTGCACGCCGCCGGCGGGAAGATCGCCCTGCAGATCCTGCACTTCGGCCGCTACGCCTACCACCGCGACCTGGTCGCCCCCAGCGCACTCCAGGCCCCGATCAGCCCCTTCGTGCCCAACGAGCTCACCGCCGAGCAGGTCGAGCAGACCATCGAGGACTTCGCCCGCTGCGCCGAACTCGCCCGCCGGGCCGGCTACGACGGCGTCGAGATCATGGGCTCCGAGGGCTACCTGATCAACGAGTTCATCGTCGCCGCGACGAACCGCCGCGAGGACGAGTGGGGCGGCTCCTACGAGCGGCGGATGCGCTTTCCGGTGGAGATCGTCCGCCGGGTCCGCGAGCGGGTCGGCGAGGACTTCGTCATCGTCTACCGGCTCTCCATGCTCGACCTGGTCCCCGGCGGCTCCACCCTGGACGAGGTCGTCCAGCTCGCCCAGGCCGTCGAGGCCGCCGGAGCCACCATCATCAACACCGGCATCGGCTGGCACGAGGCCCGCATCCCCACCATCGCCACCTCCGTGCCGCGCGGAGCCTTCGCCTGGGTCACCAAGCGCGTGATGGGGGAGGTCGGCATCCCGCTGGTCACCACCAACCGCATCAACACCCCCGAGATCGCCGAGCAGTTGCTCGCCGAGGGCAACGCCGACCTGGTCTCGATGGCCCGCCCGCTGCTCGCCGACGCCGACTTCGTCGCCAAGGCGCGCGAGGACCGCGCCGATTCCATCAACACCTGCATCGGCTGCAACCAGGCCTGCCTGGACCACACCTTCAACCTCCAGATCACGTCCTGCCTGGTCAACCCGCGCGCCTGCCACGAGACCGAACTCGTGCTGGCGCCCACGAAGGTGCGCAAGAGCATCGGCGTCGTCGGGGCCGGACCGGCCGGCCTCGCGTTCGCCGTCTCCGCCGCCGAACGCGGCCACGCCGTCACCCTGTACGACGCCGCCGAGAGCGTCGGCGGGCAGCTGGACATCGCCCGGCGCATCCCCGGCAAGGAGGAGTTCAACGAGACGCTGCGCTACTTCCGCACCCGGCTGGCCGAGTTGGAGGTCACGCTGCGCCTCGGCGCCCTGGCGACCGCCGAGCAGCTGGCCGGGGAGGGGCACGACGAGATCGTCCTCGCGACCGGTGTCACACCCCGGACTCCCGCCGACATCCCGGGAATCGACCATCCCAGCGTGCTCGGTTACCTGGACGTGCTGCGCGACGGCGCACCGGTCGGTGAGCGGGTCGCCATCCTCGGCGCGGGCGGGATCGGTTTCGACGTGGCCGAGTTCCTCACCGACCAGGGCGACGAGGCCAGCCTCAACCCGCCGGTGTTCCAGGCGAAGTGGGGCATCGACCCCGAGTACCGCGAGCGCGGCGGGCTGCGCGCGCCCGAGCGGCCGAAGCCCCCGCGCAGCGTCCACCTGCTGCAGCGCAAGACCGGCAAGGTCGGTGCCGGGCTCGGTAAGACCACCGGCTGGATCCACCGCACCGAGCTCAAGCACCGCGGCGTCACCATGGTCGCCGGCGCCACCTACGACCTGATCGACGACGCCGGCCTGCACTTCACCGTCGACGGCGAGCGCCAACTCCTGCCCGTGGACACCGTCGTGCTCTGCACCGGCCAGGAGCCGCGCCGCGACCTCGACGAGGCGCTGCGCGAGCGCGGCCTGTCCGTGCACGTGATCGGCGGCGCGGACGTGGCGGCCGAGCTGGACGCCAAGCGGGCCATCAAGCAGGGCACGGAGCTGGCCGCGACCATCTGACCTCGGGTGGCCGGGGGGCTACCCGACGCAGCGGGGCCCGCAGCCGCGTGCTGCGGGCCCTGACTGCTCCGCCCCACCGGTCACCGCCGCTGACCTGCGGCGATGACCGCCCGCGCGACTCACTCCGCCGCCGGTGGGAGACTGGTGCCCTGTTCCTGCCCGCACTCTCGACCGGGGGCCGACATGTCCCTCCCGAGGCCTTCCCACGCGCTCGCCGCCGCGGTCCTGGTCGCCGCGGCCGCCCTGGTTCCGGCGGGCGCCGCAGGTGCCGAACCGGCTCCGGCGCTGCCGACCGCCGACCAGCTGAAGTCGGCGCTGCTCAGCGTGAACGACCTCGGCCCGGCCTACACCGGGGCACCGGCCGGCGAGAGCCCCGGTCCGAGCGCGAACCCGACCCCGGTCAGCGGTTGCGACGCGCTCGACGCCCTGATCAACATGCACGCGACCGCACCCGGCCCCGCGACCCCGCGCGCCGAGACCGAACTCGACGGCCAGGACGGCAACCCGATGGTGACCGAGTCCCTCACGGCCGAGGACCCCGCCAGGCTCACCACCGACTTCGACACCGCCACCGACGCGTTCAGGACCTGCCACACCATCACCTTCAACGCCGGCACCGAGGACTCGGCGACCTTCACCGTCACCCCCGTCGCCCTCGGCGACCGCCAGGACGCCCCCGCCGTCCGCCTCGACGGCACCATCGCCGGCGTCCGGCTCAGCGCCTACCTCGGCGTCGAACGCTTCGGCACCGTCGGCATGGTCTACGGCTTCTTCCAGCGCGAGGCCTCCGACGCTCAGACCGCCTCGGCGCAGTACCGCACCGCCGTCGCCAAGGTCGAACACACCCTCGGCACCACCGCCGGCAGCACCACCCCGCCCGCCGCCACCGCCACCCAGGGCCTGTCCGTCTGACGCCGGTGACCTCGGGCACGACAGGGCGGGCGGCCGCACCCCCGTGGCGGCCGCCCGACCCCGTCACCCGGTTCCGTTGTCACGGAAGGAACTTGACCTCCGGGAAGCGCGGCGACGGGCCGTCGAGGAGGGCGCCGCGGCGGTGGCGGAGGTGGAGGTCGAAGAAGGCGAGCGGGTAGGCCTGCTGGATGCCGACCGAGCTGTCGGCGGGGAGCGTGCCGACCATCTGCTGGACCTGCTGCTCGGGAAGGCCGAGGACCTCGGCCACCTGGGGCATCAGCGCGGCGGCGTCGCTGTACGAGCTGTGGCGGACGCCGTCGGCCTGGATGTTGAGCCGCCAGCCGCGCAGGTGGTTCCAGAAGGTCACCGCGTCCGGGTTCTGGTCGCGGCCGAATTCGGCGGTCAGCATCAGGAACGGACGGTCGAGGTCGGTGACGGGGATGGCCTGCATCGGCCCGTCGATGCTGTAGCCGGCCCGGACGCGGGGGTCGGCCATCATGGCTGCGGCGGTGGCCGAGGCGCCCTTGGACCAGCCGAACATGCCGATGTCCAGCGGGTCGGGGGCGCCGAGCAGGCCGTCGGGCAGCGGCTTGCCGTCCATGTCGGGGTTGCGCCCGGCGGCGATCTCCTCGACGCAGTCCAGCACGAAGCGCGCGTCGGCGGCGTAGTCCCGCGGGCCCAGCTGGGGCGCGCCGTCGATCCAGGGGGTGAGGACGCGGCCGTCGGGGAACTCGGTGAAGGCGTCCCAGGTGTGGTCGACGGTGACCACGACGTAGCCCTGGCTGGCAAGTTCCTGGACGGTGATCGTGTTGATCGCCCGGTGGGAGTGAGCGCCGTGCGAGTAGACGACGACGGGCAGGCGGTGGCCGGTGCGGTGGACGCGCGCGCCCAGGCGGGCCGCGGTGAGCGGCGTGGCGGAGGGCGGGAGCTTGAAGCCGAAGTCGTCCATGTAGGCCTTCATGGCGCCCTCGGCCATCCAGGGGGCGAGCGGCAGCTCCTCCGCCTCGCGAGCGGGGTACCAGACGCTCGCCATCAGCTCCCGGTAGCGGCCCGGCCCGGCGAACGGGTCCGGTCGGGAGGTGTCGCGCAGGTGCAGGGCGACCATGCCGACGCGGCGCGGGCCGGTGGGCCCGGGCAGGGTGAGCCGCCCGGGAGCGGGCGCGGGGGTCGGGCCGGGGGAGGGGGCGTCCGCCCGGGCGGTGGAGGCCAGGCCGAGCGGGGCGGCGGCACCCAGGGCCAGGGCCGTGCCCAGCATGCGACGGCGGGTCAGTCCGTTGGTGCTTGTGAACGGCGTGGTGTCCATGCGCCGAACGCTGTCACGCGGCGCGGGGGAGTGGCATCGGCCCACCGGTCGATCTCCCGGCCGCCCGCATTGGCCCGCGGGTTTACATCCCCGGGCTGATGCGCGCCGGTGGAGTTCGACGAGTGCGGAAGCCCGGGCGCGCGGGGGGTTCCGCGGGCCCGGGCTCCGGTCGCCGGTGGGGTCTCCGGCCGCTCAGGTCGGCTCAGTTGAAGACCAGGACGTCGGTACGCATCGGCAGCGAGCTGCCCCAGTCGATGTTGATCTTGAAGGTCACCACGCCGTTGCCGGGGGCGATGCTCGACACCTGGAAGGCGGCGGCGCCGACGAACCGGTTCCCGTTGGCGTCGATCTCGGAGGCGGTGACGACGACGGTCGAGTTGATCCCGATGACGTTCCACGGGAGCTGGAGGTTGAAGATCCCGTGGGCCGGGGTCCAGGTCCACCAGGCCCGCCACACGGCACCGACGTTGCCGCCGATGTCCGCGAGGTCCTGGCCGTGGGCGGTGGGCTGGGAGTGGTCCGCGATCCGGGGGACCGGGGAGGCGGAGGATTCGGTTGCGGTCATGGCGGCAACTCCTTGCGCCGGGAGAACCTCAAGAGTTCTCCGAATGCTTCGAGTGTCCGTCAGTGTGCGGAGCGTTCACAATCACTCGTGCGGGTGAAGCTCCGGCGCGTCGCCGGGTCGTAGCGGCGGTGTGCTGGTGTGTCGGCGCGGCCGGGGCGGACTCCGCCTGCTACCAAACCCCCATGTCCCACCACCTCAGCGGTCCCCACCTCCGCTCCCCGCGCGGCGACGCCCGCCTCGACATGACCGACCTGTTCGCCTTCCCGGCGGCCGACGCCCCCGGCCGTACCGTCCTGATCCTGAACGTGAATCCGTACGCGCCCACCCGGGCCGCCGAGTTCCACCCCGACGCGGTCTACCGGATCAACGTCGACAACGACGGCGACCACCGCGCCGACGTCGCCTACTCGTTCACCTTCTCCGCCCCGGAGGGCGGCACCGGCGCGCAGCGCGTCACCGTCCACCGGTCCACCGGCGCCGCGGCCCGGAAGCACGAGCCGAGCGGCGACGTGCTCTTCTCCGACGTGCCGGTCGCGTTCGGCGACGCCCCCGACGTGGTCGAGGCGAACGGCTACAAGCTGTCCGTGGGCCTGCGCAGCGATCCGTTCTTCGCCGACCTCGAAGGCATCGTGAACGACTTCACCTGGACCGGCAAGGACGCTATGGCCGACGCCAACGTCTTCGGCATCGCCCTGGAAGCCCCGGACGCCGAGCTCGGGCCGGATCCCACCATCGGCGTCTGGGGCAGGGTGAGCCTGCGCCAGGACGGCCAGTTGGTCTCCGTCGACCGGGGCGCCCACCCGTCGCTCACCGCGTACTTCAACGCCGAGGAGGCCGAGGACGCGTACAGCGCGGGCGAGCCCGCCGACGACTGGGACACCTACCGCGAGCCCTGGACGGCCGTCCTCCAGCACGCCGGGGACTACACCACCGAAGCCGCCACCGAGACGCTGAAGCTCGTCCTCCCGGACATCCTCCGGTACGACCGCTCCCGCCCGGCCGGCTACCCCAACGGCCGCACCCTGGCGGACGACGTGACCTCGACCCGGCTCACCATGCTCACCGGCGGCAAGGTCACCGGCGACCACATCGGCCCGCACACCGACCTGCTCCCGACCTTCCCGCACCTCGGGCATCCGCACCCCGTCAAGTAGCCGCACACGCGGTCGGGTCGACCGGCCCGCCGCGCGCACCGCGGCGGGCCGGTCGCGTCCGCCCGGGGGCACACTCCCGCCCCGGGGCGCGGGGTGGAAGGCGGAGTCGTGGACGCGGACGAGGGGGCCGGCGAAACCGGTGCGGCATATCAACAACAACCTCAAGAGATCGTTGTTCTTCCAAATTGCTTTCGTAAAAGCAGAATGACGAACCCGCATTCCGAGCGGGCTTCCGCTGCTCGGGCAGGATGAAACTGTTCATGACGGAACACCCTGGTCGGACGTGGGTCGCGATGATTCGTCACCTGGTTGACGATTTGCCGGTATACGCGCGCAGTGTGGCGATTCGTCGGGTAGCGGGCCCTCGAGTGGGCGCCCGGGCCGGTGAAATCCGCCGCTCACGCACTCTTAATGCACATGTTCCCTGTTGAGTGGCCTGCGCCACAGTCGTATGAAGTCGACCAAGGTACGGTTCTACTCGCACCTCCGACTGGAGGGGTACCTACATGCAAGAGCAACAAGGGGGAGCTCAGTCATGTCCGCAATCCTGGACGGCCAGCTCAGCTACTCGAACACCGTCCCGTGCGGCACCGTTCACCGCGCCGCCATCTGCGAGGTCTTCCTCACTGACTCCGTCCGGGTCTCCGAGGACGAGTACCTCATCGCCGCGCAGCTTCCGCGCGTGCACAGCTACTACAGCGACCACGTCGCCGCCCCGGCCGCCTACGACCCGCTGCTGCTGGTCGAGGTGTTCCGCCAGGCGTCCATCTACGCGGCGCACACCTTCCTCTCCGCCCCGCTCGACAACAAGTTCATCTTCGTCAGCGGCGAGCTGAACATCACCGACCCGGAGGCCCTGCGCATCAGTGCCCGCCCGGGCCGGGGCGAGATCCGGGCCCGCCAGGCCGAGCTGAAGCACCGGGACGGCGTGGTCACCGGCAGCACCCTCGACCTCGCCCTCTCGGTCGACGGCAGGGAAGCCGCGACCATGCGCACCGTGTGCCAGTGGATGCCCGGCGCCGCCTGGGACCGGATGCGCGAGAAGGGCCGCGCGGCGCTGACCCTGTCGCCGGCCCGGCCGCACCACACCGGCCGCCGGGTCGCGCCGATCGCGGTCGGCCGCACCTCCGCGCAGAACGTCGTCCTCGCCGAGGCCGAGGTGGGGGAGTGGGAGGTCCGTACCCAGGTCGTGGTCGACCAGGCCAATCCGGCCCTCTTCGACCACCCGCTCGACCACATTCCCGGCGCGCTGATCTTCGAGGGCTTCCGGCAGTCCGCGATCTACGCCGCGAACGAGCTGTTCGGCCTCTCGCCGCGCAGCCTGCTGCTCTCCCGCGTGGAGACCGACTTCACCCGCTTCGGCGAGTTCGAGCTGCCCACCGACTGCGTCGTGCGCGTCGTCGAGTCGCCGGTCCCGGACACCGTCGCCTTCGAGATCAGCATGGTCCAGGAGGACCAGCAGATCGCCCGGGCCCGGGTGCACCTCGCCCGGACCAGCCCGATCACGGGCGCTCTGGAGGACCGGTTCGCCTACGCCGCCGCCCGCGCCTGACGGGTGCGACCGGCCTGATCGACCCGTCAGCCCGGCCGGCGGCCGGCCGCCGGCCGGGCGAGCCGGCACGGCCCGGCATCCCGATCAGCAGCCCGCGCCGCTCGACCAGCCCGCACTGCCGTCCCGGCACCACAAGGAGACGCTGCATGTCCAAACCCATGATCTGGTTCGACTTCGGGGGTGTCCTCTCGCCGCCCTTGGAGGACCTCTTCGACTCGTACCACACCCGTACCGGCATCACCCCCCGCCAGCTGAAGACCGCGCTGGGCGCGGTCGCCGACGAGCTGGGCGTCGAGCCTCTCGCGCCCATCGAACTGGCCATGCTCACCGAGGCCGAGTGGGGCCGGTCCATGGTCCGCGTCCTGCGGGACGCCAACCCCGGCATCGACCTGTCCCGGGCGCGCTTCGAGCGCTTCGGCGAGCAGTGGTTCGAGGGGGTGAGCGCCAACCCGGTGATGACCGCGACCGTCCGCCATGCCAAGGAGCAGGGCTTCCGGGTCGGCATCCTCAGCAACAACGTCGCCGAGTGGGAGCCCTACTGGCAGGCGATCGTCGCGCCCGCCGGTGCGGTGGACTGCGTGGTCGACTCCTGCAAGGTCGGGTTCCGCAAGCCCGATCCGGAGATCTTCCGCCTGGCCGAGCAGGAGGCGGGCGTGACGGCCGAGGAGTGCGTGCTGGTGGACGACCTGCCCGAGAACTGCGTGGCCGCCCGCCGATGCGGCTGGCGCGCCGTGCACTTCCGCAACAGTGCCCAGGCCGTGCGCGAGCTGTCAGGTCTGACCGGCCTGCCCGCCCTCACCTGACCCCTCTGGAGGACGCATGACCACCGTTGTCCGACCCTCGACCGTCACCGCCGTGGACATCCCCAACCTGGACCCCGTCCCGCCGTTCACCCCGCTCGCCGAGCCCGGTCCGGGCGGCCTGCCGATGATCCAGCTGCCCAGCGGCCACCGGGCCGTGCACCTCACCCGGTACGCCGACGTGCACAAGCTGCTCACCGATCCGACGTCCGGCCGCGCCGAGACCAACGTCGACGGCGGGCCGAGCTTCCTGCCCACGGTGATGCCGAAGGAGCTGCTGCTCAACCTCGACGCCCCGCACCACGCCCGGGTGCGCGGCTTCGTCGCCGCCGACTACAGCGCGGCGGGTGTCGAGGGGCTGCGCGGGGTGCTGGACCGGGTGATCGACGAGGGGATCGAGAGACTTCGGCAAGCACAGTCCCCGGACCTGTTCACCGACCTGGTGGACCGCGTCCCGATAGCCGTCAACTGCCACTTCCTCGGGGTACCGGTCCAGGACGTGGACTACTTCCGGCCGTCCTCGCGCGTGATCCAGCTCGCCTCGCACGAGAACGTGCCGGACCTCGTCCAGCACTTCTACCGGGTCTACGGTTACGTCCAGGACCTGGTCACCGGCGCCCGCCCGGTGGTGGCCGGCGGGCTGATCGAGAGGTTCCGGGCCGACCGGGACCGGGTCGAACCGCCGATGGACGACGCCGAGTTGACCGGAATCTTCTTCGGCTCGCTACTCGGCGCCGACCAGAACATCGTCTCCGTGCTCACCAAGTCGCTGTACGCCCTGCTCGCCGCCCCGGGGCTGTGGCGACGGCTGGCCGACGAGCCCGGGATCGCGCCGCGGCTGGCGGAGGAGCTGATCCGTCTCATCCCCCTCGGCACCATCTCCGCGTTCCCGCGCATCGCGGGCCGCGACCTGGAGACCAGTGTGGGCCTGGTGCCGCGGGGCAGCGTCGTCTATCCGGACGCCTTCGCGGCCAACCGCGACCCGGAGGTCTTCCCGGACCCGCTGGTGATCGACCCCGACCGCCAACCGGCCAAGCGGCACCTGCAGTTCGGCTACGGCATGCACCACTGCATGGGCGCCGCGCTGGCCCGGATGGAGATCGTGGCCGTCCTGACCAGGCTGGCCCGGGAGTTCCCGGAGTTGACGCTGGACGTCGAGCCGGCGGCGGTGCCGTGGGACAGCGGCACGGTGCTGCGGCGGCCGACCGCGCTGCCGGTGCGGTGGTGACACTCCGGTAGGAACGCGCCGAAGGGCGGGTACGGCTCGCCGTACCCGCCCTTCGGCGCGTGCGTTCGGGGCCGGCCGCGCCCTATGGCTCGCCGAACCACTCGCGGAGCGTCCCCGCCAGCGGGCCGCCGTCGGAGGCCCAGGCGAGGTAGCCGTCCGGGCGGATCAGCACGGCGTCCCACGGGAGTTGTCGGCTGCTGCCGGCCCGTACGGTGCGCAGGACGTGGGACCAGCCCTCGGCCTGCTTGCGGTGCGCCTCCTGGTCGGCGCCGAGGAGCAGGAGCACCGGGCGTCCCGGCTGCAGCAGGCGGATGACGTCGGTGGGGCCCTCGTCGGTGGTGAGGGGCAGGTTGGGCAGGAACTGGCCTTCCCAGGAGGACCCGTCCGAGGTGCGCGGGGGGTAGGCGGTGTCCTGGGCGCTGATCATGTTGGCCAGGTGGTCGTTGGCCGCGCTCACGCCGAGCAGTCCGGTGAACAGCTCGCGCAGCGGGTCGAGGCCGGGATCGGGCCGCATCAGGGCGAGTTGGGCCCGGGTGTTGTCGACCACCCGCCGGGCGACCGGGCGGCGTTCGGTGTCGTAGGTGTCCAGCAGGTCCTTGCCGGCGGTGCCCTTGATCGTGAGGGCGAGCTTCCAGGTGAGGTTGAGGGCGTCCTGCAGGCCGAGGTTGAGGCCCTGGCCGCCGACCGGGAAGTGCACGTGGGCGGAGTCTCCGGCCAGGAGGACCCGGCCCTTGCGGTAGTCGCTCACCACGCGGGCGAAGTCGTTGAACCTGGAGAAGAACACCGGGTCGGTCATGGGCACCGGGTGGCCGAGGATGCGTTCGGCCTCGGCGCGCAACTCGGCCAGGGTCAGCGGGGAGTGGCGGTCGGGGTGCGGGCCGCGGAAGTCGATGGTGAAGAAGCGGCTGTGCCCATACGGGTTGACGCCCGCTATGGTCCAGCCGCGGGGGGTGCGGTTCCAGCCGGAGGGTACGCGGTAGGGGTCGGCCAGGCGGACCACACCGAGCAGGGCGGAGACGGTCGCGGCGTGGGTTTCGGCGGCGAAGCCGAGCTGTTCGCGCACGGTGCTGCGGGCTCCGTCCGTGCCGATGACGTACTCGGCGGTGAACTGCCGTACGCCGTCCGGTCCTTCGGCGGTGACCTCGACGGTGTCCGGGCCCGGCGCGAGTTCGGTGACCCGGTGGCCGCGCAGCACCGTGACGCCCCGGGCACGGGCACGGTGCTCGAAGTCCCGTTCCAGGTCGGCCTGGGAGCGGCCGACGATGGGGCTCGGCTCGGTGCCGGGGGCGGTGATGACCAGGCCGGGCATCCCGGCGAAGTGGAAGGCGTCGGCGGACGGTCGGGCCAGGGCCGCGTCGCTGCCCTGCGGTGCGCGCAGGTGGCCGCGGCGGGCCAGGCCTTGGACGGTGCGGGCGTGCAGGGTGCCGGCCTTCGGCTGGTCGACGGTCTCCGGGTTGGCCTCCAGGACGACCGTGGAGACGCCGTGGTGGCCGAGTTCGGCCGCGACCAGCATGCCCACGGGGCCGCCCCCGACGACGACGACTTGGGCGGTGGTGTGCTTGTGCATGGGTTGGAGTCCTTCGACTGGCGCTGGGGTGACGGACGAGGGCCCGGCACCGCTCGGGGGTTGCGGTGCCGGGCCGGCTTTCGAGGTGGCAGGCGCCGGGGTGGCTGTTGCCGACGCGGGGTGGGGTGCGGGAGGGCGGTTCGGGGGTGGCCGCCCTCCCGCGGCTGTGGACGGCCGGTGGTTCAGGCCGTGGTCTGCGGTTCGGTCTTCTGCCCGCCCCGGAGCAGGGCGGCGATCACCACGAGCAGCACCACGCCGACGGCCGCGAGTCCCCACAGGACGGAGTGGAAGGCGGAGTCGTAGGCGTTGGCGAGGAAGTCCGTGAAGCCCTTGCGGTCGGTGGCACCGGACAGTTCGGCCGCCCCCGTGAGGTCGCCGCCGGCGGCCTTGGCGGTGACCTGGGCGGCCTGGGTGGCGCCCTCGTGCGCACCGATGCCGTCGGTGACGCGGGTGCCGAGCACGGTCGCCAGCGCGGAGCCGTACACCGCGACGGCGACGGCCTCGCTGCCGAGGCGCAGGGTGTTGAGGAAGCCCGCTGCCATGCCGGCCTTGGCCGGGTCGACCATCGCCAGCGCCTGGCCGTCGACGAGGCCGGCCGACAGGCCCATGCCGGCACCGGTGACCAGCATGGGGGCGGCGAGCACGAGCACGGTGACGGAGGGGGAGAGCAGGGTGAGCGCGAGGTCGCCCACGACGAGGCAGACCAGGCTCAGGTAGATCAGGGTGAGCGCGGAGACGCCGCGGCCGACCAGCTTGGCGGCGAGCATCGGCAGGATCAGCACCGGGGCGGTCAGCAGCAGCATGAGCAGGCCCGCGGCACCGGTGTCGCGCCCGGTGACGGCGGTGAGGTAGCTCGGCAGGTAGGTGAGCATGGTGACGAAACCGAAGGAGGCGGCGACCGGGACGAGGCACAGGCCGACGAAGCGGCGGTTGCGCAGCACGCTCAGGTCGAGCATGGGGTGCGCGCTGCGGTTCTCGACGGCGACGAACACGACGAGGACGACGACCGCGCCGACGAACAGTCCGAGCACGCCCGCGCTGCCCCAACCCCACTGCGAGCCCTGCACGATGGCGGTGGTGAGCAGCACCATGGCGACCACGAACAGCGCGCTGCCGGGGACGTCGATCCGCCCGCCGCTGCCGCCGTCGGAGGGCATGGCGCGGGAGACGGCGGGTACGGCGAGCAGCACCAGGGCCAGGGCGACGGCGTGCACCGCGAACACCCAGCGCCAGCCGAGGCCCTGCACCAGCGCGCCGGCCAGGGACGGGCCGATGGCGACGCCGATGCCGGCGATGGTGCCGAACATCGCGAAGGCCTTGGCGCGGGCGGGGCCGTCGAAGACGGTGGAGATGATCGCGGCGCCGCAGGAGAAGATCGCCGCGCCGCCGATGCCGGTGAGGGCGCGGGCGGCGTCCAGCCAGACCACGTTGGTGGCGACGGCGCTGGCGAGCGAGCCGAGGGCGTAGAGAGCGACGCCGGCCGTGAAGGCCTTGACCCGGCCGATGACGTCCGCGATCGAGCCCCAGACCAGGGTGAAGCAGGCGAACGCGACGTTGAAGGCGTTCACCACCCACTGCAGCGGGGCCAGGTCGGCGTGGGTGCTGGTGCCGATGTCGGGGAGGGCGACGGCGGTGCCGGAGATGGACATCGGCACGACGAACACCGCGAGGAGAACCGCCGCGAGGGTTAGCGCACGGCCGGGCGCTGGCCCGTCCGTTGCGACGGCGGGCGTGGCAGACGACGTGGTCTGCGTACTCATGTGGCACAACTCCAGGCTTGAGCCCGGCCGCTGGGCGACCAGGTAAGGATTTTTTCGAACCTCACCGTGTCATGAGATCGAGGTACGATGCAACCCATACCTCATGGAGGAGGAGTCGATTTCATGCCCGACGCCGAAGGCCACCCCTCGATCGAAGAGATGGACCTGCGCACCGTCCTGAACGCACTCGCCGATCCGCTGCGCTACGGGGTGGTCGCGGCCCTGCTGCGGGAAGCGGAGGGGACGGCCCGCACCTGCGCCTCCTTCAACCTCCCGGTCTCCAAGTCCACGATCACCCACCACTTCCGCGTCCTGCGCGAAGCCGGCCTGGTCCGCCAGGTCGACCGCGGCAACAACCGCGCGGCGACGCTGCGCCGGGAGGACCTCGACAAGCGCTTCCCCGGGCTGCTGGACCTCATGCGCGCCAACCCCTGACCCGCCCCGTGGTGTGCCGACGGGCATGGACTCCCGTCGGCGCGGCCCGGGTTGCCGGACGGGGATCAGGCCGGTTCGTACGTCGCCCGTCGGACCAGGGCCCGTGCCCGGGTGCCGTCCATCGGGTGGGCGAAGAGGTAGCCCTGGCCGAGGGGGCAGCCCATGGCGGCGAGGAGGTCGCGTTGGGAGGGGTGTTCGATGCCCTCGGCGATGACCTGGACGCCGAGGGTGTCGGCGATGCGGGTGATGCCCTCGACGAGGGCTTGTTGCTGGGGGGAGAGGCCGAGCCCGTCGATGAAGGACTTGTCGATCTTCAGCAGGGAGATCGGGAACTCCCGCAGGTAGGACAGCGAGGAGTAGCCGGTGCCGAAGTCGTCGATGGCCAGGCCGATGCCGAGCTCACCGAGGGTGGACATGTCGGCGCGCAGCCGGTCGTCGCGGCGCATCAGGACGGATTCGGTGAGTTCCAGGACGAGGGTGCGCGGGTCGATGCCGGAGGAGCCCAGGGCGTGGTGGACCACGTCGACGAAGCCGGCGTCACGGAACTGGCGGGCGGAGACGTTGACGTTGACCCGCAGCGGGGGCAGCCCGGCGGCGGCGCGGGCGGCGGAGCTGGCGGCGTGCCAGGTGGCGGCCTCCTCGGCGGCGCGTTCCAGGACCCAGGCGCCGAGCGGGACGATCTGGCCGCTCTCCTCGGCGAGGGCGATGAACTCGTCGGGCAGCACCATGCCGCGCCGGTCGTGCGGCCAGCGGACCAGGGCCTCGAAGGCCACCAGGTCGCCCGTGCGCAGGTCGACGATCGGCTGGTAGTACAGCTGGAAGGCCGATTCCGCGATGGCGGAGTCCAGGTTCTCGTTCAGCTCGTGCCGTTCCACCAGCCCGGCCTGGAAGGCGGGCCGGTAGTGGCACCACTGGCGGCGGCCGGCCGCCTTCGCCGAGTAGAGCGCGAGGTCGGCGTGGGTGAGCAGTTCGGCGGCGTCCACGCTGTCCTCGGTGGTGGCCACGCCGACACTGGCGCTCACCCGGACGGCGCCCGCGCTGAGCTTGAACGGTTCTGCGAACACCGAGAGCACCGTGCCCGCGATGGTGTCCACGTCGGTCGGGCACAGGGCGTCCTCCACCAGGACGGCGAACTCGTCGCCACCGAGCCGGGCCGCGGTGTCCGAGCTGCGCAGCGCCGTGGAGATCCGCAGCGAGACGGCGACCAGCAGTTCGTCGCCCACCGCGTGGCCCTGGGTGTCGTTGACCACCTTGAAGTCGTCCAGGTCGATGAACAGCACCCCGGTGACGGCCCCGCTGCGTTGGCCGCGGGCGAGCGCGTGGCCGACCCGGTCCTGGAACAGCACCCGGTTGGCGAGGCCGGTCAGCGAGTCGTGGAAGGCCCGGTGGGTCAGCTCGCGCTCCATCTGGCGCTGTTCGGTCACGTCGCGCAGGGTGAGCACCAGGCCGCCGACCGTCGGGTCGTCGCGCAGGTCGGTGTAGCGGACCTCGGCCTCGATCGGGCTGAGGTCCTGGCGCAGCAGCCGCCAGTGCTCGCGCGGTTGGTCGCTCCGGGGCGGGTCGGCCGGACCGCGCATCCGGGCCAGCGCCCTGCCGACCTCCCGGCTGTCCTCGGGCGGGACGAGGTCGGTCAGCAGGGTGCCGTCCAGGTCGGGGCGGCCGAGCACCCGCTCGGCGGAGGAGGAGGCGTAGCGGATGCTGTCGTCGGCGTCGAGGATCAGGATGACGTCGCTGGCGTTCTGCACCAGGGCGCGGAAGTACAGCTCGCTGTTGCGCCGGATGACCTCCTGGCTCAGCATGACGCGTTCGACGGCCAGGGCGGCCTGGGCGGCCAGGATCTCCAGCGAGCTCCAGAGGCTGGTCAGCTCCTGCTCGGTGCCGGTGACCACGAGCGCGCCGATCAGCGGGTCGCCGGAGGGGCGTTCGGCCAGCGTGAGCGGGCAGACCAGGGCGGCGGGCATGCCGCCGAGATGGACGGGAAGGTCGACGGAGCCGACGGGCAGCAGGCGGGTCTCGCGGTGGGCGGCGAGGCGGGTGAGGACCTCCTCCTCGGCCTGCTCCCGGGACACCTCGGCCGGCTCGTGCGGCACCTCGGCCTCCTCCCGGGGCGCCCGGGCCCGCTCCCGGGGCCCGCCGGAGCCCCCGTCCTGTCCGGTGCCCTTGCCGTTCCCGGCCCGCCGGACGTGCAGCACCCCGTACTCGGTGACCGCGAGCAGCGCGACGTGCCCGCGCTCGGCGGGCATCAGGGTGGAGGCGGCGGCCTGGACGGCGTCCGCGACCTCCGCCACCGTGACGGCCGCGGTCAGCCGGGCGCCGGCCTCGCGCAGCGTCCGTTCCCGGGCCACCGCCTGGCGGCGGGCGACCACCACGACGGCCAGCCGGGCCAGCACCAGCAGGTAGAGCAGGGCGGAGAAGGCGCCGATCACGCCGGCGTTGGCGGTGTTCCCGGCCAGTGACTCGATGATCAGGATGGCGGGCGCGATCAGCGAGGCCATGGTCAGCAGGGCGAGCCGGCTGGCGGAGAGGTCGGGCTGCTGGGTGGGGACGGGCCTGGTCAGCTCGACCATCGAGGGGTGCAGCGCGGCGGCGCCCCAGGCGGTGTAGAAGGCGGCCCAGCCGAGCTCGACGCCGGTGCCGATGTGCCAGGTGCCGTGCAGCTGGATCAGCCCGTAGAGGACGTCGGCGGTGAGCAGGCCCAGGGCGCCGACGGTGAGCAGTTGCAGCGAGCGGGACTTGCCGCCGCGCGGGGTCAACAGCCGCAGCAGCAGGGCGAGCACGACCACGTCGCCGAGCGGGTAGGCGATCGAGACGGCCTTCTGGAGCCAGGTGAGGTTCGGGTTCAGGGCGTACGGGAGGATCAGGTAGATCCAGACGAGCAGGGCCAGGCCGAGCGTGATGATCAGGGCGTCGAGCAGTCCCGCGCGGTCCTGACGGGCCGTGCGCCAGCGGATGAAGCCGAGCAGGCCGACGGCGTACAGCACGAACTCGGCGAGGTAGAAGCCGTCGGCGACGGACGGGAACGGGTTCTGCAGGTGCAGGATGTCGAGTTGGAGGGCCTGCACCGCCTCGCCGGTGGTGAAGCTGAGGTTGGCCAGCGCCAGCAGGTACCAGAACAGCGGGTGCCGGGGGCGGTTGAGCCGGACGCCGACCACGACGGCGGCGACGCCGCCGAGGCCCATGCCCGTCCACCAGATGATCCGCAGGCCGGGATCGGCGAAGTAGATGCCGGTGAACAGCACCATCCAGCTCAGGTAACACACCATCAGGCGTTGTCGCCGGAGAGTCAACGAGGCTCCCCCCTCCGCGACACCACCCCGCCGGAGCGGGGGAGTTCGGGCGAGGACGGTCTTCGGGAACGATCCACCCACGGCTCAGCGGCGTCCGGCGGACTGTGCGACGGGCGTTGTCGGTGTGCCGTGGATGCGTATAGTCGGAATTGTCGCACCTCCCAGCATTCTGCCGCTCCAGCACGAGGTCAAGCCGGTGGACGACGTAGCCGACAGCGCACGGGGCGTACGCACGGATGTGAACTCCGGGCGTCACGCCGTGGTGCGGAATGACGACGGACAGTACGCGCTCTGGTCGGGGGACTTGACCCTGCCGGCCGGGTGGCGGCGGGTGTACGGGCCCGCCGGGCGGGCGCAGTGCCGCGCCTGGGTGGAACGGAACTGGCAGGAGGCGCGCGTCCGTGGTGCCCGCGCCGGTTTCGCGGACACCGTGCACAGGCTGTTACGGGCGCGGGCGGCGCACGATCCGGCGGCGGTCGCGGTGGTGGGGGAGGGCGCCACGCTGAGCTACCGCGAGCTGGACGAGCGCAGCGACCGGCTGGCGGCCGCCCTGCGCGCCCGAGGGGTGGGGCCGGAGCAGGTCGTGCCGGTGTGCCTGCGGCGCGGGGTGGAGCTGGTGGTGGCCTGGCTCGGGGTGCTCAAGGCCGGCGCGGCCTTCCTGCCGCTGGACCCGGCGCATCCGCGGCGGCGGCTCTCGGCACTGGTGGCGGACTGCGGGGCGCGGGTGGCGGTCGCGGACGGGCCCGGGTTCGACGGGGTGGAGGGGGTGGAGCCCTCCGAACAGGTGCCGGGGGGCGTCCCGGATGACACCTGCGCGCCGGACGACCTCGCCTACCTGATCTACACCTCCGGCACCACCGGCCGGCCCAAGGGCGTGCCGGTCACCCACCGTTCACTGGTGTTCACCCTCGACCGGGTCGTCCGCGCCTACGGCCTCGCCCCCGGCGAGCGGGTGCTCCAGCTGGCCGCGCTCGGCGCGGACACCGCGCTGGAGCAGGTGTTCTCCGCGCTGCTCGCGGGCGCGACCGTCGTCCTCGGCGGCCGGGACACCTGGGCGCCCACCGAGCTGGTCCGCCGGCTCCCCCAGCTCGGCCTGGCGGTCGCCGACTTCACGCCCGCGTACTGGCACCACGTGCTCGACCTGCTGCCACCCGGCGGCCCCGCACCGGCCGGGTTGCGGCTGGTGGTGGTCGGCGGGGACCTGGTGCACGCCGACGACTGCCGGGCCTGCCGGGACCGGCTGCCGGGCGTGCGGCTGCTCAACGCGTACGGGGTGACCGAGGCGGCCGTCACCTCCCTCCACTGCGAGGTCGCCCCGGAGCTGCTGGACGCCCCCACCGCGCCGGTGCCGATCGGCCGCCCGCTGCCGGGCGTGCGGGTACACGTGCTGGACGAGCGGCTGCGGCCGGTGCGGCCCGGCGAGCGGGGCGAGATCCACCTCGGCGGGCCGGGCCTCGCGCGCGGCTACTGGCGGCAGGCGGGGCTCACCGCCGAATCGTTCATACCCGACCCGTACGCGCCGCTGCCCGGCGAGCGGATGTACCGCACCGGCGACGCCGGGCGCTGGCGGGCGGACGGACAGCTGGAGATCCTCGGGCGCTTCGACGACCAGGTGAAGGTGCGCGGGCACCGGGTCGACCCGGCCGAGGTCGAGGCGGTGCTGGCCGACCATCCGGCGGTGCGGCAGGCCCGGGTCGCGGCGGACGGCAGCGCGCCGGACGGCAGCCGGGTGCTCACCGCCTACTACACGCTCGGGGACGCCGCCGTGCGGCCCGAGCTGCTGCGGGCCTTCCTGGCGGAGCGGCTGCCGGAGTACCTCGTCCCGGCGGAGTTCGTGCCGCTGACGGCCATGCCGCTCACGGCGGCGGGGAAGATCGACCGGCGTTCGCTGCCACAGGCCGCGGTGCGAACGGGCCCGTCCGCCGCCGTGACGGCCGCGGTCGGTCCCGACACCGTGGCGGTGGCGCCCGGACCGGACTCGGGGGCGGCGGTGGCCGTCGGACCGAACGCCGTGACGGCAACCGTCGGACCGAACCCGGCGGGGGCAGTCGTCGGACCGTACACCGTGGCGGCGGCCGTCGGACACCTGTGGGCGGAGCTCCTCAGCGTCGAACACGTCGGCCTCGAGGGCGACTTCTTCGCCCTCGGCGGCACCTCGCTGCTCGCCATGGAGATGCTCGCCCGGGCCCGGATGATGTTCGGCCTGGACGTCGGCCACGTCCGCACCCTCACCCGGGCGCTGCTGCGCTCGCCCGTGCTGCGCGACTTCACGGCCGCCCTCCAGGCCGCCCGCACCGGCGTCGACCGGGGCGAGGCCGCCGTCGACTGGCACGCCGAGGCCCGGCTCACCCACCCCGTGGGCCAGTCCTGGAACCCCGCGCCGTCCCGGGCGGAGCCCGCCGAGATCCTGCTCACCGGCGCCACCGGTTTCTGCGGCGCCCATCTGCTGGACGTCCTGCTCGCCACCACCCGGGCCCGGATCCACTGCCTGGTCCGCGCGCCCGACCAGGAACACGCGCTGGAACGGCTGCGCGCCAGCAGACAGCGCTTCCTGCGACGGGACCTGGCGGACGCCCGGGTCGTTCCGCTGGTCGGGGACCTGGCCGCCGAACGACTGGGGCTGACGGAGCGTCGGTTCGAGTGGCTGGCCGGGTGCCTGGACGCCGTGTACCACCTCGGCGGACAGGTCAACTTCCTCTACCCGTACCACCAGTTGCGCGCACCCAACGTCGGCGGCACCCGGGAGGTGGTCCGGCTCGCCGGGCACAGCCGGGGCATACCGGTGCACTACCTCTCCACCCTCGCCGTGCTGGCCGGATTCGGCGCGGCCGGCGTCCGCGAGGTCACCGAGCGCACGCCGCTCGCCCACCCCGAGCGGCTGGGCGTCGGCTACGTGGAGAGCAAGTGGGTCGCCGAGCAGCTGCTGCACAACGCGGCGGCGGGCGGGCTGCCGGTCACCGTGATGCGCACCAACGACGTCACCGGGGACCTGGTGACCGGGGTGATGAACACCGGCACGGAACTCTGCGCGCTGATCAAGTACTTCGCCGACAGCGGCACCTGCCCGGACGTGCGGCTGCCACTGGACTTCGTCCCGGCCGACCGGTTCGCCCGCGCGGTCGCCCACATCGCCGCGCACGCGCCCGCCGACGGTGAGGTCTACCACCTCACCTCGCCGAACCCGGCCGGGCTCCCCGACCTCGCCGACCGGCTGCGGGCGCGCGGCCACCGGATCACCGAACTCCCTTACCGCGACTGGGTGCAGCGACTGGTCCGGTTCGCCGCCGGGCACCCGACGCACCCGATCACGCCCTTCGTCCCGCTGTTCGTCGACCGGGCGCCGGGGGTGGACCTGTCCATCAGCGAGCTGTACTTCCAGCCGGTGTTCCCGCGTTTCGACCGGCTCAACGCGGAGACGGCCCTGGAGGGCAGTGGGATCGAACTGCCGGAGGTGGACGGCGCGCTGCTGGACCACTACCTGGTGCGACTGGCGGGCGAAGGGTTCCTGTGACCGTGACCGGCTTCGCTGCGCTGGACCTCCAACTCGCCACCGGTGAGAGGCCGGTGGCCTTCGGCGGGGAGCTCGGACCGGAGCGGCTGCTGACGGCGTACCGGTACGGGCTGTTCCCGCTGCCCGCGGCGGACGAGTACGCGAGCGCCTACAACGAGGCGGTGTACGCAGGGGCCGTCGAGGCGGGAGAGGTGGCCGTGCTGCCGGGCGCGGAGGACCCGTACACGCTGGCGTGGTGGTCACCGGACCCGCGGCCGGTGCTGCGGCCCGCCCAGGTGCGGCTGCCCCGCAGGCTCGCCCGGCGGGTGCGGGGCGCGGCGGGCGCGGCGGAGTGGTTCACGACTGCGGACGCGGCCTTCGGAGCGGTGCTCAAGGCCTGCGCCGATGGGCGGCAACCAGCCTGGCTCACCGAGGAGTTGCGGACTTCCCTGATGGAGCTGAACGCGCGCGGCGCGGCCCACAGCGTGGAGGTCTGGGAGGGCGGGGAGCTGATCGGAGGGGCGTTCGGGGTGGCCGTCGGGCCGGTGCTGAGCCTGGACTCGATGTTCCACCGGCGGCCCGACGCCGCCCGGGTCGCCGTCGCCGACCTCGGCGCGCGGTTCGGCGCCGCGGGCGGACGGCTGCTCGACGCCCAGTGGGACGGGCCGTACGTGCGCAGCCTCGGGGCGGTGCCGATGGCGCGCTCCCACTACCTCGCCGAGCTGGCCGGGGCCCCCGCGGCGGGCGCCCTGCCGACGGGCCGGCTGCCCGTCGCGCGGCTGGTCTGACCTGCGGACAGGTCTTCCTCCAGCCCCCGCACCGGCCTGCCTTCGACAAACTTATTCCTCGTCAGTAACATGACGCTGCGTGTTCAAGCCCTCGATAGGCCGGGCCGCGCCCGCAGCCCTGCTCACCCTCATCCTCGCCGGGACGGCCGCGTGCGGTCCCACCGATCCCGGCAGCACCTCCCGAGCGGCCGGCGAACCCGCCGCCGCCACCAGCACCGCCGACGCCACCGCCGCGACCACCGCCGGGGGCAGCCCGGCGTCCGCCGCGTCCGCCCCCGGCGCCCCGCACGCCCGGGCCGGTACCCCGGCCTCCGGCCGTCCGACGCCGGCCGGTACCAACGTCACGGCCGCGCCCGCCGGGGACAAGCAGGCCGCCATCGGCACCCCGGGCAAGGACGGCGGCGCGGTCACGGCCGCGAACAAGGCCCTCCAGCTCACCTCGTACGACCCGGGGAAGGGCACCGCGGTGCTCACGGCGGGCGGCGCGACCGCCTCGCCGACCGCAGCCCCGTCGGCGTCGGCGTCGGCGTCGGCGTCGGCCTCCGCCTCCGCCTCCGCCACCGCCGCCCCCGTCCAGCCCGGTCAGCTGATCGCCAGCCCGCCCACCGCCGCCGCCCCGCAGGGCGCGCTGGTCGCCGTCACCGGGGTCAACCCCGGCGCGGGCAACACCCTCAACCTCACCACCCGTCCGGCCACCCTCTCCGAACTCCTCGGCGGCACCGAGGCGGACGGCCAGGTGCCGATCGACGTGCACGGCATCCAGGTGACCCCGCTGGTCAAGGACGTCAAGGCCAGCATCGGTGCCGACCTGGGCGGCGTGAAGGCCGATGCCTCCGGCACCCTGGAGGTCGACGTCAAGGCCCCCGTCCCGCTGCCCGGCGGCGCCAGCCTGGAAGCCTCCGGCTCCCTCCAACTGCACCCGGCCGTCCACTTCGCCTACCACGGCGCGGCCGCCACCAGCCCGCGCACCGCTTCCGTCGGCTTCGACCTCGGCGCCCACGCGAACTGGAAGGTCACCGGCGACGTCGCCCGCAACACCGGCGCGGCGCCGATCCGGGTACCCTTCGCCAAGCTGCAGGCCAGCCCGGTGCTGACCGTCGCCGGCCTGCCCGTGGTCGTCAACCTCGGCCTCACCTGCTACCTGGAGGTCGGCGCCGACGGCCAGGTCCACCTGGAGGCCGAGCAGGACGCCACCGGCACCTGGGCCGTGCGCGCCGACTACACCGGCGGCAAGGGCTGGACCTCGGCCACCAACGCCGACACCAAGGTCTCCCCGGTGCACGTCCGTCTCAACGGCAAGGCCTCGGTCCGTGCCGCCCTCGGCGCCGAGATCAGCCTCGGCCTCTACGACACCGTCGGTGTCGAGACCACCGTCGCTCCCTACCTGAGCGCCAAGGCCGACGGCTCCCTCACGGTCGACGTCCCCGGCAACGCGCCCCAGCTCCAGGGCAGTTGGGCCCTGGTCGGTGGCGTCGACCTGAGTGGCGCACTGACCGCCCACCTGAAGATCTTCGGCACCCCGGTCATCGAGGGCAAGCTCCCCTTCCCGCCCTTCCACCGCGAGTGGCCCCTCCTCACCGGCTCGGCGTCCCTGCCGTCCCCGCGTGCCAGTAGCTGATCACCCGTAGACGAGCGAGGAGTGGGGGGGGGGGGGGGGCCCCGGGCCCCCCCAGGGGGAGGAGGGGGGGGGGGGGGGGTGACGGGCGCAGGGTGGGAGGGGGGGGCGAGAATGGGGTGCATCCGCGGGC
>NZ_JBIRJC010000003.1:381854-450435 GCF_044329365.1 Kitasatospora sp. NPDC017646 | reverse complement strand
GGGGGCCCCCCCCCCCCGGGGGGGGGCCCCGCGGCCGCCCGCGGGCTCTTTCCTCTACCCCCCGTCGGCGGGGGGGGGGGGGGGGGGGGGCCGGCCCCCCCCCCCCACTCCTCGCGTCGTACGGGCCGGTGTCAGTCCTCGATCGCCTGGTAGACCGTGGTCCAGAAGTCGTGGATCAGCCGCGCCGAGTGGGGGACGGACATCCCGACCTGGGTGAGCAGGATCCCGGTGAGCCCGTTGGCCGGGTCGGCGTAGGCCGTGGCGCCGCTGCCGCCGTCCCAGCCGAACTGGCCGACGGGCGCGTAGTCGCCGCGGTAGGTGCGCACCGCCATGCCGAAGCCCCAGCCGCCGTGCTGCCCCTGGCCGTACGAGAGGTGGACGTTGTCGAGGGCCATGGCGGTGCGGGCGGCGTTCTGCTCGGGCGTGAGGCGGTTGGTGGTCATCAGCTCCACGGCCGGCCGGGACAGGATCCGCTCGCTGCCGTGCACGCCGTGGTCCAGCAGCATCCGGAAGTAGGCGTGGTAGTCGTCCACGGTGGAGACCAGCCCGCCACCGCCGCCCGGGAACACCGGGGGCTTGCTC
The DNA here is from genome assembly GCF_044329365.1 of Kitasatospora sp. NPDC017646. Lineage (NCBI taxonomy): Bacteria > Bacillati > Actinomycetota > Actinomycetes > Kitasatosporales > Streptomycetaceae > Kitasatospora > Kitasatospora sp. NPDC017646. The sequence goes on along the minus strand of NZ_JBIRJC010000003.1, from coordinate 449,853 downwards.
CAGCGTCCGCCCGCCGCCTCGTCCCACACGTGGAACTCGCCGGTCTGCGGGTCGGGGGCGTAGAGGTTCGGCAGCCGGTCGATCCGGTCGGCGGGCACGTGGAATCCGGTGTCCGCCATGCCCAGCGGTTCGAAGACGCGCTCGCGGAGGAAGTCCTCGAACGGCCGGCCGGTGACGCGGGCGACCAGCACGCCGAGGAGGTCGCTGGCGATGTGGTAGTGCCACCGCTCGCCGGGCTGGTGCATCAGCGGGAGCGTGCCGAGGCGGCGCAGCCACTCGTCCGGCTCGGGCATGGGCATCGGCAGGTCGGGGGTGAGCCCCTGTTCGAAGACCGCGTTCATGATCGGCGTGCCCAGCGCGGTCACATCCATGCCGAGCCCGAAGGTGGACGTCAGCACGTCCCGTACGGTGATCGGCCGCTTCGCCGGCACGGTTTCGTCCAGCGGGCCGTCGATCCGTTGCAGGACCTGCCGGTTGGCGAGTTCCGGCAGCCACTGCTCCACCAGGTCGTCCAGCCGCAGCCGGCACTCGTCCAGCAGGACCATCGCGGCCGCCACCGAGACCGGCTTTGACGTCGAGGCCATCCGGAAGACGGTGTCTCGGCGCATCGGCGCGCCGCCGTCGTGACTCATCGTCCCGAGCGCTTCGACGTGGGTCTCGTCGCCGCGGCCGACCAGGGCGACGACACCGGGGATCCGTCCGGAGTCGACGTGCCGCGCCAGTACGTCGCGAACCCTGCGCAGCCCTGCTCCGGAGAAGCCGCCGTTGTTCCTGCCCATCGTGATCTCCCCCTGGGTGAGTGTTCGGGAATCGCTGAACGCTGTAGAAGCTACATTGCGTTTACTTATTGGTCAACGTCGATCGTTGCGCCAGGGCCGGGAACCGGAAAGGCCGGGTTGCCTGTTGTTGCAACGGATATGACGCTGAATGCAATGATCGGTCGGAGTGTGCGTTGCAATGAGCTGTAGATGATGGCAACGGGTGGCCCGCGCATCCGGGTGACGGCCGGTTTGATTCCACCGGGCTGACTACCCCTACGCTTTGCCCCATGCTGAGTGTCGTGGTGGCCCCCTGGGCGGGCGATGCCGAGCCGGTGTTCACGCGTGCGCCGGACGAACTGCACGATGCCGCGAGCACCATGAAGGTCGCGGTGCTGGCCGCGCTGGTCCGCGGCGGGGCGGATCTCGATGCCGAGGTGCCGGTGGTGAACCGGTTCGAGTCCGCGGTGGGCGGCGAGTTCGGCAACGATCCGGAGTGGGACAGCGATCCGCTGCCCTGGGAACTGCTCGGCACCCACGTGCCGCTGCGCCTGCTGGCCGAGCGGATGATCACCCACTCCTCCAACCTGGCGACCAACCTCTGCCTGGCCCGCACCGACCGGCGGGCGGTGGCCGAGGTGTGGCACCGGGCGGGGGCCACCCGCAGCGCGAGTCCGCGCGGGATCGAGGACTACGCGGCGCGCGGCGCGGGCGTGCACAACCGGGTGAGCGCCCGTGATCTGGTCCGGCTCCTCCGCTCGCTGGGCGACGAGCCGGAGCTGCTGGCGCTGCTGGAGCGCAACGACTTCCGGGTGGACCTCGCGGCCGGCCTGCCTCCGGGCACCCGGATCGCGTTCAAGAACGGCTGGGTGCCCGGCGCCCGGCACTGCGTGGGGCTGGTCCACCCGCGCGACTGCCCGCCGTACCTGATCGCCGTCTGCTACACCGGCCCGCTCGCGGACGGGAGCGACCGCACCGACCCGGCGGCCCGGCTGCTGGCGCGCATCTCGGCGGCGGTCTGGAAGCGGCGCCGGGAGATCAGCTCTCGCTGATCACCGGCATCGCCGCGCCGCCCGGGTTCCAGGCCGCCAGGAAGTCCGACTGCCGGGCGGCGTCGACGAGTTCGATCTGCGCGCCGAGGCTGTCCATCCGGTGGTAGACGAACGCGCGCCCGTACGGGCAGCCCGAGAACGCCTCCGGGAACCCGGCGGCGGTGAGCCGGGACGCGCCCGCCGTGACGTCCGAGGACCAGAAGCCGAGGTGGTGGAAACCGGCCGTACTCGTGTCGCCCCAGGGCCCGCCCGACGGAGCCTCGATCAGCTCGATGTGCGGAGCGTCCCCGGCCGTGAACACGATCCGGTAGTCCCACTCGCCGATCCGCCCGGCCGCCGGCTCGCTCCACCTCACCCCCGCGGCGGCGGTGAGGTCGGCCATGGCGGCCTCCAGGACGGGCACGGTGAAGCAGACGTGGTACCAGCCGGTCATGATCGCCAGCCTGCTACGGGAACCCGCGCGGACGCAACCCCCGCATGGGCTCCCGGAACCACGGCATCGGCCTCAGTACGGCCTGACGAGGAAGTGGGCCGCGCCGGGGACGCCGATCTTCAGCAGCTCGTCCTCCTCCGGGGTGGTCGGGCTGCCGGTCTCCTGCTTGAGGATCGCCCGGGACAGCGCCTGCACCCACATGGCGCGCGGGCGGCGGCGCTCCTCCCAGGCGGCGAGGGCCGCCGGGACGTCCGCCGCCGTGTCCAGGCTCTGGGCGAGGACGAGGGCGTCCTCGACGGCCATCGCGGCGCCCTGGGCGAGATGCGGGGTGGAGGCGTGGGCGGCGTCGCCGGCGAGGGCGATGCGGCCGACGTGCCAGGGCTCCTCCACGGTGACCTGGGAGATGCGGGAGTAGACCACCGCGGCCGGGTCGGTGACCTGGGCGAGGGCTTCGGCGATCGGGCCGCCGAAGCCGGCCAGCCGCTCCCGGAGCTGCTCGTGGGCGGTCGACGGGTCCGGGCGGAAGTCCTCGGCCTCGGCGAACACCGAGCCGAGGTACATGAGTTCCTCGCTGATCGGTGTCAGCAGCGCCTTGGCCTCGAGGTTCCCGGTGGACATCACCACGCCCTTGACCTCGGGCGAACGCGGCAGCGTGACACGCCAGTTGGCGAAACCGGTGTACTCGGGGGCGTACGCGTCGCCGTACAGGTGGCGGCGCAGCGGCGAGCCGATGCCGTCGAAGCCGACGACCAGGTCGTAGCGGGCGCGGTGGCCGTCGGTGAGGGTGACGTCGACCCCGGCGCCGTCGTCGGTGATCTGCGCGATGGTCGTCCCGAAGCGGACGCCGGCGCCGGCCGAGGTGGCGGCGGCGGCCAGCACCCGGGCCAGGGCGGGGCGCGGGATGCCGTTGTTGGAGGGGGCGTCGCCCATCCGGGGCTGGGGGATCTGGGCGAGGGTGGTGCCGGCCGGGTCGCAGATGGTCAGCACCTCCCATTCGAAGCCGACGGCGAGGCACTCGTCGAGCACGCCGATCTCGCGCATCACGTGCAGGGCGTTGGAGGGCTGGATGATGCCGACGCCGAGGGCCTCCAGCTGGTCGCGCAGTTCGGCGACCTCGACGTGGTGGCCGCGCCGGGCGAGGGCGGTGGCGAGGGTGAGGCCGCCGATGCCGCCGCCGTGGACGAGGACGCGCAGGGGTGCGGTGGTCATGAAGAGTCGCTCCAAGGGGGGTTGGGCCGACGGGTTCGGACGACGGGTTCAGCCGACGGACTCCGGACGACGGTTCAGGCGACGGGGGCGGCGGCGAGGTCCATCAGGTGGTCGACCAGGGCGAGCAGCAGGTCGCGGCCGAAGCCGCGCTCGCGCACGTCGCCGATCAGCATCGGGACCTGCGGGTCGAGGTCGAGCGCGGCCCGGATCTCGTCCGGGGTGCGGGTGTTGTGGCTGTGGAAGCAGTTGATCGCGACCACGAAAGGGATGCCCCGGCTCTCGAAGAAGTCGATCGAGGCGAAGCTGGTGTCGAGCCGCCGGGTGTCGGCGATGACGATCCCGCCGAGGGCGCCGTTGACCAGGTCGTTCCACATGAACCAGAAACGTTCCTGCCCGGGCGTGCCGAACAGGTAGACCACCAGCTCGGGGCTGACGGTGATCCGGCCGAAGTCGAGCGCGACGGTGGTGGTGTCCTTCTGGTCGACACCGGCCAGGTCGTCGACGCCGACGCTGGCCGTGGTCAGGTACTCCTCGGTGCGCAGCGGGGCGACCTCGCTGACCGAGCCGACCAGGGTGGTCTTGCCGACACCGAAGCCGCCCGCGATGAGGATCTTGACGGCGGCCGGGGCGGCGGCGGGCTCGTCGACGGAACTGCGGGAGTGGGGCGTTGCCATCGTTCAGAGTCTCCGGAGTCCTTCGCGTACGGCCGTGAGCAGGCCGAGGTCCACGCCCCCGGCGGCGCGAGCCACCGAGAGCGGCGCCCGGGCCTTCAGCAGGCCCTGGGCGACCAGGTCGCCCAGCAGGATCTTGGTGACCGAGACCGGGAGGTCCAGGCCGGCCGCCACCTCGGCGACGGCCGCCGGGCGCCGGCAGCGGTCGAGGATCAGCCGGTGCTCGGGCTGGAGGCCGCGGGCACCGGCGCGGCTGCCCCGCGCCAGGGCCGCGTCGGCCTCGGCCTCGGCCGTGGTGAGCACGGTGATCAGGGTGAGGTCGTCGCGCTCGGGCGCGGTCCGGCCGCGGGTGATGGTGTACGGGCGCACCATGACGCCCGTCTCGTCCTCCGCGTCCGGCTCCTCCAGCTCGCTCCAGTGCGGCACCCGGCCGCGAGCCCGGGCTTCTCCCTCGCCGCGGACCGGATCACCGCCGTAGGGCGTCTCGCCGTAGGGGGCGTCGCTGTACGGGCCCACCCTGGTCAGCCCCGGTTCCGCGAGGCGAAGGCGTCGAAGGACGCGGGGGCGCCCTCGGCGCGGGCCGGGGTGGTGAGCTTCTGGCCGACCTGCTGCACCAGGGTGTGCATGGCGACGGACATCACCTCGGCGTCCACCTCCTGGGAGGCGACCACGGCCAGGTGGGTGCCCTGGGCGGCGGCGATGACGAACAGCCAGCACTCGGCGAGCTCGACGATCACCTGGTGCACCGGCCCGCCGTCGAACAGCTGGCCGACGCCCCGGGCGAGCGACTGCTGTCCGGTGGCCACGGCGGCGAGGCGCTCGGCGTCGGCCCGCTCGATGGTGCGGGAGTGGCTGACCACGAGGCCGTCGTCGGAGAGCAGGACGGCGTTGCGGGTCCCGGGCACCGAGTCGACGAGCCCGTCCAGCAGCCAGTCCAGGTCCTGGTGGGTGGCGGTCGTGCGGTTCATCAGCGGTCATCCGTTCGTGTGGTTCGGGGTTCCGCGGCCGGCAGCGCCCAGGGGGAGGGGACCGACGCGGAGGCTGGGGGGCCGGCGGGCAGAGCGGGGGGAGCCGGTGGAGTGGCGGGGGCGGGCAGCGGGTGTTCGCCGCTGTCCTGGGCCCGGGCGGCGCGGGACTGGCGCTGGAAGGCGCCGATGGTGGCGCCCGAGCGTCGTACGGGCCGCCCGGTCCCGGGCTGTCCGGGCTGCTGGGCCGGGCCGCCGGCGGGCTGCTGGGCGACCGGGTCGACCCACTGCTGACGGGCCGGCGGCGGAACCCGCAGCTCGGCGGCCAGGCTGGCCTGCCGGACGCGCTGCGGCAGCGGCGGCTGCCCGCCCTCGACCGGGCTCAGCGGCACGGCGGAGGGGTACTCGCGGCCCCGGCGCCGCTCGGCCAGCCGGTAGTGGTCGGCCGGGCGGTACTGCTCGTCGGCGTACGGGGCCTCGGCCTCGGTGACCCGGGCGTAGGCGATGTCCGGGTAGGCCGGGGCGGGCGCGTCGAGAGCGTTGGAGGCGGGGATCGGCGCCGTGCCGGTGCCGTGCGGGTCGGCCGGGGCCGTGTACACCGGCGCCGGGTCGGAAGGGGAGTTGTGCTGGATCGGCTGCTCGGGGAAGCCGGACGGGGACGGCTGCTGGTGCGCCGGGGCCTGGTGGGCCTGTTCCTGCTGGTGCGCCGGTGCCTGGAAGACCGCGGCGACGGGCTCGACCGGCGCACCGGTCCCGCCGCTCCCGAGGCCCGCGCCGTTCCCGGCGCTCCCGAAGGCCTCGACCTGTCCGAACGCCTCCACCGGTGCGACCGGCGGCGCGAGCGGCCCCAGCGGCTGCGGCGCCTCGTCGGAGGCGGAGCGCACCGCCCGGCGCGAGCGCCGGACCAGCGGGATCGGCTCGACGGGCGCGGCGTCCGGCAGCCCGGCGTCGCCGTCGATGACCAGTTCGTCCGGCACGAGGACCACGACCCGGGTGCCGCCGAAGGCGGACGGCCGGAACTCGATCTTCAGGCCGGTGAGCGCGGCGAGCCGGGCGACCACGTAGAAGCCGAGCCGGATGTCGTCGGCCCGGGCGAGCACGTCGGTGCGCGGCGGGCGGCTCATCAGCTCGTTGGCCGCGTCGTACTGTTCCGGGTCCATGCCGAGGCCGCGGTCCTCGATCTCGACCGCGAGTCCGCGCCCGACCATGGCGGCCCGGACCTCGACCGGGGTGGGCGGCTTGGAGAAGGTGGTGGCGTTCTCCATCAGTTCGGCGAGCACGTGGGCGACCGGCCCGACGGCACGCTCGGAGAGCCACGGGTGCCCTTCGACGTCGATCATGATCCGCCGGTAGTCCTGCACCTCACCCTGGGCGGAGCGCAGCACGTCAAGCAGCGGTACGGGCTTGCGCCAGCGCCGCTGCGGCTGGCCGCCGGCCATGATGACGAGGTTCTCCTCGTAGCGGCGCAGGCGGGCGGTGAGGTGGTCGAGGTCGAACAGGCCCTCCAGGACCTCCGGGTCCTCGTGCTTGCGCTCCAGTTCGTCGAGCTTGCGCAGCTGGCGGCCGATCAGCAGCTGGGTGCGGCGGGCGATGCGCTGGAGGAGGCGTTCGAAGCCGCGGTGCTGGTCGGCCTGCCGGACGGCGGCCTCCAGGGCGGCGGAGCGGGCCAGGTTGAGGGCCTGGCCGAGGCGGGCGAGTTCGTCGGTGCCGTTGCCGTGCTCGCCGGTGGTGACCTCGCGGCTCTCGGCCTCGGCGTCGACCTGCTCGCCGCGGCCGAGGCGGTCCACCACCTCGGGCAGGGTGCGCTCCATCTCCTCGGCCTGGGTCTGGAGTTCCCTGATCCGGCGGCGCAGCGAGCGGCTGATCCGCCAGGAGGCGATGACGACGGCGATGACGGTGACCAGGCCGATGACGGTGGTCAGCACGACGCGGGTGAGCAGGTCGAGGATGGTTCCCTTGCCGACCTCGACGATGGCGCTGGTGCGGCTCTCGATCGCCTTGACCAGCTGCGGGTTGAGCTGGTCGACGGCCTGGCGCCACTGGTCCTGGGCGGCGGGCAGTTTGACGGTGCCGTTGGCCTCGGCGGAGGTGGGCCGCGTGAGCTGCTGCTCGACGGCGGCCTTGGCCTGCCAGGCGGGGCTGTTCATCAGGTCGTGCCAGCCGGCCGCCTCGCCGTCCGGGACGTACGGGACGACCTGGACGGTGAACAGGTGGTCCTCGGCGCCGATCAGCTGCTGGACCTGCTGGTAGTCGGCGGTGCTGAGCCGGCCGCTGGGCCAGCCGCGGGCCAGGACGGCGTCCTCGCGGGCCAGCATCTCCTTGGCCCAGAAGGAGTTGACCAGTGTCTTGGAGACCCAGGTGACCTCGCCCGCGTCGACGTGGCTGAGCGCGGTGAACAGCCGCAGGTCGACGGCGATCAGGTCGGTGTAGTAGGCGAAGACGGTCTGCTGGTCGACCGCGCCCTTGTCGACGGCGGCGCGCTGTTCGGCGAGCTTGCCCATCGCCTGGCGGGCTTCGGCGACGGCGCTGCGGACGCTGTCGGGGGCGTGCTCGGTGCTCTCCCCGGAGAGGGCCTGGAACTGGCGCACCGCGTCGTCGGTCAACTGCCTTTGGCGGCGCAGCTGATCGGTGTTGGCGCCGGGCCGGGCGAGCGCCTCGGCACTGAGTCGGCGCTCCTCCTGGAGGTTGTAGTAGACGATGTTGGACGGCTGGCCGGCCTTCTGGGCGAGCATGCCCTGGGCGGCCTGGCGTTGGAAGTCGAAGACGGTTTCGCCGCTGGTCACGGCCCAGAGGGCGACCAGGGCGAGGCTGGGGACGACGGCCAGGACGAGCAGCGCCGACCGCAGGGACAGGCGCGGACGCCTGCGGGGGGCCTTCGGCGTCGGGGGCCGCCGATTCGCACGCGCGCGCAGAGCAGACTCCTTGGGGCTGGCGGCCGACCGGTGAGGGGCGGGCCGTCCGGGCACGGGCTTTTGACGAAGCGATATTAGTCATACCGTGTGATTGGAGTGAAAGCCCGTTCGCCGCCTCGGCCGCTCTTGCGCACGGACCGGACACAATGTCACCCGCGCGTTGACCGTTTGTGATCGAAGCAGCCGGGTTCCATCTTGCCTGACACAGTGTCGGTGCCGGCGGCGGCCACTGGATGGCCGCCGTGTGAAGACTGTGTGACGCTCCGTCCCGCTCCGTCCCGCTCGGTCGCCGAGGTCCCTCGGCGAGCCCTCACGGGCTGAGCAGCCGTGCCCGGGTCGACTCCAGCTCCGCCGTCAGCACCCGCCCGGCCGCCGCCGGATCGCCGTCGTGCCCGTGCGCAGCTTCGCGGTCGCCGAGGCGCTGGCGGCGGTCGGCGTCGCCGGTGAGATCGTCGTCCTCCCCGATTCCGCCCGTACGGCCGCCGAGGCCGCCGCCGCCCTCGGCTGCGAGGTCGGCGCGATCGCCAACAGCCTGGTGTTCAGCTGCGACGGCGAACCGCTGCTGGTGATGACCAGCGGCGCCCACCGGGTCGACACCGCCTTCCTGGCCGCCCGGTTGGTCGTGGGCGAGATCACCCGGGCCTCCGCCGCCCAGGTCCGCGAAGCCACCGGACAGGCCATCGGCGGCGTCGCCCCCACCGGCCACCCGGCGCCGCTGCGCACGGTCGTCGACACCGCGCTGCGGCAGTACGAGGTGCTGTGGGCGGCGGCCGGACACCCGCACACCGTCGTGCCGATGACGTACGAAGAGCTGCTGCGGGTCACCGGCGGCGCGCAGAGTGCCGTCGTGCCGACCGGCTGACGCGTCCCACGAGGGGTCCGTCGTACGGCCCACCGCCCACGGGCGGTGGGCCGTCGCGTGTCCCTGGGACGGGCGAGGGACGGGGGACCCTGGAGGGATGACCGCGGGGCTCCTAGCGTCGGTACGGCAGCAGCCGGTCGCGGCCGGCGTACCTCACCTCAGGAGACCCTCCATGCTCAAGTCATCGATGATCAAGCGCGCCGCAGTGGTGGTGGCCTCCGCAGGGCTGGCGCTCGTCACCCTGGGCGGAACGGCCAGCGCCAACTCGACGGCCGGCGACATCTCCATGGGCGACACCGGAGTCGGCGTCAAGTGCGTCCAGATGGCGCTGAACGACTCGAACGTGAACGCCGGCCTCAAGGTCGACGGCATCTTCGGCCAGCACACCAAGGACGCCGTGATGCAGTTCCAGCGGACGAACAACGCCAAGGCGGGCTGGCCGCTCGACGTCGACGGCATCGTCGGCCACAACACCGGCTCCGCGATGATGGAGATCATCGTCCACAACGAGCACGACTGGGGCACCACGTGCTGGGAGAACATGCCCTCCTGACGGCCCGGGGCCTTCCCCGTCCTTCCTTCTCCCGCCCGTACCCAGTCCCAGTGAGGAACCCGTCATGAAACGCATCCCGGCCCTCGTCGCCGCGATGTTCGCCGCGCTGCTCGCGGCCGTGCTCGTCGCCCCCGCGGCCCAGGCCGCGAGCTGGCCGACCGTCCGCAACGGCGACCGCGGCGACAACGTGACCACGGTCCAGTACCTGTTGTCCGCCCGCGGCTTCGCGACCGGCGTCGACGGTGCCTTCGGCCCCGGCACCGAGGACAAGGTCAAGAGCTTCCAGCAGTCCGCCGGCCTGAACCCGGTGGACGGCGTCGTCGGCCCCGACACCTGGTCCAAGCTGATCGTCACCGTCCGCAACGGCGACAACGGCGACGCCGTCAAGGCGCTCCAGGTCCAGCTGAACGCCCACGGCGCCGGCCTGGCCGTGGACGGTGCCTTCGGTCCCGGCACCGACTCCAAGGTGCGCAACTTCCAGCAGTCCGCCGGCCTGAACCCGGTCGACGGCATCGTCGGCCCGGCCACCTGGGGTGCGCTGCTCGGCGGCGGTGGCAGCACCGGTGGCTCCGGCGGCTCCGGTGGCGACACCCTGAGCCAGTCGCAGGCCGCCTCGATGCTCTCGTCCGCCGGGATCACCTGGTCCTCCTCGGGCAACTGCTCCGACCGCACCAACAGCAGCTGCACCTCCTTCGACGGCCTGCGCCGCGCCACGGTCGACGGCGCCGTCAACCTGAAGCACGCGGTCGGCAGCTGCCCGCTGAACATCACCGGCGGCACCGAGACCGGCCACGCCAGCGGCACCTACAGCCACGGCAACGGCTACAAGCTGGACTTCGGCATGATGAGCTGCCTCACCGACTACATCCACGGCACCTTCACCCACAGCGGTACCCGCGGTGACGGCGCCGACCTGTGGACCGCCCCCTCCGGCAACATCTACGCCAACGAGGGCAGCCACTGGGACGTCACCTTCATGAACTGACGCCCGCGGCAAGCGGATCGCGAGGGGCAGGGCCACCGGACACTCCCGGAGCCCTGCCCCGTGCCGTTCCGGGGACACTCCCGCGAACTGCTGACCCGGATCGCGGAACCGGCGGAGGAGCCGCTCGCCCCGGAATTCGACGACCGGCCGGCGGAGTGGGAGACCCGTGGTGGCGCTCGGAGGGGAAATCGGGAAGGCTCGGGCGCATGGTCTCGGTAGTGCAGAACGTGGCGATCGACTGTGCGGACGCCTATGGGCTGGCCCGGTTCTGGAGTCGGGTGACCGGCCGTCCGCTGGGCCCTGAGGACAAACCGGGCGACCGCGAGGTCGCGGTGGTGCTGAGGGAGGGACCGGTCCTGTACTTCAGTCAGGTGCCGGAGCCGAAGACGGTCAAGAACCGGGTCCACCTGTGTCTGCGGCCGGCGACCTCGCGGGAGGAGGAGGTGGAACGGCTGCTGGGGCTCGGGGCCGCGATGGTCAGTGACCTGCGGAACCCCGACGGCTCGGGCTGGGCCGTGCTCGCCGATCCGGAGGGCAACGAGTTCTGCGTGCTGCGCAGCGAGTCCGACCGGGCCGCGACGTCGTCTTGACGGTTCCACGCCGTCGGCCCGCCGCTCGGTGGCGGCGGACCGGGGTCGGGGCCGCTGCCGTCAGCGGGCCCACTCCTCCCGCCGTCGCCCGCCGCGACTACAGTGCGGTGCGGTAGGCCTCCAGCCGCTCGGCCAGCTCCTTCGGGTGGCCGAGCATCGGCATGTGGTCGCCGGGCATCTCGTCCGGCTGGAAGCCGAGCCGCTCGGCCGTCACGCGCCGCATGAACTCCACGGGGAAGAACCGGTCGCCGGCGGACAGCAGGGCCCTGGTCGGCACCTCCGGCCAGGCGGGCAGCGGCCACGGCCGGCCGAACGGGGCGGCGGCCTGGGCGCGTTGGTGCCCGGCCAGCAGTTCGGTGGCGAGGGCCGCCGGGGTGTCGTGGAGGTAGAAGGACAGCGGGTCCTCGGCCGCCGCGCCGTGGATCAGTACGTACGTCGCCACCGTGCCCTACCTCCGTCGTCCGGAACCCGCCGCCGTCCAGCGGTACTTCGCCGCTCGCAACCTACTCGGCGGCAGTGGCAGCCGCCGCTCGGCATCCTCACCGTGCATGACCACCGCCGTCGCCGCGCGGCCGATTCCGCGACGGGGATGGACTCTTCACTGCGGATGTAGTTACTGCGGGTGTAGTCACTGCGGGTGTAGTCACTGCCCAACAGGCGGATCAACGGTGACGCCGGCCCGTCCGTCCACTGGCGTGCGGAGGTGGGTCGGCGGGTGCCCGGGAGCGGTGGGAGTGGGAAGTCGGCCCGGTCGACTTCCCACTCCTCGGCCCGCGGCGGCAAGAGGCCGACTGCCAGGGTCCCGCGGGGCCGGGGCCGCGGGTGGACTATCCGAGGAGCGCACCCGGGTCGACGCCGGTCAGCTCGCGGCTGGCGTCCCACAGGCGGGCCGCTACGGCGGTGTCGGTCAGGTGGGTCCACACCGGCTCGCGGTGGGGCTCGCCGCGCAGGCCGAAGGCGCGTGGTCCCCACAGCTGGCCTCCGCGTACGGCCGGGTCGAGCACCGCCCGGACGGCGGGCCAGGCCCCGGCGTGCTTGCCCTGGACGAGGAGGGCCGCGGGTGCGGCGCTCAGTCGCGCGGCGGCGGTCCGGTCGTGGACCGGTGGCCGTGAGGGGGTGAGGGAGTCCAGTGCGCCGCCGGGGTGGACCACCACGCTCGCCACGGTGCTGCCGGCCGCGCGGAGGCGGCGGTCGAGTTCGAGGCCGAAGTGCATCTGCGCCAGCTTGGAGCGTCCGTAGGTGCGCTTGGGCCGGTAGTCCTTCCGGGACTGCAGGTCCTCCAGGTCGAGGCGCTCGGATTTCGCCGCGAAGCTGCCCGTGGTGATGACGCGGGCCGCCGGGGCGGCGGACAGCAGCGGCGTCAGCCAGTGGGTGAGCGCGAAGTGCCCGAGGTGGTTCGTGCCGAACATGATCTCGTGGCCGTCCTCGGTCTCCTGGCGCGGCGGGTCGTCGAGCGCCACGCCGGCGTTGTGGACGACCGCGTCCAGGCGGTCCACCCCCAGCGAGTCCGCGACCGTCCGCAGTGACGACAGGTCGGCGAGGTCCATCCGTACGGCGCGCACCCGTGCACCGGGGACGTGCGCACGGATCGAAGCCGTGGCGTCCTCGGCCTTCGCGGGATTCCGGCTGCCGAGCACGACGGTCGCCCCGGTTGCCGACAGCTGCTCCGCGACGAAGTACCCGATGCCGGCGTTGCCGCCGGTGACCAGGAAGACGCTGCCGTCGGCACGCGGCAGCCGTCGGACGTTCCAGGGCGGGGTGGAGGAGGGGGATGACATGGCGCGACGGGCTCCCTTGCTGGTGAGGACGGCTGAGCCGCCTGCGGGGCGGCTCGGAGCCCACGGTTCCAGCGGCCGCCCACACGTTGCTCACAGATCACTGCCGTGCCTGCCGGACGGCAGGCATCCCACCTGCACGGGCGGAGGGCCGGGCCAGAACCGGTGCGGCTCGCCGATGATCTCCGCGCCTGCCCGGGCGGCGAGCCGGACCGCGTGCTCCCCCGCGTAGGTGCGGAGGTGGAGGACGTGGTCCGGCGTCCAAGGGTTCGGTCGCTGCGCCCGTAGTGGCGACGCCTGTCGTTACTACAGGCGCAGTCCGGCCAGCTCCTCCACCGACAGCGCCAGTCCCGCCGCCGCGGCCGAGTCGCGGATGGAGGCGGGCCGGCGGGCGCCGGGGATCGGCAGGACGGCCGGGGACTGCGCCAGGTGCCAGGCGAGGCAGACCTGCTGCGGGCTGACGCCCCGGGCGCGGGCCAAGGCGTGGAACGCGGTGTCCGTCGCGGGTGCGCCGCTGCCCGGGTCGTCGACCGCGCTGAGCGAGATGCCGCCGAGCGGGCTCCAGGGGAGGAAGGCGAGGCCGAGTTCGGTGCACAGGTCGAGGGTGTCGCGGGTGGCGGTGTGCGCGGGGGAGAAACGGTTCTGCACAGAGGCCAGGCGCGGGCCGAGGATCTCCCGTGCGGTGCGGATCTGCTCGCAGTCCACGTTGGACAGGCCGACCATCCGGACGGTGCCGGCGTCGGCCAGGTCGCGCAGCGCACCGACGGACTCGGCGAACGGGACCGCCGGGTCGGGCTTGTGCAGCTGGTAGAGGTCGATCGTCCCGACGCCGAGCCGGGCGGCCGACGCCTGGGCGGCGCGGCGCAGGTGGCGCGGGTCGCCGTCGACCGTCCAGCTGCCGTCGCCGGGGCGCCCCCGACCGCCCTTGGTCGCCACCAGGACGCCGCCTGCGCCGCCCCCGTAGGCGGCCAGCGCGCGGGCGATCAGACGCTCGTTGTGGCCGACTTCGTCCGCGTGCCAGTGGTAGGAGTCGGCGGTGTCGATCAGCGTCACGCCCGCGTCCAGGGCGGCGTGGACGGTGGCGATCGCCTGTTGCTCGTCGGGACGGCCCTCGACGGACAGCGGCATCGCGCCGAGGCCGATGGCGCTGACGGCGCTGCCACCGATGGTACGGGTGAGGGCGGTCGCCTGGACGGCGGTCATGCGTGGGCCTCCTTGATGGCCCGGGGCAGCCAGTCGGTGACGGCGGAGGAACGGAAGCCCAGGCGGGCCGACCGCCCGGTGTCCATCGCGTAGCAGCGGTCGAAGGAGAACGGGGAGGGCCGCTCGCCCCCTCCTGCGGTCATCCGGGGCTCGGTGCCGGTCACCCGCCCCACGGCCGCGCACAACTCCCGTACGTCCATCGAACCTTGCGAGGCCGCGTTGACCGGTCCGGTGAAGTCGGCCGTCGCGGTCCAGGCCAGGAAGTGCGCGATCTCGGCCTCGTGGACGAAGGAGGCGCGCTGCGGCGCGGCGTGGACGGCCACGGGCAGGCCGCGCCCGATCCGTTCCACGTAGTGGGCCAGCCGTCCGGTGAAGTCGGCGCCGCCCAGGACGTGCGCCGTCCGGACGGTGACGAGGTCGAAGGGCGCCTGCCGGGTGAGCAGTGCCTCCGCCTGGCGCTTGCCCTCGGCGTAGTGGCCTGCAAGGAACTGCCGGTCGCTCCAGGGAAGTCGCAGGTCCACCGGTTCGGCCGACAGGTCGAGTGCCTGCTCCGCGAGCGGCGGACCGTCGGGCCGTCCGAGGTGGGCGTAGACCTCGACGGTGGAGGTGAGCACGTAGCGCGGGGTGCGGTCGGCGAACACCCGGGCGGCGACGGCCGCCTGGACCGGCGTGTAGCAGACCTGGTCGATGACGGCGTCGAAGTGCCGGTCGGCGAGCGCGGCGCGCAGTGCGGCCTCGTCGTCGCGATCGGCGCGCAGGTGGGTCACACCGTGCGGGGCGGGGGTCGAGCCGCGGTTGACGACGGTCACCGACGCGCCCGCGTCGCGGAGTTCCTCGACCGCCCGCCTGCCGAAGTAGCGGCTCCCGCCGATCACGCACACGTCCACGCTTCTGATCCCTTCCCGTCGCTTCCGGTGGGGTCAGCCTGCCGTGGACCGGACGTCAGCAGTAGTGTCGAGTCGGTGGGTCCATCGTTAGGAGAACTGTTGATCGACGTCCAGCGACTGGCGGTGCTGCGGGAAGTCTCCCGCTGCGGCAGTTTCAACCAGGCGGCCCTGGCGCTGCACTGCACCCCCTCGGCCGTCTCCCAGCAGGTCGCCGCCCTGGAACGCGGCCTCGGCGCTCCCGTGGTGGAGCGTTCCACCCGCGGCGTGACGCTCACCGACGCGGGCCGGCTGCTGGTCGAGGCCGCGGACGCGATCGCCGCCGAACTCACCGACACCCAGCAGCGCATCGCCCGTCTGACCGCCGAGCGGACCGCCCTGACCGTCGCCACCTTCGCCAGCGGCGGGCGACGCCTGCTGCCCGCAGCGCTCGCCGGGTTCGCCGCCGACCACCCGGAGGTGGAACTGACCATCCTGGAAGCGGAACCGGAGGAGAGCCTGCCCGCCGTCCGCGAGGGGCGGGCCGACCTCGCCCTCGCCTACCACCTCGAAGGCCCGCCGCCCGCCCGGCCCGGCGACCGGTCCGGACTGGACTGGACGGAGCTCGGCGAGGACCCGCTACGGGTCGTGCTGCCGCGTCACCACCCCGCCGCTGCCCGCTACCGGGCCCGGCCCGAACCGCCGCACCTGGCCGAACTCGCCGACCAGCGCTGGATCCTGGGCTGCCGCAAGTCCGCCGGCCAGCTCGCCCGCTACGCCGACCTGGCCGGCGTCGACCTGCGGATCTCGTGCACGGCGACGGACTACGAGTTCGCCCAGTCACTGGTCCGCGCGGGAATCGGCATCGCGCTGATCCCCCGGATCGGCCTGGCCCGGCACCCGGAACTGGTCGCCCTCCCCCTGGCCGAACCCGGCCCGCGCCGCTACCTCGGTCTGGCCCTCGCCCGCCGCCGACGCGGACGGACCGCGCGGCTGGCGGAGGAACTGGCCTCCCGGCTGGCCGGGGGAGCGGGACCGGAGTAGCGGGAGCGGGCGGCCGCGGCGTTCGGCGGCGACGGGATGCGCCTGCACATCGAGGCCGCGCCCCAGGAGGGCAGCGGACGGATGCCGCGGCGGCTCCGTCCACCTGCGGGATCCGAATCCGCTGGCCCGGCGCCCGCTCGGCCGTCAGACTTCCCGTCATGCAGCCGATCGACGAACACGTCGAGGCCATGGCGGCCCGACTCGCAGACGTACCGGGTGTGGTGGGCGTGATGCTCGGCGGGAGCCGGGCGCGCGGGGAGCACCGGCCGGAGTCGGACTGGGACCTCGGCGTCTACTACCGCGGCGAGCCCGACCTCGCCGCGCTGCGGGCGCTGGCCGGGCCGGACGTGGAGGTGGCCGGCCCGGGCGGCTGGGGGCCCTGGGTCAACGGCGGGGCGTGGCTGCGCGTCGACGGGGTCGCCGTGGACTGGATCCTGCGGGACCTCGACAGGGTCGAGCGGGTGTGGGAGGACTGCCGGGCCGGCCGGTACGAGGTCGGGGTGCAAGCCGGTCACCCGCTGGGATTCTGGTCGCCCTGCTACGCCGGCGAGGTCGCGCTCGGTCGCGTGCTCGCCGACCCCGGAGGTGAGTTGGGCGCGCTCCGGTCGCAGACCGCCCGGTACCCCGAGCCGCTGCGCGATGCCCTGACGGGCGGGGCGTGGGAGGCGGAGTTCCTGGTCGGCGTCGCGGCGAAGGGCGCGGCCCGGGGCGACACCCTGTACGTCGCGCTCTGCCTCTCCCGGGCGGTGGGCGTGCTGGTGCAGGCGCTCTACGCGCGCGACCGGCGCTGGTGCCTCAACGAGAAGGGCGCACTGGCGGTGGCCGACCGACTGCCGGGCGCTCCGGCCGAGTTCGGTGCACGCGTGGGGCGAATGCTGGGGGCTGCCGGGCAGTCGCCGGAGGCGCTGTCCTCGACGGTCGAGCGGGCGCGGGAGTTGGTCGGGGAGGTCATGGCCGTCCTGCGCGGATGACCGCACGCGCTTCCCGCCACTCCCAACGTATAGCGCACGGGGTCCCTTGCCGCAAGGCCCCGGGTGTGCCGCAGAATCGTCAACTCCAGGGCGGCCCTGGGGGAAACGGGAGGAACGACGACATGCGAGTGGTGCTGTCCACCTACGGGTCGCGCGGCGACGTCCAGCCGCTGGCGGGTCTCGCGGTGAAGCTGCGGGAACTCGGCGCGCAGGTGCGGGTGTGCGCGCCGCCGGACGAGGAGTTCGCGCAGCGGCTGGCCGCCGTCGGCGTCGAGATGGTGCCGGTCGGGGACTCGGTGCGCGGGCTGGTGAACGGTAGGCCTCCGGCGCCGGGGGACTTCCCCCGGCGGGTGGCCGCGCTGGTCGCCGGGTTCCACGAGGCGGTCGCGGCCGCCGCCGAGCCGGGCGGCGCGGTGGTGGCCACCGGGTTCTTCCCCGCCGTGGCCGGCGCCCAGGCGGCGGCCGAGGCGGTGGACGCCCGCTTCGTGTACGTCGCGCTCCAGCCGACCATGCTGCCCTCCCCGCACCACCGGCCGTTCGAGTTCCCGAGCCAGCCGTACCGGCCGGAACTGACCGGCAACCGGGAGCTGTGGGAGGACAACGTCCGGACCATGAACGCGCTGTTCCGGGAACAGGTCAACGCCCACCGGGCGTCGGTCGGCCTGCCGACCGTGGACAACGTGCGCGACCACGTGTTCACCGACCGCCCCTGGCTGGCGACCGACCGGGTGCTCGGCCCCTGGCCGCAGCCCGCCGAGCGCGAGGTGGTGCAGACCGGCGCCTGGCTGCTGGCGGACGAGAGCCCGCTGCCCGCCGAGCTGTCGGCGTTCCTGGACGCGGGCGAGCCCCCGGTCTACGTGGGCTTCGGCAGCATGCCGCTGAGCGGCGCGCCGGACGCCGCCCGCGTCGCCGTCGAGGCGGCCCGGGCGCACGGGCGGCGGGTCGTACTCGCCCGGGGCTGGGCGGAACTGGCGCCGGCCGACGGCGGGGACGACTGCTTCGCCGTCGGCGAGGTCAACCAGCAGGCGCTGTTCCCGCGGGTCGCCGCTGTCGTCCACCACGGCGGCGCGGGCACCACCACCGCGGCCGCGCTGGCGGGCACCCCGCAGGTCGTGGTGCCGCAGATCGTGGACCAGCCGTACTGGGCCGGGCGCGTCGCCGAACTGGGCATGGGCGTCGCCCACGAGGGGGCGGTACCGACGGTCGGGTCGCTGTCCGCCGCCCTCGGGCAGGCCCTGACGCCGGAGGTCGGCGCGCGTGCGGCGGCCGTCGCGGGCGAGATCCGCACCGACGGCGCGGAGCTGGCGGCGAAGCTGCTGCTGGGCTGACGCGCGGACTCCGGGTACGTCAGCAGGCTCCTGCGCTGCCTCCGCCTCCTCGCCGAACTCGAAGCAAGGGCCGTGGAGCACGCCCGCACCGTCCTGAGCCTCGACACCAACAGGGCCCTCGCCGCCGCGATCGGCCTTTCTACCACTCCGCCGGCTTAGGGAAGTCCCCGCCGTCAACGACGAGCCGTACGCCCATCACTGGTTCGAGAAGCGGATCGGGTGAGGAGCCGCAGCGGGAACGGGAAGCCGGCGGCGCCGACTCCCCGCTCGTCGTCCTGCGTGCCGCGCCAGCGGCCGCACTACCGCGTCAGGAACTGCGCTCCGGAGTCCGGGACCTTGTTGCCGTTCTTGTCGAAGTACTCCCAGAGCTTGGCCGTCTTGCCCTCCGGCCGGGCCACCACCGCCTGGCGCACCGGCGAGTCGCCCACGCCGATGACCGGTGGCTCGGTGACCGTGCCGTCCGTCCAGGTCACCCTCACCCGGCCGATGTCGGGGCCCAGGGTCAGACCGACGATCTCTCCCGGGGCCACGGTGTCGCCCTTGCCCCGGGCGCCCAGGAGCCCGCCGCCGATGTACGTCCTGTCGCGGGGGTCGAGCTTGCCCGGCGCCGGGCTGGTGCCCGCGGCGTCGTGGCCCAGGCGCACCCCGTCCACCGTGAAGTAGGTGTCGACGACATCGGAGCGGGGATCGTAGTACTGGTCGACGAACTCCTTCGTCGGCTTCGAGATCGCCGGATCGTACGGGCTGCGCTCCTGCCAGACCGCCAGCGCCTGCTCGTACGCGCGCTCCCTCGGCGCCGTCGGCCACAGCGCCTGCCACGCCTTCCACACCTTGCCGTCGGGCGTGGTGCCCACCCCGATCATCACCCGGACGGGGGTGAACGGGTCCCGGTCGGACGGGGTGGCGGTCGTCGCCGCCGTCGGCGGGCCGTCGGTGCCGGCGCCGTGACCGGCGCCGGCCGGGACCAGCGAGTGGGAAGCGGCCGGCTCCGGGCGCAGCTCGGTGACCGCCCCGCCCGCCAGCACCACCACCGAGGCCAGCGCCAGCGCGCCGACCACCGTCCGGCGACGGCGCCGGATCCGCCGGCCGCCCGCCAGGATGTCCGCCACGGGCGGCGGACCGATCCTCGCCTTCGACGCCGCCTCGGCCAGGCCCAGCCCGACCCACAGGTCGGCGTCCTCGTCCGCGTTCATGCTCATACCGCCCCTCCGATCCCGGTCCTGTCCTTCAGCTCCACCAGCGCCGACACCTGTCGCAACCGGCCGATGCCCTTCGCCGCGTGGCTGCGCACGGCGCCCGCCGAGCACCCCATCGCCGTCGCCGTCTGGCTGTCGCTCAGGTCCTCCCAGTACCGCAGCACCACCGCCTCCCGCTGGCGCGGCGGGAGGGTGGCGAGCGCGGCCAGCAACGCCCCGCGCTGGTCCGAGCGGGCGAAGCCGTCCTCCGACCCCGCCGCGTCCGGCACCGCGTCCACCAGCAGCTCCGGCGGCCGACGGCGCCAACGGCGGGCGTGCTGGTTCACCAGGATCCGCCGCACGTAGGCGTACGGATCGTCCGCCCGACGCACCTTCGACCAGGCCGCGCAGGCCTTCTCCGCCGTCGACTGCACCAGGTCCTCCGCCGCGTACTGCTCCCCGGCCAGCAGGAACGCCGTCCGCACCAGCCGGGGCCAGACCGCGGCGACGAACGTCTGGAACTCCTCGTCCCGAGCGCTCTTCGCTTCTCCCATGAGCACCTCCTCACCCACCCAGAGCCCGAACGGGGCCGGAAGCGCTTACTCCCCGTCTACTTCCGGTCCAGGAGGCCCAGACCGCGGAGGTACCAGTCGTGCAGCGTGCCGTGCTCGTCCCGCGCCCGCCCCGCGGGCCGGAACCCCGCCCGGTGGGCCACCGCGGCGGAAGCGGCGTTCTCCGGCTCCACCCGGATCACCGCTTCCCGCGCACCCACCCGGGCCGCGTACCCGGAGGCCAGTAGGACGGCACGGGTGGCCAGACCCCGGCCGCGCCAGGACGGGTAGAGGCCGTAGGCGACGTTCACCTGGCCGGGGGCGAGGTCGCTGTGCTCGAACCGCAGGTCGACCGTCCCCGCCAGTACGCCGTACTCGCCCTCCACGCCATCGACGCCCTCCCCGGCCGCACGGATCCCGAATGCGCGCAGCGGACCGGTCGTCTCCCACTGCTCGCGGCAGTGCCGGAAGTACGCCGCGACGCCCTCCGGGGTGCTCGGGCCGCCGCTCAGCCACCGCACCAGCGCCTCGTCCTCCCCGGCGAGATGGGCCGCCGCGTCCTCCGGGCGCAGCGGGGACAGCGTGATCACTCCGTCGGACAGCTCCAGTTCGCGCATCCGGACATTCTCGGAGCGCGGCAGTCGGCCACGCCATCGGATTCCCGGCCGGAAGTGCCTCGCGCCCGACCGGTGCCGCTGGCTACCATCCGCCGAGTGATCCTCTCCCATGACGACTCAGGTACCGGACCGGCTGTTCTCCTGCTGCACTCCTCCGTGTGCGACCGGCGGATGTGGGACCCGCAGTGGCAGGCCCTCCTCGACGCCGGCCACCGCGTCGTCCGCTGCGACTTCCGCGGCTTCGGCGACACCCCGCTCCCCGACGGGCCCTACGGCGCCGCGGCCGACGTACTCGCCCTCCTCGACCACCTCGGCATCGAGACCACCGCCCTGATCGGCGCCTCGTACGGCGGCCGCATCGCCCTCACCGCCGCCGCCCTGCGGCCCCACGCGGTCACCGCACTCGCCCTGCTCGGCGCCGGCCGCCCCGGCCACGAACCCACCCGGACCCTGCTCGCCTTCGGCGCCCAGGAGGACGAACTGCTGGAGGCGGGGGACATCGAGGCCGCCGTCGAACTCAACGTCCGCACCTGGCTGGGCCCGGAAGCCGACGAACGGACCCGCGACCTCGTCCGCCGGATGCAGCGCCACAACTTCGACGTACAGCTGGAGGCGACGGGCGGCCCGGAGAAGGAAGACGTCGACCTCTCCCGCATCACCGCCCCCACCCTCGCCATCTCCGGCGCCCACGACCTCCCGGACTTCCGCCACATCGCCGCCGAACTCCCCACCGTCCTCCCCAACGCACGCCACCTCGAACTCCCCTGGGCCGGCCACCTCCCCAACCTGGAACGCCCCGCCGAGGTGACCGCCCTCCTCACGGACTTCCTGCGCGAGCCGTCGCCGCGGACCGGGGAGTAGCCCCGATGGCCGCCCCGGCCCCATGGCCGTTCCCGGGCCGGCGGCGTGCTGGGCAGCGGTGATTGATGTACCGCCTCGTGCGAGTGTTGGCGGGCGACCGGGCGAGACCCGGACGGCCGGCTCCGGAACCACCGAGCACCGGTGGAAGATCCCCTGGGGCTCGGCGGGAGCCGGATCCGCGAGGTCGATGCACGAAGGGCGGCCCGGCGGGTGAGGGCGACGCTGCTTCGGCGACTATCGGCCAGGCGGCGAAAAGGCCGGACTCGAACGTGTGTCGGGCGCCATCATGGGTGGGTGCACTTCACTTCGGAGACCAGCGCGGACGGCGTCTCGGAGCGCCGCTTCGTCCATGACGGCGTGCCCGGCGTGCTCTGGCACCCGGCCGGATCGGCCCTCGGGGGACGGCCGTTGGTGCTGCTGGGACACGGCGGCGGGCAGCACAAGCTGGGCCCGCGGGACCGGGCCCGGCGGTGCGTGGCGCGGTACGGGTGGGCGGCGGTGGCGGTCGACGCGCCCGGGCACGGCGAGCGGGAGCGCACCGCGCACGACGAGCGGTTCGCCACCGAGATCGGGGAGCTGTTGGCGGCCGGGCGGCCGATCAGCGCCTGGGTGGCGCGGCACACGGCCGCGCTCGCGGAGCGGGCCGTACCCGAGTGGCGGGCGGTGCTGGACGCACTGGAGGACCTGGGCCGAACCGGCACGGGCCTGGACGGTACGGGCGGTGGCCTCGGGCCGGTCGGGTACTGGGGTTTGTCGCTCGGGACGGTGATCGGCATCCCGCTCGCGGCGGTCGAACCGCGTATCGGGGCCGCAGTGTTCGGGCTGGCGGGCCACGCCTCGCTGGCGGAGCCGGCCCGGCGGGTGGCCGTACCGGTGGAGTTCGTCCTCCAGTGGGACGACGAGCTCCAGCCGCGAGAGGCGGCGTTGGCCCTGTACGGCGCGCTGGGCTCGCGGCAGAAGACGCTGCACGCCAATCCCGGGGGACACCTGGCGGTGCCCGAGTTCGAGTGCGCCGCCTCGGAGCGCTTCCTGCTCGGGCACCTCGGCCGGACGGCGCCCGGAACGGCCCCCGGAGGATGCCCCGGCGCAGGCCCCGAACCAGCCTGACCACCGGCGTGGAGCCCGCCCGCGCATTCGCGCGCGGTCGCACCCCGAAGAGTCACATTTCCGCCACACCGACCCCGCGTCTCACGGCATCCCCACAGCTTTCCCGCAGCTTTGTGTGTCCGTATTGCCGGGATGGCTGGAATTTGTCGTGGATTACTCGGCCTGGACATATTCCGGCGCTTGTCTGCGGCGAGTAAAACTTCGCAAAGAATTGCCCTCTTCGGCCACTTGGCCCGGCCGTTGATTCAACAGAATGTTGCAGCTCAGCGCATCAGTCGTAGCTCTGGGTCGATTTGACGTAACGCCAGGTGCCCATCCCGCTCGGGAATCCGCAGGAGTACGGTTCCCCACGAATCGCCGAACGGGCTCCCGAGCGATCTCCCGAGCCCTTCGGCCGTACCGGGAAATTGGTGCGCCGTATGGGCCGTATGGGTCAACGAAAGGGAGGGGGAGGGCCCCCGGGAGGGGCTCCCGTCGCCGCCCGTCCGATATCCGTCAAGTTAGTCGTCGAAGTCCTGCGCGGTGTCGCTCAGGTCGATTTCATGCCGTCCGCCGTGTGCGGGCTCTTCTTCGTCGCCGCACTGTTCGCCGCCGGCCGGCAGTACGGCCTCTACGGCCTGCTCGGCAGCGCCGTCTCCACCGCCGTCGCGTACGGCCTCGGGCTGCGGCGGGACACCGTCGAGGCCGGGCTGACCGGGTACAACGGGTGCCTGGTGGCGCTCGGGTGTGCGGTCTTCCTCGGTCCGGGCCACCCCGCCACGGTCGTGGTCGCGGTGCTCGGCGCCGCCGTCGCCGTGGTGGTGACCGCTGGGCTCGGGGCGCTGCTGGAGGGGCGGGGGCTGCCCGCCCTGACCGCGCCGTTCTGCCTGGTCGCGACCGCCGTCACGGCCGCGGCGCCCGGGTTCCGGCGGCTGTGGCACGAGGGCCCCGGCCCGGCCGCCCTGCCCGTGCCGACCGCCGGGGGGACCGGGCTGAGCTGGGAACAGCTCTGGCACGGGTTCTTCGCGAACATCGGCCAGATCTTCTTCTTGCCCCAGGGGTACGTCGGCCTGCTGTTCCTGGCCGGCCTGTTCGCGGCCGGCCGGCTCGCCGGGCTGATGGCCTGCGTCGGCAGTGCCACCGGGCTGCTCACCGCCTGGGCGTTCGGCGCGCCGGCCGAGGCCGTGGGGCAGGGGTTGCTCGGCTACAGCGGCGTGCTGGTGGTGCTGGCGCTGTGCGGGGTGTTCGTCGCCCCCGGCGGCTGGAGCGCGGCTTACGCCGCGCTCGGTGCGGCCTCCGCGACCGTGCTGACCCCGGCGCTCGGCGCGATCACCGCGCCGTTCGGCGGCCACGCCTTCACGTGGCCCTTCGTCCTGACGACCATGCTGTTCCTGGCGGCGGTGCCGGTGATTCCCCGGCTGCGCCGGGTCTGATCCCGAAGGCGCCCGAACCTGGCATCCCTCCGCCCAACTGCCCTGAATTTCATCGGACTTGCATTCCGTCGGCTTTCCGGAAAGGAGGAGTGGTTCCCGTGAACCTCTCCCCGCGTGAGATGGACAAGCTCTACATCTACGTCGTGGCCGATCTGGCCCGCAAACGCCGCGACCGCGGCGTCAAGCTCAACTACAGCGAGGCCTGCGCGCTGATCAGCGAGGCCATCATGGAGGGCGCCCGGGACGGCCGCACCGTCGCCGAGTGCATGGAGATCGGCAAGCAGGCCGTGAGCAACGCGGACGTCATGCCCGGCGTGCGCGAGATGCTGCCGCTGCTGCAGGTCGAGGCGGCCTTCCTGGACGGCACCAAGCTGGTCTCCTGCCACGACCCGGTGGGTGCCTGAGCGATGACCGCACCCCAGCCTGCGGCGGTCGTCCTGGCCGGCGGGCACGAGAGCGGCGGCGGCCGCGACCTGGCCGCCCTGGTCGACCGCGACCGCGCCGGGGAAGCGCCCGCCGGGCGCGGGCCGGTCGTCCACGCCGCGGCGCCCGCCGGCCGACCGCTCACCGAAGCCGTCCGCTCGGCCCTGGCGGCCGGCGACGCGCCGGTGTGCGTCGTGCCGATGACCCTCGGACGGGACCCGAAGCTGGTCGCCGACACCGCCCGCGCCCTGCGCTGGCTCGCCGCCGGCGAGGGCCGCGGACGGCTCGCGCTCACCGCGCCCTTCGGCGCGGCCGAGCACCTGATCGGCTGGCTGCGCGCCGCCGCGGTCTCGGCCGGCAGCGGGGACGCAGTACTCGTCACCGCCCCGGCCGCCGGCCCCTTCGAGGACGCCGAACTGTTCCGGATCGCCCGCCTGGTCCGCCAGTACGGGCGGCACCGCCTGGTCGAGGTGGCCTTCGCGGGCGGCGACCCCGCCCCGGCCGAGGGCGCCGAACGCTGCCGCCTGCTCGGCGCGGACCGGATCACGGTCGTCCCGGCCTCCTTCGGCCCGGCCCTGCCCGCCGGCCTGCGCGGCCTCAGGGGCGACCTGCGGGACGGCGGGCCACTGCTGCGGCCGTCCGCGATCGCCGGGGTGATCGCCGCCCGTACGTCGGCGGCGCTGCACCTGCTCGGTCACGGTGAGGACGGCATCCTGGCGGGTCTCGACGCCGAGCACGGCCACGGGTACGCCCACAGCCACGGTCCGGGCGAGGACCACCACCACGGCCACCACCCCCACAGCAGCAACCACAGCCACTCCCACACCCCCGCGAGCACCCCCGTGAACACCCCCGCACACACCCCCCACTGAACCGGCAGAGAGGAAGGCCAGCCATGTCTGGTGGCGCCGCATACCTGTACGGCGACGACCCGGTGGAGATCAACGCCGGCCGAGCCAAGGCCACGATCACGGTCAGCAACACGGGCGACCGGGCGATCCAGGTCGGTTCCCACTACCACTTCTTCGAGGCCAACCGGGCCCTCGACTTCGACCGCAACGCCGCCTTCGGCAAGCACCTCGACATCCCGGCCGGCACGGCCGTCCGCTTCGAGCCCGGCGACAGCAAGGACGTCACGCTCGCCGAGTTCGGCGGGCACCGCCGGCTGGTGGGCTTCAGCAACCTCGTGGACGGCGGCATCACCGCGCGCGACACCCGCGCCCGCGCCATCGACCGGGCGATCGCCCTCGGTTTCAAGGGCACCAACCTCGACCACAAGGACGACGAGCCCCGCGCGGGCTTCCGGAACGAAGGCGACCGCTGATGGCCATCCTGCCCCGCAAGCAGTACACCGACCTCTTCGGCCCCACCGTCGGCGACCGCTTCCACCTCGCCGACACCAACCTGGTGGTCGAGGTCGAGCAGGACTTCAACCAGGGCCACTACGGTGACGAGGCCGTCTACGGCGGCGGCAAGGGCATCCGCGACGGCATGGCCCAGGACCCGGCCGCCACCGCCGTCCAGGGCGCGCTCGACCTGGTCATCACCAACGTCGTCGTGATGGACCCGGTGCTCGGCGTCGTCAAGGGCGACATCGGCGTCAAGGACGGCTTCATCACCGCCGTCGGCAAGGCCGGCAACCCGCACACCCAGAGCGGGGTGCACCCGAAGCTGGTGATCGGGCCCGGCACCGAGGTGATCTCCGGCGAACACCTGATCGCCACCGCCGGCGGCATCGACACCCACATCCACTTCATCGCCCCGCAGCAGGCGCGGGAGGCGCTGAGCAACGGCATCACCACCCTGATCGGTGGCGGCACCGGCCCCTCCGACGGTACGAACGGCACCACCTGTACGCCCGGGCCCTGGAACATCGGCCGGATGTACCAGGCGGTCGAGGACCTCCCGGTCAACGTCGGCCTGCTCGGCAAGGGCAACGGCTCGCTGCCGGGCGCCCTGCGCGAGCAGGTCGAGGCGGGCGTGTGCGGTCTCAAGGTCCACGAGGACTGGGGCAGCACCCCGGCCGCGATCGACAGTGCGCTCGGCGTCGCCGACGAGTACGACGTGCAGGTGGCCATCCACACCGACACCCTCAACGAGTCCGGGTTCTTCGAGGACACCCTGTCCGCGATCGACGGCCGCACCATCCACACCTTCCACACCGAGGGCGCCGGCGGCGGCCACGCCCCCGACATCATGCGGATCGCCGGCGAGCCCAACGTGCTGCCGTCCTCCACCAACCCGACCCTGCCCTACACCGTCAACTCGGTGGACGAACTGCTGGACATGGTGATGGTCTGCCACCACCTCAGCCACGACATCCCCGAGGACGTCTCCTTCGCCGACTCCCGGGTGCGCGCCGAGACCATCGCCGCCGAGACCGTGCTGCACGACGAGGGCGTCATCTCGATCTTCTCCTCCGACTCCCAGGCCATGGGCCGGATCGGGGAGTCCTTCACCCGCGCCTTCCAGACCGCCCACCACTGCAAGGAGCAGCGCGGCAAGCTGGCCGGCGACAGCGAGCGCAACGACAACTTCCGCGTGCTGCGCTACCTCGCCAAGCTCACCGTCAACCCGGCGGTCGCCTCCGGAACCGCCGAGCACATCGGCTCGCTGGAGCCCGGCAAGCTGGCGGACATCGTGCTCTGGCCGATCAACTCCTTCGGCGCCAAGCCCAAGATGGTCATCAAGGGCGGCCTCATCAACTGGGCCCTGATGGGCGACCCGAACGCCTCGCTGCCCACCCCGCAGCCGGTCTACTACCGCCCGATGTACGGAGCGTTCGGGCGGGCCAAGCAGGCCACCCGGATCAGCTTCATGTCCCAGGCCGCCGTCGACCTCGGCGTGCCCGCCCGACTCGGCCTGGACAGCCGGGTGCTGCCGGTGCGGCACTGCCGCTCGGTCGGCAAGCAGCACATGCTGCGCAACGACGCCCTGCCGAAGATCGCGGTCGACCCGGAGACGTACAAGGTCACCCTGGACGGCGAGCCCGCCACCATCGAGCCGGCCCGCGAACTGCCGCTCAACCACCTGTTCTACCTCACGTGAGCAGCCCCTCGGGAGACGGGCTGGACGCCCTGCTGGTCAGCCTCCAGCTGACCGACTCCGCGTTTCCCAGCGGCTTCTACACCCTTTCGCACGGCCTGGAGGGGTACGCCCAGGCGAGGGCCGTCACCCCCGACACCGTGCCCGAACTGCTCGCCGACCTGCTGCGGCACAGCGTCGGACCGTCCGACGCGACCGCCCTGGCGCTGGCCCACCGGGCCGCGTCGGAGGGCGACTGGGAGCAGCTGGTCGAGACCGACCAGCGGCTGCACGCCACCAAGCTCAACCGCGAGTTGAGGCTCGCCGCCACCCGCACCGGGCGCCAACTCCTGGACATCGCCCGGGAGTCGGTGGGCGGCGAGCCGCTGGAACGGTACGCGGAACTGGTCGCCGACAGGCGCGCTCCCGGCTGTCAGGCGGTGGCCGCCGGGGTCGCGTACGCCTCGGCCGCCGTTCCGCTCGAACAGGCCGTGGCCAGCGACCTGTTCGCCTTCTGCGCCAGCTTCGTCGGCGCCGCCCTGCGGCTGCGGCTGACCGACCACCGCAGGGCCCAGGTGGTGCTGCGGGCCGCCGCCCCGGTGATCCGGGAGGTGGTGGCGGACGCGCTGGTGCGGGACTCGGCCGACCTCGGCGGCTGCGTGCCGGTCGCGGACGCGATGTCCGGGCGGCACGAGCGGGCCGAGGCCCGGCTGTTCGCGAGCTGAACACCCCTACGAACAAAGGAAGTTCCATGACCGACAATGTGCTCCGGGTGGGCATCGGCGGGCCGGTCGGCTCCGGCAAGACGGCGCTGATCGAGGCGCTGGTGCCGGTGCTGCTCGCGCGCGGCCACCGCCCGGCGGTCATCACCAACGACATCTACACCCAGGAGGACGCCCAGCACGTCCGCCGCACCCTCGCCGGGGTGCTCGACCCCGAGCGCGTGGTCGGCGTGGAGACCGGCGCCTGCCCGCACACCGCCGTACGGGACGACCCGACCATGAACCTCGCCGCCGGGGCCGAGATGCTGGAGCGCTTCCCCGACGTCGACACACTGCTGTTCGAGTCCGGCGGCGACAACCTCACCCTG
Organism: Kitasatospora sp. NPDC017646; assembly: GCF_044329365.1. Taxonomy (NCBI): domain Bacteria; kingdom Bacillati; phylum Actinomycetota; class Actinomycetes; order Kitasatosporales; family Streptomycetaceae; genus Kitasatospora; species Kitasatospora sp. NPDC017646. Next base: position 421,419 of record NZ_JBIRJC010000003.1, on the reverse strand, counting down.
ACCTTCAGCCCGGTGCTGGTCGACCTCTTCCTGTTCGTCCTCGACACGGCCGAGGGCGAGAAGATGCCCCGCAAGCGCGGTCCGGGCATCACCGAGTCGGAGCTGCTGGTCATCAACAAGATCGACATCGCCCAGTACGTCCGCGCCGACCTCGGCATCATGGAGTCCGACGCCCGGCGGGTGCGCGAGGGCGGGCCGGTGGTGCTCACCAACTGCCTGACGGGGGAGGGGCTGGAGGACATCGCCACCTTCCTGGAGACCTTCCGGAAGGTTCCGGCGTGACGGCTTCACCGGTCGCCGACCCGCCCCGGCTCGACCCCCGGCACTACGAGCCGGCCCGCGTGCCGTACCAGGTCCGCCGGTACGCCGGGACGCCCGACACCCTCGCGGTCGGGCGCCCCGGCAAGGTCGGGCTGCTGGAACTGGCCTTCGAGCGGATCGGCGCGCGCACCGAGCTCACCGGCCACTACCAGAAGTCGCCGCTGCAGATCATGCGCCCGCTCTACTTCGACCCGGCCCGCCCCGACCTCGCCGTCACCCTCCTGATGTCCACCGGCGGCGGCATCCTCCAGGCCGACCGGCTGCGCACCGACATCCGCTGCGGCGCCGACACGGCCGTCCACCTGACCACCCAGGCGGCCACCAAGGTCTACCGGATGGAGCACGACTACGCGACCCAACTGGTCAACCTGGAGGCGGGGCCGGGCGCCTACGTGGAGTACCTGCCCGAGCCCGTGATCCCCTTCGTCGACTCTCGCTTCTACCAGCGCACCGTACTGACCGTCGACGCCGGGGCGACCGTCCTGACCGGCGAGACCGTCCTGGCCGGGCGGCTCGCCCGGGGCGAGCGCAACGCCTACCAGGTGTTCGCCTCCGACCTCGAAGTGCGGCGCCCGGGAGGGGAGCTGGTCGCCCTGGACACCGTACGGCTGGAGCCCCCCGGCGGCGGCGTGGCCGGTCCGGCCGTACTCGGCGGGCACGACGTGATGTCCAGCCTGTACGTGCTCAGCCCGCTCGCCCCGGCGGCGCGGATCGCCGACGTGCTGCACGAGGCGCTGGCGGAGCGCGGGCTGCTGTACGGGGTCAGCGTGCTGCCGCAGGACAGCGGCGCCTGGCTGCGGCTGCTCGACTCCGACACCCGGGCCTGCGCGGCCGCACTGCGGGTGGCCTGGGACGCGGTGCGGCGGCTGCTGATCGGGGTGCCGGCGCCGGATCTGCGGAAGACCTAAGGCCTGTCCTCGGTCAGGCCGTTCCCGTCCTCGCTCCGGAGGTCGTTGGCGCCCCCGGGGTCGTTGTCGGCCAGTCGGGCGATCTGCCGGTTGCTGAGTTCGACCGTGCGGGTCATGTGCCGCAGCAGGAAAGCGAGTTCGTCCTCGCTGTCCTCGGCGAAGATCGCCGCCCAGTCGCCGCCGAGGCTGCGCCACACCTCCCCGAAGCGCGTCAGCGCCTCGGGGAGGACGGCGACCAGGACCCGGCGGCGATCCGCCCCGTCCCGCTGCCGGGTCACCAGGCCCGCCTTCTCCAGCCGGTCGACCAGCCGGGTCGCCGAGCCGCTGGTGAGCCCGGTCAGCTCGGCGATCCGGCCGGTGGTGACCGGGCCGTCCTCCAGGGTGAGCAGGTTGAGGCACTGGACGTCGGTGGGGTGCATGCCGAGGTGGTCGGCGACGGCCTGGTTGAACAGCACGTAGGAGGCCAGGTAGCGGCGCGAGACCGGCCAGAGCCGGGCCATCAGTTCGTCGCGGGTGGGCGTCATGGGGCCAGGGTAACCGGCTCCCCGGAAATAAGTTGCGTCACACAGAGATGCGCTCCTACATTAACTGCATGACACAGATGAATTCACGGCTTCCCGTCGCCGTCACCGGTGCCACCGGCGCCCAGGGCGGCGCCACCGCCCGGGCCCTGCTCCGGGCCGGGCGACCGGTCCGCGCCCTCACGCGTGAGACCGGTTCCCCGGCCGCCCGCGAACTGGCCACCCTCGGCGCCGAGTTGGTGCGTGCCGACTTCGACGACCCGGACTCGCTCACCGCCGCCCTCGACGGTGCCGGCGCCCTGTTCGCGATGTCCACCCCGTTTGGAACGGACCTCGACACCGAGTTCCGTCAGGGCATCGCCCTGCTCGAAGCGGCGGCCGCAACCGGCGCACGGCACGTGGTGTTCACGTCCGCCGCCAACGCGGACCGCTCCACCGGCATCCCGCACTTCGACTCCAAACAGCGCATCGAACAGCACCTGGCCGGCCTCGACCTGACCTGGACCGTCATCGGCCCGGCCGCCTTCCTGGACAACTACGCCAACGACTGGACCCTGAAGTCCCTGCGCGAGGGCGTCTTCCACCTCCCCATGCCGCCCGGCGCCCCCCTCCCGGTGATCGCCGCCGAAACGATCGGCGACTTCGCCGCCCACGTCCTCGTCCACCCGGACGCCTACGCGGGCAAGCGCATCGACATCGCCTCGCAGTGGTGCACCGGCGAACAGATCGCCGCAGCCATCACCGCGGCCAGTGGCCGGCCGGTCCACTGCCAGGAGGTGCCGCTCTCCGTCGTGGAGGCCTACTCCGAGGACCTCGCCGCCATGTTCCGCTACTTCCAGGAAGTCGGCCTCGACATCGACACCGCCGCCCTGCACGCCGAGCACCCGACCGTCGAATGGCGCACGCTGGAGGACTGGGCCGCCGGGCAGCCCTGGGACCTGTGAGGCCGGTCCGCGGCGGCCCGCAGTCCCCTGCCCGGCGGCCGCCACGAACTGCGGATGGCCGTCCTGGTCGAGTGCGACGGACGGCTCGGGCGCCTCTACACGGGCTTCATCGCGCCGTTCCGGCACCACGTCGTCCACCCCGGGACGACCCGGCAGTTCGAACGCGCCCGGAGGGAACGGGCGCTGCCCACCACGGGCTGAGGAGCGGGCGTATCGTCGCCGGGTGAGATCGAGGACACCGCGCCGCATCCACGTCGACGACCGCGACTACCGCTGGGTGGTCCGCCTCCACGACAGCGCCCACGTGGACGTCCGCGTCTGGCTCGACGGCCCCGGCGGCCCGTACCGGCCACTCGTCGCCACCCGGCGCTTCGACGACCCGTGGCTGCACTACGGGGTCCTGCTGACGGCCCCGCCCGAACGCATCGGCGAGGTCTTCCAGTTGGAGCCGGTCAAGCCCGCCCTGATCGCCGACCTGATCCGGGCGGCCCTCGCCGCCGGCTGGCGACCGGAGGAGAAGGGAGCCGCGCTGGTCCTCGCGGAGGACTCGGAGGAGTGAACGGTGGCCGGGCGGCGGCTCGCCGCTCGGCCCGGCGGGCGTACTCCTCCAGCGCGGCGGCCACGGCCCCACCCGGAGCCGGATCCCCACCCGTGCCGCCTAGGCCCGCCGCTCCACGAACTTCCGTTGCCAGGGCGTCTCCACCGCGTGCCGGCTGTAGTGCGCCCGGACGTACGCGACCGCCTCGTCCGGTGGGACGCCGTCGAGCACCGCGATGCAGGCGAGTGCCGTGCCGGTGCGGCCGCGGCCGCCCGCGCAGGCGAGTTCGACGCGTTCGGCGGTGCACCGCTCCCAGGCCTGGCGGAAGGCGTCGGCCGCGTCCGCGCGGTCCGCGGGCAGTCGGAAGTCGGGCCAACGGACCCAGCGGCTCTCCCAGGGCAGTGGTTGGGGCTCGCGGTCCAACAGGTAGACGCCGAAGTCGGGCGACGGACCGGGCGGGAGCGGGTCGCGTACGCCGCGGCCGCGCAGCAGCCGCCCGGAGGGCAGTCGGAGCACGCCCGGGGCGGTCGGGTCCCAGGTGGTCGGGAGTGGACGGTCGGTCATGTCGGCTCTCAGATGTCGGCGTGGTCGACGAGCTTCAGGCTGCGTTCCCACAGCTCCGCCCGGGCCCGAAGGTCGTAGGCCTGGTGGTCGGCCCGGGCTTCGCGCGTCCGGTCGTAGTAGCGGCCGGTGACGCCGTCGAGGGCCGGGTCGGTGACCAGCCGGTGGGTGGCGGTGACACCGCCCTCCAGGCTGTCGATGCTGTAGCCGATCTCCCGCAGCACCGCGAGGACGGTCCGCGGCGCGGTGGGCGGGGGCATCGGAACTCCTGGGGCCGAGGGGCGGGGAGGGGCGGAACCGGTTCAGGATGCCACGTGCAGCCGCGCGGCGCCGGGCATCCCGGCGCGGTGGGCGAGGGCGGCCGCCTGGCCGCGCGAGCTGACGCCCAGCTTGGCCAGGATGTTGGCGACGTGGAACTTCACCGTGGACTCGCTGATGTGCAGCGCCGCGGCGATGTCCCGGTTGCGGCCGCCCTGTGCCAACTGGTCGAGCACCTCCAGTTCGCGGGGCTGGAGCCCGTCGAGGGGGTCGGTGGCGGCGGGTGAGGGCAGGCCGAGCGGCAGGTCGACGGTCACGGTCGTCCCCCATCCGGGGACGGACTCGACGACGTAGCGGCCGCCCAGGGCGGCGATCCGCTCGGCGGTGCGGTGGACGGTGAGGGCGTCGGCGGCGAGCAGGCCGAGGCCGTCATCACGCACCACGGCGCGCAGCTCACCGTCGGCCGTGAACTGCCAACTCAGGTGCAGCCTGCTGGGTTTCTCCTGTTCCAGCATCAGCATGACGGCGACCCGGACGGCGTCCCGGGCGGTGTGGGCGGTGTCCGCGGGGACGGACCGGGTGGCGTCCGCCGGGGGCGCGAGGTCGAGCCGGACCCGGGTGTGCCGCATCAGCGGGCGCAGTTCGCGGCCGAGCCGGGCGAAGGCCGCGTCGGCCGGCTCCTCGCTGAGGGCGCGGTCGAGGTCGGCGGCGCGGCGCAGGTCGAGCAGGGCGCTGACGGCGAGCTCGGTGGCGGCGCGCCGCGCGGCGGCGTCGTCCAGGTCGGCCGAGCGCAGCGGGGCGAGCACGGCGCTGAGCGCCGCGCTGTGGGTGCCGGTGAACTCGGCGATGGCCCGGGCGCGGGTGTTCGCGGCGGCGCGGGAGACCGCCGCGTGGGTGGGCGAGGCGTCGGTGGCGCGGTGGTCGGTGTGGGCGACCACCAGCTCGCACAGCTGCTGGAGGACGGCCAGCGCGCCGGGGGCGACCGGCTCGGCGGACGACCGGACCAGCACCAGGACCGTTCCCTTGCCGTCGCCCGGTGCGGCCGCGACCGCCACCACCGGCCGGGTGCGGCCCGCGAGTTCGGCCTCGCCCTGCCAGGGGCGGCCGGTCGCCGTCGTCGCGGCGGCGCGGTCGGCCAGCCGGGACAGCTCCAGGCCGCTGATGCCCTCGGCCAGCCCGCGCGGACCGTGGATGTGGGTAGGGGAGTAGGTGCAGATGCCGCTGAGGTGGGCGAGCGCCGTGTGCGGGACGAGCGCGCCGATCACCTCCGACAGCCGGGGCAGCACCTCGGGCCGGGGGGAGCGCAACACCTCGACGGCCCGCGCCAGCGCGTCCTCGGGTCGGCCCCACTGCTCCTGCCAGGTCTCGTCCATGCCCTCCACCCTAGGGCGTGGGCGACCACCGACCACCCCTCCCTTCGGCCGGGCCGAACTGTCCGAACGGCCGGCCGGAGGAGTGTGCCCGGCGCAGCAGGATGGATCCGTCGGAACACAACGGACCCCCGGTGGTTCCCGGCCGGAACTCCTGACGCTCCGGAGATTCCCGGCAACTCCCGGACGGGACAAGGACGAAGGGACTCCCATGACCAAGGCGATCGCCTTCCCCCGGTTCGGCGGCGCGGACGTGCTGCAACCGATCGAGATCGAGCTGCCCGCCCCGGGCCCCGGCCAGGTGCGGGTCGCGGTCCGCGCGGTGGGCGTCAACCCGCTGGACCACAAGCTGCGCAGCGGCGAACTGGCCGGGTTCTTCCCGGTCACCTTCCCCGCCGTGCCCGGCTACGAGCTCTCCGGGGTGGTGGAGACGGTCGGCGCGGAGGTGACCGGCTTCGCGCCCGGCGACGAGGTGTTCGGCGTCCTGATGGGAGGCGGCTACGCCGAGCACGCACTGCTGGACGCGGACCAGCTGGCGCACAAGCCCGCCACGCTGAGCTGGGAGGAGGCCGCGGCGATCCCGCTGGCGGCCGAAACCGGCGAGCGGGCGCTGGCCGTCCTCGGCGTCCGGCCGGGGGAGACCCTGCTGCTGCACGGCGCGGCCGGCGGCGTCGGGACCGTACTGCTGCAGTTCGCCCGGGCCCGCGGCATCACCGTGGTCGGCACCGCGAGCGAGGCCAACCACGACCACCTGCGCGAACTCGGCGCGATCCCGGTGACGTACGGGGACGGCCTGGCCGAGCGGGTGCGGGCGGCCGCGCCGGGCGGGGTGGACCGGGCGCTGGACGCCGCCGGGAAGGGCGGGGTGCTGCCGCTGTCGATCGAGCTGACGGGCAGCGCGGAGCGGGTGCTGACGATCGCCGACATCCCGGGCGCGCAGCAGTACGGCGTCCGCTTCAGCGGAGGCGCCGAGAACGGCGAGGTCTACCACCGGCGCGCCTTGGCGGCCGCGCTCGCCCTGCACGAGGCGGGCACCCTGCGGCTGCCGCTGCACCGGGTGCTCCCGCTGGCGGAGGCGGCCGAGGCGCAGCGGATCAGCGAGCAGGGGCACCTGCGCGGAAAGATCGTGCTCACGGTGTGAAACCCCGGGCCCGTGGCCGGTGCCGGCCGGCCGCCCCGACCGTCACCGGGACCGTCCCGCCGGTCGACGGCGGGCACCTGGCGCAGTGGGACTCACCTGTCGGGCGAACAGCTCGACCAGTGCTGACACCCCGTCCGCCCCGTGTCCGGCCTCGACCGCGCGCCGGGTGACGGCGAGGGCGGCGTCCAGGACGGCGGTGTCCAGGCCACGTGCCCGGGCGGTGTGGGCGACGTGGACCAGCCCGGCCTCGGCGGAGCCCACGCTGCTGCGGTCGCCGGGGTGGCGGCGTTCGTCCGCCCGCCGGGCGAAGTCCTCGATGAGCGGCGGCAGCAGCTTCGGCAATCCCTGCGCGTACGGGACGAGTTCGGCCCCGCTGATGCCTTCGGCGCGGGCCAGGGCGAGGGCGTGGACCCAGCCGTGCACGGTGGTCCAGAACAGGTCCAGCAGGGCCGCGTCGTAGGCCGCCGCCCGCCCCGGATCGGCGCCGACGTGGCGTACGGTGCCGAGGGCGCGCAGCGTCGGCTCGTGCGCGGCGAAGGCCCCGGCGTCGCCGCTGAGCAGGACGGTGCCCTGCGGGTGGCCGATGGTCGGGGTGGGGGTGAGGATCGCGGCGTCGAGGAGTCGGAAGCCCCGGGCCCCGGCGTCGGCGGCGTCGGCCCGGGCGTCCTCGGGGGTGATCGAGGTGGTGTTGACGACGGTCCGGCCGCGCAGCGACTCCCCGGCGGCGTCCAGTACCGACCGGGCGGCCGCCTGGTCACGGACGCAGAGCAGTGCGAGCGGGGCGCCGGCATTCGCGCCCGCCACGGCCTCGGCGGCGCTCCCGGCGGCCCGGGCACCCAGCGCGAGCAGTTCGGTGTCCCGACCGGGCGTGCGGTTCCAGACGGTGACGCGATGGCCGGCGGCCAGCAGCGCCGCGGCCATCGCCCGGCCCATCGGGCCCAGTCCGAGAACGGCAACTTCGTTACGGGGAAGTGGGTTTGAGGTAGGCGGTCGGTTCGGCATGGCGGCTACGCTAGACCTTCACGCCGACGGCAGAGTCAAGCTCGGAGCCCGTCGGCCGGTCGATGGGAGGTGCCGCGATGCGGATCGGAGAGCTCGCCCGGCGGACCGGGGTCACCCCGCGCGCCCTGCGTTACTACGAGGAGCAGGGCCTGCTCACCCCCGAACGACGTCCCAGTGGCTACCGCGACTACGGCGACCGGGACGTGGACACCGTCCACGGCATCCGCACCCTGCTCGCGGCCGGTCTCAACAGCAGTGCTATCGCCGAGATCCTCCCGGGCCTGCCGCTGCCCGGGCAGCGCCGCGCCGGCCCGACCTGCCCGGAACTGCTCGACGGCCTGGCCCGGGAGCGGGACCGGATCACCCGTCAGATGGACGAACTCGCGGCGGCCCGGGCGATCCTGGACGCCATCATGGGCGCGGAGGCGCCGAGCGAGGTGATCCGTACTCCCAGGACGTGAGCCGGGGCGGCGGAAAACCGCTGGCGCGCACCGCTGTGGCGTGCTGAGGTGGTCGGATGGACCGTGATCACGTACTCGCCCTGTTCGACCAGCGGATCCGGCGCGACGCGCAGCCGGACGGCCCCGCCGTCCGCGTCGAGCGCGACGGCGCGGTGGTGCGCCAGGTGGGCGGGGAGCACGCCTGGAACGGCGTCGTCTGGTCGGGTCTGGACGAGGCCGGGGCGGACGCCGCCATCGCCGCGCAGGTGGACTACTTCACCGGACTGGGGCTCGAGTTCGAGTGGAAGACGTACGCCCATGACCGCCCCGCCGACCTCGGCCGGCGGCTGCTGGCGGCCGGCTTCACCGCCGAGCCGGACGAGGCGCTGATGATCGCCCGGATCGAGGACCTTCCCGCCGACCCGGTGCTGCCCGAGGGCGTCCGGCTGGAGCCGGTGACCGACCCGGCCGGGGTGGACCTCATGGTCGCGGTCCACGAGCAGGCCTTCGGGACCGACAGCCCCGGCCTGCGCGAGCGGATCCTCGACCAGCTGCGGCACAGCCCGGACACGATCAGCCTGGTCGTCGCGATGGCCGGGGACCGACCGGTGAGCGCCGCCCGGATGGAGCTCGTCCCGGGCACCGGGTTCGTCGGCCTGTGGGGCGGCGGCACCGTTCCCGCCTGGCGCGGCCGGGGCGTCTACCGCGCACTGGTCGCCCACCGCGCCCGCCTCGCCGCCGGACTCGGCTACGAGTACCTCCAGGTCGACGCGAGCGACCAGAGCCGCCCCATTCTGGAGCGGCTCGGCTTCGCGCGGCTGAGCACCACCACCCCCTACGTGTTCCAGCCGTAGGCGAGCGGCGAGGGCCGGGTCGGGCCGGCCCCCGGAGCGGCGGACACCGGGGCCGGGAGTCGGTGCGGTCCGGACCGGTGCAGCGGGACCGTCACCACCGTGACCTGCCGCTGTTGCGGGTGGGACGGCTTGGTGCCGTCGTCGTAGGGGGGAACCGAGGTGGTGTCGCCCGTCGTGCCGCCGATGGTGTTGCCGAAGCGGTCGCCGATGAAGGTGCCGGAGCCCTCGGCCGGTGCGTCGAGCTGCGGGTCGAAGGAGTGGGCGCCGAGGCGCAGGTTGTGGCCCAGCGCTCCGAGCGTCGGGCCTACGGGAGCCGTTCGACCACCACCATCGCCGCGTCGTCGTCCAGCCGGTGGCCGACGTGGGCGAGCAGGTCGCGGCGCAGGTGGTGCAGGAGGGCGGCGGGGCGCTCCGTCTGCCAGGCGGAGACCCGTTCGGTGAGCGGGTAGAAGCGTCGCTGGGTGTCCCGGGCCTCGATCACGCCGTCGGTGTAGATCAGCAGCCGGTCGCCGGGGCGGAACGGGAAGGTCTGCACCTCGTAGGTGGCCGGGGCGAGTTCGCCGAGGCCGAGGGGCGGCGCGGGGTACTTGGTGACGAGGGTGGCGATGCCCTCGGGGCGCAGCAGCAGCGGGGGCGGGTGACCGCAGTCGATCAGGTGGACGGACTCGCCGTGGTCGGGGATGTCGAGCAGGACGGCGGTGATGAAGGACTCGCCGCCCTCGTCCGGTGCGCTCTCGGGCGGTGGCAGGCGTCGGGACGGTTCGGCGCGTGGGGCGTCGGAGTTCCGGATCTCGGGGCGTCCGGTTTCGGTGCGGCGGCCCTCGGCCAGCTGGGCGAGGTCCCAGCTGACGCTGCCGTCCAGGTACGCGGCCAGGCTCGGGAGGTCGGTGTGCAGGTGGGCGGCGGCGCGGAAGGCGCCGAGCAGCAGGGCCGCGTCGCCGAGCGAGGACAGCCCCTTGCCCCGGACGTCACCGACCAGCAGTCGGGTGCCGCTGGTGGTCCGGGCGGCCGCGTACAGGTCGCCGCCGACCTGCGCCTCGGCCTCGGCGGCCAGGTAGACGGAGGACAGGGCCAGCGGCCCGATCCGCTCCGGCAGCGGGCGCAGCAGCACCCGCTGGGCGGCCTCGGAGACCGAGCGCACCCGGGCCAGTTCGCGTTCGTGCCGCTCGCGCAGCACCCGCAGGCCGACGATCAGCACCGACACGATCACTTGCGCGCTGAGCTGGGTCTCGATGTTGACGCTGGTCAGGTCGTCCCGGACGCCGCCGATGACGGTGAGCGCGGCGAGGGCGAGCAGGGCGACGCCGCCGGTGGCCCTGGGCCCGGCGAAGGAGGCGGTGAGGGCGGGGGCGACGATCAGCAGGGGGCCCAGGTGGACTTCCGGCGGCGACAGGATGTCGACGACGGTGATCAGCACGATCAGTGCGAGCGGCAGCGCCGTCATCGCGCGGGGGTCGGGCCGCCAGGAGCGGGGGCGGGCGCGCGGACGCGGCTCATGGGGACGCTGCCGGAAGGGCACCTCTCCTCTGTACACCGTGGGGATGGTGGGACGCACCCGGAGGCGGTCCGGACGGCCGGGAGCCGGCGGCCGGGAGCCGGCGGCCCGGACCCGTGGCCCGGACCCGTGGCCCGGACCTGGGGGTCAGCCCTCCTCGCCGTAGCGGGCGAGGTACGCCGCGAACCGGGCGACGTCCTCGTCGGACCAGTCGGTGAAGCGGGTGGTGAAGGCCAGCCGGCGCTGTTCGTTGGCGTCCCGCAGCAGGGTGAGCCCGGCCTCGGTGGCGCGCAGGATCTGGCCGCGCTGATCGTCCGGGTCGGCCTCGCGGCGCAGCAGGCCGAGCCGCTCCAGTGCGGTGACCTGGCGGCTGACGGTCGACTTGTCGAGCATGAAGTGCGCGGCCACGTCGGCGGCCCGGCAGCCGCCGCGCTCGGTGATCAGGTCGAGGATGCTGTACGTGACCAGGGAGAGGTCGGGGTGCAGCTGGGAGGCCTTGTGCCGGGCACGGCGGGCGAAGGCGGTCAGCTCGCGCTGGATGGTGTCGATGGACGACTGGCGGCCGGGCACGGCGTTCCTACCTCCTTGGGGCTGCTTGCTGCACCGAAATTTGTTGCACTATACAACGGATTTGCCCGGAGTGGTGCGCGGCTCCGCCACCGGCCCACCGGCCGAGGTGCTCGCCGCTCGTTCCCGTTCGGCCTGCCAGGCGCGGGCCGCCTCGATCCGGCGGGTCGTACTCGGGTGAGTGGCGAACAGTAGCTCAAGCACCCGCGGCGGGTCGACATCCGAGACGTTCACCACGGCCAGTCTGCGCTGCATCGCCGTGAACTGCTCGGGGTCCCCGGTCAGTTCGAGGGCGTGCAGGTCGGCCCTGGCCTCGATCCGGCGGCTCACCGCGCACTGCACCGGGCCCGACAGGGCGCCGATCAGCGCCGCGAGCGCGGCCAGCAGCGGCAGCGCCCGGGGGTCAGCCGCGTCGTTCGCCCCGGCGGCCGACAGCAGTGGGTGCCAGTCGGCCAGCAGGCCCAGCACCGCCACCGCCACGGCGGCACCCACCGCCCCGAGCGCCGTTCCGACAGCCACGTCCCGGTGCTTGACGTGCCCCAGTTCGTGCGCCACCACCAGCTCCACCTCGCGCGGTTCGGCCGCCGACAGCAACGTGTCGTACGCGACGATCCGGCGGGTCGCGCCCAGCCCGGAGACGTACGCGTTCAGCGCGGTGGTCCGCCTCGAGGCGTCCGCCACCAGCACGTCCCGGACCCGGACACCGTCCCGCTCGGCCAGGGCCAGCAGGGCGGTGCGCAGCTCACCCGCGGGCATCGGTGAGAAGCGGTTGAACACCGGCTCGATCAGTAGCGGGTGGAGGAAGGACAGCGCGGCCGTCAGCAGCGCCGCCGCACCCGCCGCCGGGACCCACCAGTGGCGCGGGGACCAGGCGGTGAAGGCGAACAGGCCGAGCACCAGCGGGAGGACGAACAACAGGGTCAGCGCGAGCGACCGCACGGCGTCCATCACCCAGCCCGCCCAGCCCTGGGTCACCAGCCCGTACCGGGCCCGGACGGTGCGCACCCCGGCGCCGAAGGGCAGCTGCAGCACCTGGCCCAGCAGCACCAGGGCCGCGCCGCCGGCCAGCACCTCGGCCGTCCGGGTGCCGCCGAACCAGCGGCCGGTCGCCGTCACCAGTGCGGCCCCGGCCGGGGTGAGGCCGAGCACCAGGGTCAGGGCCAGGCCCGCCAGCCGGCCGCCGAGGGCCCACGGCAGCTGGGCGCGGCGCAGCGCACGGCCGCGGGCGCGCTCGGCGGGGCTGAAGTCGGGGGCGTCGGGGGCGGTGGAGGCATCGGGAGCGTCGGGGCCCACTCCCGGGGTTGCCGGGGCCGCCGGGGCTACCGGGGCGCTGGTGGGGACGGGGGCGGCGTCGGGGTCAGGCGTGTTCATCGGTGGGTGGGCTCCGGCGAGGGGGCGAAGGGTGCGGGCGAAGGGTGCGGGGCGTCGCGGTTCAGCATCTCCTACCGCGCACGGCCGGCGCTCACTCCTCGCGCTCACCCCCGCTGCTCACTCCTCCGCCGGGCCGGTGGCGCTGTGGACGCCGGCGCGCAGCAGCTGGTGGCCGAGGCCGACCAGGGCGCGGCCGACCGCGAAGTCGTCGCCGACGGCCGGGACCGGGGTGTCGCGGGGGTTGCGGCGGGCCAGCGCGTCGCTGTGCAGGACCTTGCCGTCGGCGTCCAGCACGGCGTGCACCCGGGTGGTGTCCTGGTCCTCGACCACGTGCAGGCTGAGCTGCCAGTCCTTGGTGCGGACGGCCTGCGGTGCCTGCTCCCCGGCCGTGGCCGCCGGGGGCGGCGGGGCGACGGCCGTACCGTCGCACCGGACGATCACCACCGGGCAGGCCCCGTGCACCGCGCAGCGGGTGGACACCGAGCCGAGCAGCGCCCGGGCGAAGGTGCCCCGGCCCCGGCTGCCCAGCACCAGCAGGTCCGCGTCCTCGGCCGCCTCCAGCAGCACGTCGGCGGCGTGTCCGAGCACCAGGCTCTCCCGGATCTCCACCGGGCGCTCCGGCCCGATGACCTGGTCGACCTCGGCGGTCAGCGTGCGGTGGGCGGCCCGCTCGAAGCCCTCGTCCACCATCGGCGCGAACCAGCCGTACAGCGAGGGGTACTCCCAGGCCGCCACCGCGTGCACGGTGGCCCCGGTGAGGACCGCCTGGCCGACCGCCCAGCGCAGCGCCGCCTTCGACGGCTCCGATCCGTCGATCCCGACCACGATCCGGCGTTTCAGGCCGGGGGCGGGTTGGTTGGTGGCCATCACGTTCCTCCTCCGGCGCCCAGGCGTGACCGCGTAGCCTGCCGCCTCCCCTCCACGCTGCGCGCCGCCCGGCCGGGGCGCCAGGGACACGGTGGCCGGGTGGGGGCGGGGGATTGGGACGGACGGGCCCGGTGGCGCCTGGTCGACGCCGCGGCGGCTGTGGATCGGCGGCTGTGGATCGGCGGCTGTGGAAGGGCGGTTGTGGAAGGGCGGCGGGACGGTGGCTGTGGAACGAGGGCGGCGGGACGGCAGTAGCGGGACGGCTGCCGTCGAACGGCGCTCCGGAACGGCCGCCGTGTCCTTTTGTGTCCGGAATGTTGCGGGTGCGGGCTCAAGTGGTGCCGATTCGGTGGCGTAGGCTGACCGCTCTTGCATCGACCTCCGGGGGGAACCACTCATGCGCCGTGCCGCGGCCGCCGTCGCCGTGTTCGTCGGGTTGACCGCCGTCGCCGCCTGCGGGCCGGACGACCCGGTGCCCGCCCCGGCGAAGAGCGCCCCGCCCGCCGCGGCGCCCGCCTCCTCCGCCGCACCCTCCGGTACCGCCGCTCCGGCCCCCACCAAGGGCGGTGCGCCCCGCCCGGACGGCACCATCACCGTCGCCTTCGCCGGGGACGTCCACTTCGAGGGCCGTACCCAGCCCCGGCTGTCCGTCCAGCCGCCCGAGACGGCGCTCGGCCCGATATCCCGCACCCTCGCCGACGCCGACCTGTCCGTGCTCAACCTGGAGACCGCGATCACCGGGCGCGGCGCGCCGGAGCCGAAGACGTACACCTTCCGCACCACGCCCAAGGCGCTGTCCGTCCTCAAGGACTCCGGCGTCGACGTCGTCTCGATGGCCAACAACCACGCCGTCGACTTCGGCGCCGACGGCCTCGCCGACACCCTGGCCGCCAAGGACTCCTCACCCATCCCGGTGCTCGGCGTCGGGCACAACGCCAAGGAGGCGTACGCGCCGTACGTGACGACCGTGCGCGGGGTGAAGGTCGCGGTGGTCGCCGCGAGCCAGGTCGAGGACATCACCAACCAGAAGTGGCGGGCAGGCGCCAACAAGCCCGGCATCGCCTCGGCGCTGGACGTCCCCGCACTGGTCTCGGCGGTGCAGGCGGCCAAGCAGCAGGCCCCGGTGGTGCTCGTCTACCTGCACTGGGGCGAGGAGGGCAAGGCCTGCCCGACCGGTGCGCAGACCGCCATCGCCAAGAAGCTCGCCGCCGTCGGGGCCTCCGCGGTGGTCGGCACCCACGCCCACACCATGGTCGGCTCGGGCATGCTCGGCAACACCTACGTGGGGTACGGATTCGGCAACTTCCTCTGGTACGGCACCTCCGACTACGCCTTCTCCAACGAGACCGGCGTCACCACCCTCACCCTCGCCGCCGACGGCAAGGTCACCGGCGAGGCCTTCGCCCCGGCCACCATCGACGACAAGGGCATCCCCCAGCCGGTCACCGGCGCCGCCGCCGAGGCCGCCCTCAAGCGCCGCGACGGCCTGCGCGGCTGCGCCGGGCTCACCCCGCCCCCGGCGGCGCCGTCTTCGCACTGACGTCGCTCGTACGATCACCGGATGAGCCGACACGAGGAACTGACCACCCGCCGACTGTCCCTGCGCCGCCCCACCGAGGGCGACATCGACGCCCTCCTCGCCATCCACCGGGACCCGGCCGCCTGCCGCCACAACCCCTCGGACGCTCTGAGTGTGCGATCGGAGGCCGAGGAACGGTACGGCCTCTGGGACGCCCAGTGGCAGGCCCGCGGCTTCGGCTACTGGACGGTCCGTTCGTTGGGCGCCGAGCCCGTGCTGGGCTTCTGCGGCGTCAAACCGATGGAGCTGGCCGGGCGACCGGTCCTCAACCTCTTCTACCGCTTCGCCCCAGCGGCCTGGGGCCGGGGCTTCGCCGGTGAAGCGGCGACCGCCGTCGTCTCCTGGTCCGCCGCGCACGTACCCGGGCTGCCGCTGATCGCCCGCATCCGTCCCGAGAACCTGCCCTCCCAGCGCGTCGCCCTGCGGGCCGGCCTGCACCGGGCCGAACACCTGGACGGGCCCGGGTACGACGGCTTCGACTGGATCTACGTCTCCGAGGGGGCACCGTCTGCCACCGTCTGACTCCCGCGCCGCCGGGAGGGGTCCGGGCGGCCGCCTCACCGTAGGAGGCGGCCGCCCGAGCCGTTGTCCACGTCATCGCTCACTCGTTCGAGTGGTTTGAAACCCCCTGGCCACCGCGGGCCTCCCTCCGCCCGTCGCGTTGTCAGTACCCCTCGCTACGTTCCTCGCATCGCTGGTCAGCAGGCGATCAGAACGTCGTTCCCGCTGGGAGGAGTACGGCCGTGGCATGGGTGGAGACGGACGCGGGAGGGTACCGCGTCACGCTCGACGAGGAGGGCAGGGTGGTGTGCCGCAACGCTGCGGGGCGCGCGCTCAAGTCGCTGCCCTCGAAGCTCGGTGACGACCCGGTGGTCACCCGGCTCAAGCAGCTCTCCGAGTGGCTGGCCGCACACGAGCGGCGCTGCCAGGAGGACGTCGAGCGGTGGATGGTGCGCTCGCTGCCGGTGCCCGCCGCCGTGCTCGCGGCCGTCTGGCCCGACGAGGCCTGGCAGGCCGTCCTGCGGGACGTCGTGGTCACCGGCCCGGACGGCGCCGTCGCCGGTTTCCTTCGCGACGCGGACGCCGAGCGCGGCCTCGGACTGGTCGACCTCGACGGGGACACCGTCCGCCTCACCGACGCCGAGGTCCTGATACCCCACCCGGTGCTGCTGCCGGACCTCGACGACCTGCGGGAGTTCGCCGTCGAACTCGGAGTCTCCCAGCGCGTCCAGCAGCTCTACCGGGAGGTCTGGCACCGGCCCGGGGAGCCGTCGGCCGGCACCGAGGTCACCACCTACGCGGGTGGCCGCTACCGCGAACTGCGCGAGCTGGTCGGGCGCTGCACCCGGCTCGGCTGCCGGGTCCGCGGCGGCTCAGCGGTGCAGCCGATCACCGAGGGCGGCCGAACCGTCGAGGCCCGGGTCTGGATCGGCGACTACTACGAGTACGACGCCTGCGAGACGGGCGCCCTCAGCTGGGCCGGCCCCGACGGCCGCGCCCTGCCGCTGGCCGAGGTCGGACCGGTCGCCTGGTCCGAGGGCATGAGGATGGCCGCCGCCCTGTACGCGGGCCGCACGATCGAAGGGGAGGAAGCCGCATGACCACCACCGTCCCGAACCAGGGCGCCGCGACGCCCGAGGCGCTGCTCGACGCCGGCGCCGTCCTCCCGCACGGCACGCTGCCCGGCGCCGGCCGCCCCGACAGCGCCGCCGACGTGCTGACCGCCCGCGGCTACGCCCACCCCGCCCTGGACGGCCGCCGGATCGTCCGTCTGGTCCCCGGCACGCTCGGCCAGGCGGAGGACCTCGCCCTGGAGTTCCTCGGCCTCGCCCCCGAGGGCGAGCCCGCCGAGGTCGGCCAGGTCCGCCAGGAGGCGCTGGGCTTCCCGGCCTGGGCGCTCGTCCACGACCCGGCCAACGGGCACCACGCGCTCGCCCTGGTCAAGGACCTGGAGCGGCTGGCCCGCCAGGCCCGGTCCAAGCCCGGCGCCGCCAAGGACGGCTTCGACGCGCTCGCCACCCGGCTCGGCCGCGCCGTGCCGCACTTCCTGCCCACCTTCTGCGAGGAGGTCGGCCGGATCTTCCTCGCCCACGACAACCGGACGTACGCCGCCGCCTGGTTCGGCAAGGCGCGCGAAGCCGAGCGCACCCACAACCTGGCCGTGGACGAGGAACGGCTGCGCGCCGTCTTCCTGGAGTTCGCCCTGGCCGGCGCGCTCACCGTCAAGTCCCTGCGCCAGTACGTCAAGGAGCTCGCCCGGCGGCTCGATCCGCTGACCGCCTGGCAGCGCTTCCGGCAGCTGTGCACCGAGCGCTCCGCGGCCGGCATGGCCCCGTACGCCGGCGTCGCCGAGGATGCCCGGGCGCTGATCCGGGCCGCCGGCCTGGACCGCACCGAGCACGAACGGGCCCTGCTCGCCGAGCTGTTGGACTCCCCGGCGGTCAACCGGGCGCCCGCGGCGTTCTGGAAGTCCTGGCACGGCGCGCTGGTCGACCTGGGCAGGAACGACGCCGCCGTCCGCACCCGCCTGCTGGAGCTGCTGCCCGACCCGGCCGCCTCCGGCACCGACGCGGCCCCGCACGACACCGCCTGGTTGGCGGTCCTCGCCGAGACCGGCGCGGAGGAACTGCTCACCGGCCCCCGCGCCGAAGGCGCCGAACCCGCCGCCGCCTGGCTGCAGCGCTGGTGCAACCACCTCGGCCGCGGCTGGCGCAGCCGCCCCAGCTGCCCGGCCACCGTCGCCCTGGCCGGGCGGATGGTCGAACGGCTGCGCGCCGACGCCGTCCCGGTCGACCTGTTCACCGACATGCGGGCCGGCCACACCCGACTCGACCTGCTGAACCTGCTGCTCGCCGCGGGCGTCCCGGTCGCCGACCCGCCGGCTGACCTGAAGGGCTTCGACCTGCGCGAGTGGGTCGGCCAGAGAGGTCCGGACGCCACCGCCCTCGCGGCCATCGCCGCGGACGAGCGCTTCCGGCCGCTGCTGCGCCGAGCCGCCCCGTCCGCCTGGGAGCCGGCCGTCCAGCACCAGGCTGCCGTCCTGCCGCTGCTGAACGAGCTGTTCAGGGAGTGGGCCGAGGAGCGCGCCGACGAACTCGCCGCCGTCCGCGGCCTGGCCGGTGCCGACAGCCTGGTCCGCTCGCTGACGCAGTTCCGCACCGCCATCCGCACCGTCGCCCCGGCCGCCGCCGAGAGGATCGCCGCGCTCGACGTCACCGGGCTGCTCACCCGCGCCCTCGGCGCCGGCATCCTGGACGAACTCGGCTGGCCCGCCCTGGAGGAGGCGCTCGGCCGGCTCGCCGACCCGCCCGCCTCCGACGCCCTCCCGGCCACCGCCCCCGGTCACCGCACCCGGGGCCTGGACGGCCTGATCGTCGAGGACGCCTGGCCGTGCCTGGTCCTCGCCCGCCGCGACCAGGCCCTCGTGGTCGGCCCGCAGGGCATCGTGTTGGAACACACCCTGCGGCTGCCCCCGCTGCCGGGCGCCCACAACCGCCCCCGGCTGCGCTTCGTCGACGGCGAACTCCTGGTCATCTGGTACGAGGGCGGGGACCAGAAGGCGTACTGGTCCAGCCGACCGGACCAGACCTTCGAGCTGGAGGGCCCGAGGATCGCCGGCTACCACTACGGCGACCGCCACCCCGAGGCCGCCTCCCTCCCGCTGCCCGGCGGCGGCCGCAGCACCGGCACCCGCCCGCTGCACCCCGGCGACACCGCCCTGCCCGAGGAGCACCCCGTCCTCGGCGACGGCACCGGCCACTGGACGGTGCGCCGCGCCCAGGACGGCGGCCTCGTCCTGCGCGAACTCGACCCGGCCACCGGCGCCCTGGGCCGCGCCGCCGAACCGCCCCTGATCGCCGCCACCGCCGAGGCCGGCCGGCTCGTCACCGGCTGCACCGGTCTGCTACCGATGCAGCCCGGCCTGGAGGGCACCCCGCTCGGCACCGACGGCACCGTGCTCGGCAGCTGGGTCCGTCGCGATCCCGGACGCGCCGTCACCACCTTCACCGCCGACGGACGGCGCATCGTGCTGCCGCTGAACGACCGCGACGACACCCACGTCCTTCCGGTCGGCCGGCTCGCCCTGCCCGGCGCCCAGGGCCCCGTGGTCAGCCGCACCGGCGAGTTCTTCGACCTCGGCCTGCCCGACCTCGCCGAACGCTCCGACCGCACCGCCGCGCTGCGCTCCTGCAAGCCAGGCGACCTCGCCGCCGCCGGCACGGCGCTGGTCCCGCCGTACGGCCACTGGCACGCCCTGCGGCCCCGCGACGAGGCGGGCTCCCGGGTGCTGCGCGCCCTGACCGCCGACCAGGCCGCCCGACTGATCGACCTCGCCTGGCCCGTCGACACCGAACCCGTCCCGGAGGACGAACAGCGCTGGCTGACCGTCCAGGGCGTCCGGCGCCCGCTCGCCCAGCGAGGCGAGGCCCGCAACAGCCTGCCGGTCGAGGCGGTCGGCGCCGCCCTGCCCGGTATCACCCACCCGCTGCTGCTGGCCGGCGTCGCCGGGTTCGCCCGCGCCGCCGCCGACCTGCTCGACCGGACGGCCCGGTTCCTCCCGCAGCCCGACGCCGAACGACCCACCAAGACCGAGGCCGCCGAGTACCGGCCCGAGCACGGCCGGGACCACGAACTGCGCGACGCCGTCAACGCCGTCCTGCCCGGAATCGACGGCTTCGGAAGAAGCTGGGGCACCTCCGACCACTGCTGGACGCTCAACAACCTGCGCACCGTCAGCGCCGTCCTCGCCGATCCGCCCACCGCGAGCGGCGAGGGCTGGAGCACCCCGGCGACCGTCACCCTCCAGGGTGGCGACGCCCACCAGGGCTGGCTGCACCTGCTCGGCCGACTGGACGTCCTGGCCCACGCCGTCGCCGCGCCGCTCACCGATCCCGCCCACCGCTCCTCCCTGGTGCTGCTGCTCGGCGAGCTCACCAAGGGCCCGCTCGCCGACCGCGGCGCCACCCTGCGCGAGATCGTCCTCGCCGAACGGGCCGAGGGCACCGCGAGCGGTCGGCCGACCACCACCCAACGCCAGGGCGAGGTGCTGAGGCACGGCGACCGCACCGTGATCATCCTCGGCCACCGCCGCCAGTACACCGAGGACACGGTGCACTGGCTCGCCGTCGACCACGACCCGAGCGGCGAGTTCGGCCCCGTCGCCCACTTCACCACCGTCGAGGAGCGCGGCACCGAGGAGCGGCTCAGCGCCGCCTGGATCGCCAAGTTCTGGCGGGTCTGCGCCCTGCGCCGGGCCGTCCCCTGGGACGCGGCCCGCGCGGCCGCCTTCGCCGAACTCACCGGCATCGGCACCGCCCGCGCCACCCTGCTGCTCAGTCCGCCGCCCGGTCTGCTGCACTGGGGCAACGCCCAGGTGCCCGCCGAGTACGGCCTCAAGCCCGCCGATGTCAAGGCCGCCCAGCACTGGCTGCGCGGACACGACCACAACGGCATCGCCGACGTCTGGGCCGCCCTCCTGCCCACCGACGACCCGAAACGGCTGTGGACCGAGGGCCCCGACCTCGCCGCGGGCGCCGAGGCCTGGATCCGCCAATTCGGACGGCTCGTCACCCTCCCCGAGGAGACGCAGGCCACCGTCCAGGGCGTGCCCATCACCACCATCGAGGCGGTGCTCAATCCCGGCCACACCCCCTGGCTCACCGGCACCACCACCTTCCGGCTCACCGACGACGGACAGGGCACCCCCCGACTGGCGCCCGAGGACGCCTCCGCCGTCCCCGGCTCCGGAGCGCTGGGCACCACCATCCGCGCCCTGCGCTGGCTCGCCTACCACCTGGCCGCCGACAGCCCGCTGCGACCACTGATGCCCCGGGCCGCCACCGCACTGCGCGAGCGGCTGGCCGACCCGGAGCTGCTGCTCGACCTCGACCTCGTCCGCACCGCCAAGGGCGGCTCGCTGGCCGCCGTGCTGCGCCCCCACTTCGGCCTGCCCGCCGAGGGCGGGGCCGACCCGGACGGCCTGGTCCGCTGCGGCCCGGCGCTCGTCCTCACCCCGTACCACGCCGAGTTCGAGCGGGTCTGGCTGCGCCCGGCAGCCCTCACCGGCCCGGACGACCCCCTGCTCGAACTGCTCGACGGGCTCGCCGGCAGCTACTGGTTCGGCACCGAGCGGGCGGCGATCGAGTCCGTCCTGCGCGGTGAACCCGAGCGCCTGGCCTCCGCCTCCGCCGCGGTGACGGCCACCGGCGACGGCCCGGCCTGGCTGCAGAACCCGCAGCTGTCCGCCCCCGGGCTGGTCGCCGAGGTGGCCCGCACCCACGGCCTCGGCGAGGACGCGGCAGTGCTCCACCTCCAACTGCTCGCCCTGCCCGACCCGACCGACCGCAACACCGCCCGCTGGACGGGCTGGAAGCCCGCCCGGCTCAGGCGCGCCCGCGCCGAACTCGCCGCCTCCGGCCTGGTGCTGGAGGCCAAGCGGTCCCGGGCCGGCCGCGGCCTCTTCCTGCCCGGCGGCTGGCAGGAGGCCAAGTCGCCCGCCCTGCCGGTGGAGACCTGGAAGGCCGCCCTGTACGAACTGCCCACCCACCAGCCGGTGTTGCCGCACCTGCCCGTCCCCGAGCTGTTCGCCCTCGCGTGGCAGCGCACCGTCGACGGCGACGCCCCCGGCTACGAAGAACTCCAGACCGGCAAGCGCAGGAAGGCCCGCCGATGACCGCCACCGTGACCACCACGACCGCTGCGACCACGGCGACCGTGGAACGGCAGATCGTCCCACCCGAGGAGAAGCACGCCGCCGAAATGGAGTTCCTGGCCGCCCACGACAGCGGCCCGCGCCCGCCCGGCTGGCGCCTCACCCCGCGAGCCGTGGTCACCTTCGTCATGGGCAGCGGCGGCGAGAAGCTCAAGGCCGGGCGCCGGAGCCTGGTGATCGAGCCCAAGTTCGTCGGCGAGCGCGCCCTGGTCGAACGCTGCGTCGTCACCCTCGCGGGGGAGCGCGGCCTGCTGCTCGTCGGCGAGCCCGGCACCGCGAAGTCGATGCTCTCCGAACTGCTCGCCGCCGCCGTCTGCGGCACCAGCGCGCTCACCGTCCAGGGCACCGCCGGCACCACCGAGGACCAGCTCAAGTACGGCTGGAACTACGCCCTGCTGCTCGCCAAGGGTCCCAGCCGCGAGGCCCTCGTCCCCTCCCCGGTGCTCACCGCGATGACCACCGGGGCCGTCGCCCGGGTCGAGGAGGTGACCCGCTGCCTGCCCGAGGTGCAGGACGCCCTGGTCTCCCTGCTCTCCGAACGGCGCATCGCCGTCCCCGAGTTGGCCGGCACCCCGGACGGGCAGCTGCACGCCGCCGCCGGCTTCACCCTGATCGCCACCGCCAACCTGCGGGACAAGGGCGTCAGCGAGATGTCCGCCGCCCTCAAGCGGCGGTTCAACTTCGAGACGGTCGGCCCGATCGGCAGCCTCGCCGCCGAGGTCGAACTGGTCCGCCGCCAGTCCACCACCGCCGTCGCCCGGGCCGGCGCCGGCTACGCCGTCGACGACGCCGTCCTGGAAGCCCTGGTCACCGCCTTCCGAGACCTGCGCACCGGGCGCTCCACCGAGGGATGGGACGTCGAGCGCCCGTCCACCGTGATGAGCACCGCGGAAGCCGTCTCCGTCGCCACCGCGCTCGGCGTCACCGCCGCCTACCTGCCCGACGGCGGCGACCTCCTCGGCCGCCTCCCCGGCCAGCTCCTCGGCGTCGTCCGCAAGGACGACCCGGCGGACGCGGCCCGGCTGCTCGGCTACTGGGACGGCCCGGTCCGCCGGCGCGCCGAACAGGGCGCCGCCACCTGGCGCACCCTGTGGGACCTCCGCTCGGCACTGGAGGCCTGACGATGACGAGCAGCGCGGTGAAGCCCGTCCCGGACGGCCCCCTCGGGGCCGGCCGACACCCTGCCACCGACCTCGACGTCCGCGCCGAGACCGACCGGCTGGCAGGCTCCGGCACCGACCGTCCCGGGCCCTACCTGATCGGCGTGCGTCACCACGCGCCGTCACTCAGCGCGGTCCTCCCCGCGCTGCTCGACGCCGCCCGCCCCGAGGCGGTCCTGGTCGAACTGCCCGCCGAGTTCCAGCCCTGGCTGGACCGGCTCTCCGACGAGGCCACCGAGGCCCCGGTCGCCCTCGCCGCCGCCCCGGCGGGCCAGGACGACTCCGGCGGCCTCGCCTTCTACCCCTTCGCCGACTTCTCCCCGGAACTCGTCGCACTGCGCTGGGCCCGGCGCAACGGCGTCGAGGCCATCGCCTGCGACCTCCCGCTCGCCCACCGCACCGCCCCCGACGGCACCCGGGACCGCCGCCCGACGGAAGGACCGACGGCCCCCGGCGTGGCGGACGCCCTGCGCCACCGCCTCACCGGTCGCGACTCCGACGAGGACCTGTGGGACCGCCTGGTCGAGACCGCAGCCCCCGGCTCCACCCCGGACGCCGTCCGCCGCGCCGCCCTGCTGGTCGGCTGGGCCCTGCGCCACGACGCCGAGACCGGCCCCGGCGTCGACCCGTACGACCTGCGCCGCGAGGCCTGGATGCGCGCCCGCATCCGGGCCGCCTCGGCCGGCGGGCGCCGGATCGCCGTGGTCGTCGGCTCCTTCCACGCCCCCGCCCTGCTGCACGGGCCGATCGCCCCCGAGGGACCGCCCGGCCCGGACGACCCCGGGCACGTGCTCTCGCTGATCCCGTACACCTACCCGCTGCTCGACGCCCGCTCCGGCTACCCGGCGGGCATCCGCGACCCGGAGTGGCAGCACACCGTCCTCGACGCCGGCGGGGACCCGGAGCGCCTCACCGAGGCGCTCACCGCCACTGCCGTCCGGATCTGCGCCGCCCTGCGCACCCAGGACCACCCTTCCGGCCCGGCCGACGCCATCGAGATCGTCCGCCTCGCCGGCGACCTCGCCCGGCTGCGAGGCCACGCCGCCCCCGGCCGCGGCGAACTCGTCGAAGCCGTCCAGGCGGTCCTCGCCCAGGGCGAACCCCTCGGCCGCGGCCGGGCCGTCGCCCGTGCCCTCGAACAGGTCCTGGTCGGCACCCGCACCGGGCGCCCCACCCCCGCCGCCCCGCGCAGCGGCCTCGCCCCCGCGGTCGAAACCCTCCTCGCCGAGCTCGGTCTCCCGGGCCCCACCGATCCGGGCCCGCGCGAACTGCGCCTCGACCCGCTGCGCAGCGCCCTCGACCGGCGCAGGGAGGTCCTCCTCCACCGCCTCACCGCCTGCGGCGTCCCCTATGCCGAGCCCGTCCCGACCACCGGGCCGGGCGGCACCGAAACCCTCGGCACCCGCTGGCGCCTGCACTGGACCCCCACCGTCGCCGCCCTGCTCACCGTCGCCGGCACCCGAGGCGTCACTCCCGCCCAAGCCGCCGAGGGCGCCCTGCGCACCCGCCTCGGCGACGCCCCCACGCCCCGCCAGATCATCGACGGCCTCACCGCCGCCGCCTCCTGCGCGCTCCCGGCCCTCACCACCACCCGCCTCGTCCAACTCACCGCCATCCTCCCCACCACCGCCGCCCTCCCCGACCTCCTCGACGCCCTCACCCTCCTGGACCGGCTCGCCGCCGGCCACTTCCCCGGCCTCACCCCAGCCCTCGGCGACGCCCCGCCACCTTCCGCGGCACGTCCCGCCGGGTCGGCTGTTCCGGTCGTACCAGTCGGTTCCCGACCCGCCGCCGGCGTGGCTCAGACCGGGTGCGCCCCCGCGCTCCCGCTCGGCGAGGCCGTGGGGGAAGGCGGTTCCGATGCGACGAGCCCGCCCTTCAGGGCGACTGTCCCGGGTGCCTCGGCCGGGCCGGCCTGCGCGCCCGCGCCCGCACCCGCTGCCGGAGCCGGGCCATCCGCCGACTCACCGGCCGTGTCGGACGGGGGTGATTCAACGTCCCTTTCCGGAAAGGCCGTTGAGGATCCCGCCGCCGTCCTCGGTCACCCCGCCTCGGGGCTGGCTAACCCGGCCAACTCCCTCCATGCTGCCGCAGAACTGCTCACCGTCGCTGCCGTTCGGCAGGTGGAGGGGCTGGGCGGGTCGGACGATCCGGCGGACGCGCGGGCACTGGTGGAGTTGGCGCGGCGGGCGGATCGGCTGGGCGGGGTGCGGCTGGGGTACGTGTTGGGGGAACTCGCCGAGCGGGGCAGCCCGATGGTGCGTGGTGCGGCCGGGGCGGTGCGGGTGCTGCTCGGGCAGGAGCCGGCCGGGGTGTTCGGCGGCCGGGCCGCGTCCTGGGTGGACGGGGCGACCGACGTCCGGGCGCGGCAGACGCTGGGGCGGGCGCTGGTCGGGCTGTTGACCGCGGCCGAGGGGCTGTTCGACAGCGCGCCCGAGGCGCTGGCACCCGTGCTGGAGCGGGTGACGTCGCTGTCGGACGCCGCCTTCCTGGACCGGCTGCCCGCACTGCGCGGCGGTTTCGACACGCTGAGCCCGGCCGCCCGTGACCGGCTGCTGGCCCTGGTGGAGGAGCGTCTCGACACCCGCCTCGCCGCCCTGCCCGAGGCTGCCGACCCCGCGGTGGTGGCGAGTTGGGTCCGGGCGGACCTGGCCGCCCGCGCGGCGCTCGCCCGTCGGGGGCTGGCACCGCAGTCACCTCCGGACGCGGACGGGGATCCCGCACCCGCACCGGAACACGCACCCGCCGCCCAGCCCCCGGGTACCGCCCCGCACACCCTCGCACCCGCCGAGCGTTGGCGCCTGCTGCTGGGCCGCCCCGGCATCGGCGGCCTGTCCGGCCGCAGTGCCCGACTCGCCACCGCTCTCGACGAGTTGTACGGGACCGGGCACGGTGAGGGCTCCGGTCCGGGCCTGGGCGACCGGGGCGGTCGCGAGGCCCCCTTTCCCGGGGTGCGCGAGTGGGCCGAGGAGTTGGAAGCGCTGTTCGGTCCGGGCCTGCGGGAAGAGGTGCTGGCCGCCGCCGTCGCCCACGGCCGGACGGACGTCCTGGAGGCGATCGACCCGTCGGCCGTCCGCCCGTCCGTCGACCTGCTGAGGACGGTGCTGGACCATGCCGGCGGTCTGCCCGAGGCCCGGGTGGCGCGGCTGCGCCCGCTGGTGCGGCGGCTGGTGGACGAGTTGAGCCGCGAGCTGGCGACCAGGCTGCGCCCGGCGCTGACCGGGATCAGTGTGCCCCGCCCGTCCCGGCGGCCGAGCGGCGGGCTTGACCTCCACCGGACCGTCCGGGCCAACCTCGCCACCGCCCGCCCCGCACCGGACGGCGTCGGCACCCTGATCGTGCCGGACCGTCCCGTGTTCCGGACCAGGGCGCGGCAGGCCAACGACTGGCGGCTGATCCTGGTGGTGGACGTGTCAGGGTCGATGGAGGCGTCCACGGTCTGGGCGGCGCTCACCGCGTCGATCCTGGCCGGTGTGCCCTCGCTGAGCACCCATTTCGTCGCCTTCTCCACCGAGGTCCTCGATCTGACCGAGCGGGTCACGGATCCGCTGAGCCTGTTGCTGGAGGTGCGGGTCGGCGGCGGCACCAGCATCGCGACCGGGCTGCGCTACGCGCGCGAGCTGGTGACGGTGCCGTCGAGGACGCTGATCGCGGTGGTCAGCGACTTCGAGGAGGGCGGCCCGGTCAACGGGCTGCTCGCCCAGACCCGGGCCCTGGTGGACTCCGGCGTGCACCTGCTCGGCTGCGCGGCACTGGACGACACCGGGACGGCCCGGTACTCGAAGGCGGTCGCGGGGCAGCTGGTCGCGGTCGGCATGCCCGTGGCGGCGCTGAGTCCGCTGGAACTGGCCCGCTGGGTGGGGGAGAAGGTGCGATGAACACGACGACGCAGGAGAACTGCTGGCCGGGCGTCCGGCCCGAGGTGGTCGCGGAGGTGGTGTCCGGGCTCAGTGCCCGGCTGCAGAAGCGGCTGGACGGCGCGGCGGCGAAGCTGGCGCAGCGGCCGCTGCGCCGGGAGGGCGACGACTGGCGGGTGCAGGTGGACGAGGAGGCCCTGCTCGTCCTGCACGCCCCGGGCGGGGTGATCGCCGACCCGTCCGACGTCCGGTGCGGTTGCCTGCTCGCCCCCGCCTGCGTCCACCGCGCCGCCGCCGTCACCCTCTGCCCGCTGGCCGAGGCAACCGATGCCGTCGCTGAACCCTCCGAAGCTCCCGAAGCCGGGGCACCGGAGGCACCAGCAGCACGCGAAGCCGCGCCGGCGCCCGAAGCCGCGCCCGGGCCTGAAACCGCGCCCGTACCCGAAGCCGCCGCCCTCACCGCGCCCGAACTCGCCGCCGCCCGGCACCTCCACCAGGCCGCCTGTGCCCTGCTGGCCGCCGGAGTGAGCGGTGCGGGCGCCGTCTCCCAGGCCGAACTGCTGCGCGCCGCCCACCGGGCGCGCGTGGCGGGGCTGTACCGCCCGGCCGCGGTGGCCGTCGCGGTGGTGACCAGGGTGCGTGCGGCGCGCTCCGGCGCGCCCGATCACCGACTGGCGGACCTGGTGGCGGTCCTGCGCGAGCTGCTCGGCCTCACCGTCGCCCTGACGGCGCCGCCCGGCGCCCCCGCCCCCACCCCGCTCGCCGCGCTGCGCGGCACCGCCCGCCAGGCCTACGCGGAGCAGGGCGGCCTGCGGCTGTACGGGCTGTTCGCCGAACCGGTGCTGACCGCAGCCCATGCCGGCGTGGTCAGCTGGGCGGTGGACGCCGGCGGCCGGCTCAGCACGGTCGCCGAGGTGACCCCGCACGGTGATGCCGCGACCGCCGCTCCGCTGGCCGTCGGGGCGGGCAACCGTACGGTCCGACTGGGTGATGCCGCGCTCAGCCACCGCGAGTTCAGCCGAGCAGGGCTGGCCGTCCAGGGCGCGACGAGGTCCGCCACCGGGCGGCTGGGCGCCGGGGCCTCCGTCCGGGCAGTCCGCGCGTCCGGGGCGGACTGGACGGCGGAGCTGGTGGCCAGGCTCTGGTCCGAGCCGCCCGCCGCACAGGTCGCGCGGGCCCTCGCGGCGCAGGAGCTGCCGTACGAGAGCCGCCCGGCCGGGAGCGACCTGCTGTTCCTGGACGTCACCCTGCTGGGCGCCGCCGCGACCGGATCCGGCGGAGCGCTCCAGCTGCTCGCCCGCGCCTCCGGGCGCGGCCTGGTGATCGCGCTGCGCCCGGGGCACGAGCACCCCGACCTGGCGTTCCGGGCCAATCTCGCCCTGCTCGCCACCGTCCCCGGCCTGCGGCTCCGGCTGATCGGCCGACTGGAACGGGCCGACCGTCCGGAACTGCGCCTGCTCGCGATCGGCACACCCCCGGACGCCCCCGACCACCCTGCCCCCGACCAGTCGTCGCCCGTGCGCCTCGCCCTCTCCGCCGACCGCGCGGGCCGGGCCAACCTCGGCTTGGAACGCCTCCAGACCGCCGACCTCCAGACCGTCGACCTGACCTCAGAACACCCGACAGGGCCCGTGCCGCTGCTCCCCACCGCACCCCCGGTCGGCCCGCCCGTGCACGTGCTCGGCCGTCGGGTGGAGCAGACGGTGACCACCGGCCGGTCCGCCCTCGGCCCGAGCGCGGCCACGGCGGCGGCCGACCGGAGCCTGCTGCGCGCCGCCGGACTGGCCACCGCCGCCCAGTTGCTGGACGGCCTGCGGGCGACCGCGATGAACCAGCGGCGGGACGTGTTCGGCAGGGTCGCCCCGGACGACCACGACGCCTTCGCCACGGCCTGGCTGGCCGCCGCCGACTACACCGAGGCGCTGGCCACCGCGCTCTGCTCCGCCACCTGGGAAGCCACCTGGGAAGCCGGCGGGGGAGCCGCCTGGGAAGCCACCGGGGGAGCCGCGGAAACGACCACCGCCGAGGCCCGGCGGACAACGCGGGTATGAGCCGAGGTAATTGCAGAGACCGATTACCAGCGCAAACTGGCATACTTGGGGGAGAGCAGGGACCACAGCGGCACATGGAGCAACGCGAAGGGAAGGCGAGCCATGTCCATCCGCGACGACGCGGCCGAGGTCAGGGCCGGTGGCTGGCGGACGCTCGCCGCGCTGCACGGGCTGATCGACGCCGCGCTGGAGAAGGCGCTCCAGGCGGAGCACAAGCTCTCGGTGGTCGAGTACACGGTGCTGGAGGCACTCTCCCGGCAGGACGGCTGGCACATGCGGATGCAGCAGCTGGCCCGCGCGGCGGCGCTGAGCAGTAGCGCGACCACCCGGCTGGTCAGCCGCCTGGAGGACCGCGGACTGCTCGGCCGCTACCTCTGCGCGGACGACCGGCGCGGCATCTACACCGAGCTGACCCCGGAGGGCCGCGCCCTGCTGGAGGCAGCCCGCCCGGTGCACGACGCCACCCTGGAGACGACCCTGACGCAGGCCGCTGAACTCCCCGAGCTGGCCCCCCTGGTGGACGCGCTCGCCGAACTCACCCCGGCGAAGGCATAACCGCGGCACCGGATCAGCGACGCCGGAGCACGACCGCCGGATCGCCCGGCATCCAAACACCTCCCGCCGGATCACCACCGCCGGGAGGCGGCCCTCACCGCCGCCCGGCGGCCAGTGCGTCCCGGTGCACCCGGTCGAGGAGGGCGAGCAGCAGTTCCTTGCTGGACGCCCGCTCCCGGACGTCGCACAGCACCACCGGCACCTCCGGCCCGAGGTCGAGGGCGCGGCGGACGTCCTCCGGGGTTGCCTCCCGGCGCCCGTGGAAGCAGTTGACCCCGATGGCGAACGGGATGCCGCGCTGCTCGAAGAAGTCCACGGCGGCGAAGCTGGATTCGAGCCGCCGGGTGTCCGCGAGGACGATCGCGCCGAGGGCACCGAGCGCGAGGTCGTCCCACATGAACCAGAACCGGAACTGCCCGGGCGTGCCGAAGAGGTAGAGCACCAGGTCGTTGCGGACGGTGATGCGCCCGAAGTCCATCGCCACCGTGGTGGTGGACTTGTCCTGGACGCCTTCGAGGCTGTCGACCCCGATGCTGGCGCGGGTCATCCGCTCCTCGGTCTGCAGCGGTTCGATCTCGCTGACGGAGCCGACCATGGTGGTCTTCCCGACGCCGAAGCCGCCGGCGACGAGGATCTTGACCGCGCCCGGCACCAGGCTCTGGGTCGTCAATTCGGGTCTCCTGGAAGGGAACGGGGAGTTTTCGAGGAGGGGAGGAGAGGGGGCGTCGCCGCCCCCGGGCCGTCCGTCAGAGCCGGCGGACACCCTCGATCACGGCCTGGATCAGTGAGATGTCCGGCGCCTCGGCGAGCTGGACCGGGGCGCGGGTGAGGATCAGCCGGGCCTCCGCCAGATCGTCCAGCAGCACCTTGACCACGCTCACCGGCAGGTCCATGGCGGCCGCGATCTCGGCCACGGCCAGCGGGCGTTCGCGGCACATGTCGAGGATCGCGGCCGGTTCGGGGGTCAACCGGCTGGTGTCGGTGCGCGGGTCGGCGGTGACCACCAGGGTGATCAGCGCGAAGCCGTCACGGACCGGGCCGGTGCGCCCGTTGGTGATCGCGTAGGGGCGGACCAGGTGGCCGGCGTCCTTGTCGTAGAACCAGCCCTCGTCGGCGTCGGCGGTGGTCACGCACCGCCACCCACGCCGACCTGGCCCGCGTCGCTGCGCGGCGCCGCGGTGAGGTACTGGCCGACCTGCTTGACCAGCATGTTGATCTCGTAGGCCATCAGCCCGGCGTCCACCTGCTCGCTGGTGAGCACGGCGAGCCGGGCACCCTGCCCGGCGGTGGTGACGAACAGGAACAGCTGGTCCATCTCGACGACGGTCTGCCGGACCCGCCCGCCGTTGAAGCGGTGCCCGGCGCCGCGGGCCAGGCTCTGCAGGCCGGAGGCGACGGCGGACAGGTGCTCGGCGTCGGCCCGGTCGAGGCCCTGGGACATGCCGACCAGCAGGCCGTCCTCGGAGAGGACGATGGCGTGGCGGGTCTCGGGTACCCGCGCCACCAGCTGGTCCAGCAGCCAGTTGAGGTCGCGCTGGGTGTCGGTGTGCTGCGTCATCACTGCTGTTCCTTGGCTTCCTGAACGGCGGAGGCTTCCGCGGCTTCCGCGGGGGCGGAGGCCGCGGCCGGGTTGGGGGCAATGGCGGGCGCGTCCGGTTCGGAACCGGTCGCGCGGGCGCTCCGGGTGCCGCGCTGAATGGCGGCCATGGTGGCGCGGGACCGCGCCGGCGAGGCGTCATCGGCCTCGCCGGACCGCGGACCGGTCGGGGCGGCGTGGGCCCCGTACGGCGCCGGGGCGGCGGTCGGGCCGGCCGGCACCGACGGCGGGATCAGGCCGCCGGGCGCGTTGGCCTCGCGGAGCTGCTCGGCGAGGCTGGCGTTGCGGACCCGCTGCGGCAGGACCCGCGGGGTGCGCAGTTCGCCGTCCGGGCCGTGCTCCACGTGGTCCTCCTGCGGGCGTTCGTGGGTGGGCGTCGACCGGTCGCCGGGTACCCCGTCGAACCCGGCCGCCGCGTCCGCGAGCGGGCCCGTCACGCCGTCGTCGGCGCCGACCTCACCGGCGGGTCCAGGCACGAGCCCCGGCACGAGCCCCGCCACGAGGTCCGTCGACGGATCGGTCGGCAGGTCGTAGGGACGCGGCAGCGCGGGCCGGGGGACCACCACGGCACCGGGCAGCCCGGGGATCTCGGCGCCGACCGGCAGCGCGGCGTCGTCGGGGGCGGCCCCGCCGGCCACACCGTCCTGCCGCCCGAGCAGCTCACCGATGATCACCCCGCCGTCCTCCCGGACGGAGGCGGCGGAACCGGAAGCGACGGCCCCCGGGGCGGCGGCCGCGGGCCCCTCGGCATCAGCAGCGGGGGCCGCACCAGCAGCCGCCGGATCCGCCGGCCCGGCCGGTCCACCGCCGAGCAGTCCGGTGAGCACTCCCGCCAGCGCGCCCGACAGCTCCCCGTCGACCTCACCGAAGTCGCCGTCCGACGGCCGCGGTTCCGGCACCGGGGTCCGGGTGACCCGGGCGCCGGACGGCAGCCCGGGCACCGCGGCAGGCTGGTCGGGCTGCTCCAGCAGCACCGCGGGCACCAGCACCACGGCCCGGGTGCCGCCGTACGGCGAGGGCCGCAGGGTGACCTGGATGTCGTGCCGGGCGGCCAGCCGCGCGACCACGAACAGGCCGAGCCGCAGGTCGTCACCGAGCGCGGAGACGTCCAGCTCGGGCGGGTTGGCCAGGTACTCGTTGAGCCGCTCGTACTCGTCCTCGGTCATGCCGAGGCCGCGGTCCTCCACCTCGACGGCCAGCCCCTTGGGGACCTCCTGCGCGGAGACCTGCACCTGGGTGTAGGGCGGGGAGAAGGTGGTGCCGTTCTCGATCAGCTCGGCGACCAGGTGGATCACGTCGGCGACGGCCTGCCCGCTGAGCGAGGCGCGCGGCACGCCCTGGACGACGACCCGGGCGTAGTTCTCGGTCTCGGAGACGGCGCTGCGCAGCACGTTGACCATGGGCACGGCGTTGCGCCAGCGCCGGGCGGGCAGCGCGCCGCCGAGGATGACCAGGTTCTCGGCATTGCGCCGCATCCGGGTGGCCAGGTGGTCCACCGCGAACAGTTCGCGGAGCAGCTCGGGTTCCTCGTGCTCGCGCTCCAGCGCGTCGAGCATGCTGATCTGCCGGTGGATCAGGATCTGGGTGCGCCGGGCGATGTTGAGGAAGACCTTCTTCGTCCCCTCGCGGCCCTGGGCCTGGTGGACGATCGCGGCGACGGCGGCCTGCCGGACGGCGGCCAGGCCGTCGGAGGTCTGCTGGACCTCGTCGCCGACCCGCCGGGACGGCGCCCAGGTGGGCGGGGTGGGCACCGGCTCCCCGGCGCGCAGCCGCTCGACGACCTCGGGGATCTCCTGCTGGGCGAGGGCGAGGGTGTCGGTGCGCAGTCCGGCCAGCCGGGCGGACAGGGCCCGGGCGGCCCGGATACCCCGGACCAGGCTGACCAGCAGCACCACGGCGACGACGGCGGTGCCGGCCGCCAGCGCGGTGCGGTTCCCGGCGTCGCGCAGCAGGTAGGCGGCGTAGCCCCAGGCGGCGGCGAGGCCCAGGCTGGGGACCAGCACGAGGGCGAGGAGCGAGCTGCGGAGGGAGCCGGACCGGCCGGCGCGGTGGCCCGTGCGGGGGGCCGATATGCCTGGCATCTGATTCCTTGTTGCAGGGCCGAGGTGCAGGCCGGGTCTCGGGTCCGAACGGCGGATCGGCCCGAGCGGCCCGGACCGGGCTTCAGGGCGCCGAGGCCGGGGTCGCCGGACGGGTGACGCGGTGTCACCGTCCGGGCGGAGTGCAGCGCGGCCGCCGACGGCAGGAAACCTATCAGTCCCAGGTGGCCTCATCGCAACATCAACTGACGATATGTGAACGGCTGATGGCAGTGCCGGGCGGTTCTCGCCGGAGCGTTCGCCGACGTAGCGCCGCAGCTCAGTACGGTCGCCGCGGAGCGGAAACGGCTCCCGGGGAGGCCGCACGGGCCTCTCCGGGAGCCGTCAGGAACAGGTCAAACCGTCGCCGCGCCGAGGGTTCACCACCGTGCGGGCGGCGGCTCCTCCGGCGGCTCAGCTCGCCGCGGAGAACGGCACCACCCGGCCGTACCGCTCCTCCGCCGCGGGGGCGGCAGAGGCTGCGGAGACCGAGGAGGCGGAGAGCACGGAGGCCGCGGACGCCGCGGCGGCCTCGGCTTCCAGCTGGTTGAGCTCGGTCCACGCCCAGCTCGTCAGGTCGGACAGCTCGGCCGACCACTGCTTGCCGTACGTGCCCGCCGCCACCTGTCCGAGCCGCAGCTTCTGCACGTCCGACGTGCCGGCCGGGGCGTAGATGTGGGTGGCGTCCCGCAGGTAGCGGATGACGTGGTGCTCCTCCTGGGTGCCGCGCGCGGCGAAGATCTCCATCGCCTGGCGCGCCGAGTCCATCGCGTACTCGGTGTTGATGAGCTTGGCGTTCATCAGCTCGGCGTCGCAGGCCTTGCCGTGGTCGAGCAGGTGCGAGGCGTGGTAGGCGGCCAACTTGGCCGTCATCAGCCGGGACTGCATCTCGCCGAGCTTCAGCGCGATGCTGTTCAGCTGGTTGATCGGCTTGCCGTAGAGCACCCGCTCCTCGGCGTAGCGCACGGTGTCCTCGACCACGGCGACGTGGATGCCGAGCGCGACGGCGCCGAGGTTGAGCCGGCCGTACAGGGTGGAGGAGGAGTACGCGACGTCGAGGCCCTGGCCCTCCCGGGCGAGCCGGTTGCCGACCGGGATCCGGCAGTCCTCGAAGACGAGCTCGCCGAAGCTGAAGCCGTGGAGGCCGCCCTGGGTGCCGGTCGCGCCGGCGCGGAAGCCGGGCCGGTCGCTCTCCACCAGGAAGGCGGACAGGCCCTTGCTGCCCGTGTCGGTGCGGAATACCACGCCGTGGACGTCGCCGATGTGCGAGTTTCCGACGAACACCTTGCGGCCGTTGAGCACGTACTCGTCGCCCTCGCGGCGGGCGGTGCCGGCCATGCCGAGCACGTGGCCGCCGGACTCCGGCTCGGTGACCGCGATCGTCGGCAGGGACTCGCCGGAGGCGAACTTCGGCAGCCACAAGCGCCGTTGGGCGTCCGAGCCGAAGTGGATGACCTTGGCGACGCCGAGCTGGGAGGCCTGCGCCATCGCGCCCATCGCGCCGCTGACCCGTGCCAGCTCCTCGACGATGATGGTCTTGGCGAGGTGCCCCAAGCCCAGGCCGCCGAACTCGCGGGGGATCGTGACGCCGATCCAGCCGCGGCGGGCGATCTCCCGCGAGAGCTCGAACTCGATCTCCCGGTCGGCCTCCATTCTGGCCACCTGAGGACGTACCTCCTTCTCCGCGAACTCACGGACCTCCGCTCGGAGGCTCTCGTGTCGCTCGTCGGTGAAGTAGTCCATCGCCATGCTTGGTCCTCTCGTTCCAGTGGGTGTCGTGCCTCCGTTCACGCCGTAGATGCCGCTCCGGCCGCTCCCCCTGCGAGATCAGGGTGGGGGTGTGGAGGTGTGGCGGTGCCGATCGCGTCGAAGCCATCGGTGCATGCGGACCCTGGATCGGGTTTCCCGTGGGGCTGGGGAACTACCGTCCGTGTCTTCGGCAGGGCTCATTGTCATATGTGCACATGGGCTACACACATAGTTGATCTTGGAATGGCGGGATTCGGCCCGTCGCACCACCAACGGGTTTCACCGCCACATCGGGTGGGGATTGACCTTGCCCCGCTCCGGCGGTCCACCGCGGGGTCGCCCACATGCTGCTTTGGCTGTTCATCAGCAAGGGCGGCGATCGGTCCCGGTAGCACCGCGGCGCCCGGATGTCTGATTACATGTGCGCCATGACTGATGTGATGAGCACTCAAGGCCAGTTCCCGGGTGCTGCCGGGGAGTCCGAGCGGACCCGCAGGCTGCGCAGCCTGGGTCTCAACGAACCCTCCGCGGACGAGGCCTTCGACCGCTTCGCCCACCTGGCAGCCAGCATCACCCGCGCTCCCATCGCGATGGTCAACTTCATCAACGACGAGCGCCAGATGTTCCGGGGGCTCTACATTCCGCCAAACTCCTCCGAAGTCGCGGCCGAAGAGGGCGCCTCCTGGGCGGATCGGGGCATCGCCTTCGACCTTCCCACCCGGCAGATGCCGATGAGCCACGGTTTCTGCCCGCACGTGGTCGCCCAGCGCTCGCCCCTCGCGCTGGACGACATCCTCGCCTACCCCCGGTTCGCCGGGAACCCCGTCGTGGACGAACTGGGCGTCCGGGCCTACCTCGGAGCCCCGCTCGTCGACGACACCAACACCGTCATCGGCACCGTCTGCGTCCTCGACCGGGAACCCCGGCAGTGGGGGCGCGAGCGGCTGCGCGACATCCAGCACCTCGCCGAGGCGCTGCTCTCCGAGATCCGGCTGCGCGACAACCTGCTCGCCCAGCAGCAGGAGATGTTCGCGGCCTTCGACGGATCCCCGTTCCCCATCATGCTGACCGACGGCCCCGGTCAGGAGATCCGCTACGCCAACGCCCAGCACGCCGACACCTTCGGCGCCCCGGTGGCCTACGGTTCGATCGGCGCCGCCTACCCGCAGCTCGGCGCCGCCGGCCTCCAGCAGGCCGTCTCGGAGGCGTACCACACCGGTCGCGCCACCGTCCTCAACGACGTCCGGGTCCAGTCCGGCCGTCCCGAGGCGCAGCGGATCCAGCAGATCTTCAGCTTCACCTGCACCCCGCTCCGGGTGGCGCGCACCGGCCAGGTCAACGGCGTCCTCACCGTCGGCATGGACGTCACCGCCCAGTCCCGCACCGAGGAGGAACTCGGCACGCTGGCCGCGCTGCTGGTCGACCGGCTCCAGCAGAACGGCGCCGCCACCCCGACCGGCCGGCCCGGCATCGCCGGCGGGTCCGGACTCGTCCTGCCGAGCTGAGCGGCCGACCGTCGCCCGTGCGCGGCAGCGCGGCCCGCGCCCTCACCCGCCGACCGCACCATCCGTACCGTCCACCACCGTGGCGGGGCGCCTCTCACCCCCGAGGAGAGGCTCCCCGCCACGCTGCCGTCCGGGGCCGGCGGGCCCGCGGCGGTTCACCCTCCTCCACGGCAGCAGCCGCCGCGGTTGCCGCCCCCGTCGCCGAGGCAGTCGGACCCGCCGCTCCGGGCCGAGCGGGTGAACCGCCCGCCGCCCCCACCCCCGGCCGGGCGCGGCGGCGGTCCGCCGGTGGTAGGCATGGGCCGCATGGACTGGATGGACTGGTTCGCCGCCCCCGACTACTGGCTGAGCCGACTGCTCGTCCAACGTCTGCTCGCCGGCCTCTACCTGATCGGATTCCTCGCCGCCGCCGCGCAGTTCCGCGCCCTCATCGGCACCGACGGCATGCTGCCGGTGCCCCGTTTCACCGCCCGGGTCCCCTTCCGCCAGGCGCCCGGGCTCTTCCACCTCCACTACAGCGACCGCTTCTTCGCGGCCGTCGCCTGGAGCGGCGCCGCGCTGTCCGCCGCCGTCGTGGCCGGGTTCGGCGACGCCGTCCCGCTCTGGGGCTCGATCCTGCTCTGGGCGGCGCTCTGGTTCCTCTACCTCTCCATCGTCAACGTCGGACAGACCTGGTACTCCTTCGGCTGGGAGTCGCTGCTGCTCGAAGCGGGTTCGCTGGCCGTCTTCCTCGGCAACGCCGACACCGCGCCGCCCACCCCCGTGCTCTGGCTGATGCGCTGGCTGGTCTTCCGGGTCGAGTTCGGCGCCGGACTGATCAAACTGCGCGGCGACAGCTGCTGGCGTGACCTGACCTGCCTGCGCTACCACCACGAGACCCAGCCCATGCCCGGACCGCTCAGCTGGTTCTTCCACCACCTGCCCGACCCGCTGCACCGGGTCGAGGTGGCGGCCAACCACCTCGTCCAACTCGTCGTCCCCATCGCCCTGCTGCTCCCGCAGCCGGTCGCGAGCTACGCGGCCTGCGCCGTGGTCGCCACCCAGCTGTGGCTGATCGCCTCCGGAAACTTCGCCTGGCTCAACTGGCTGACCGTCGTCCTCGCACTCGCCGCCGTCGAACCGGCCCGCCTCGGACTGCCGCGCCACGCCCACGACTTCCCCGGCACCCCCGTCTGGTACCAGGCACTGGTGACCGCCGTGACCGCGGCCGTCCTGGTGCTCAGCTACTGGCCGGTGCGGAACATGCTCTCGCGGGGCCAGGCGATGAACCGCTCCTTCAACCGGCTGCACCTCGTCAACACCTACGGCGCCTTCGGCAGCGTCAACCGCCTCCGCCAGGAGGTGGTCATCGAGGGCACCGACGAAGCCGTCCTGACCCCGCGCACCGTCTGGCGCGAGTACGGCTTCAAGGGCAAACCCGGCGACGTGCGCCGCCTGCCGCGCCAGTACGCCCCGTACCACCTGCGGCTGGACTGGCTGATGTGGTTCGCCGGCATCTCCCCGGCCTACGCCCGCCCCTGGTTCCTGCCCTTCGTCGCCCGCCTGCTCACCGGCGACCGGGCGACCCTGCGGCTGCTGCGCCACAACCCCTTCCCCGACGCCCCACCGACCCACGTCCGGGCGACCCTCTATCTCTACCGGTTCACCGGATGGCGCGAACTACGGGAAACCGGCGCGTGGTGGCACCGCACCGCGCTCCACGAGTACCTCGCGCCGGTCGACCTGCCCACCCTCGGCCGGGCCGGCTTCCGTCCGCCGCTCGGCCGCCCGGCCCGCGGCGTCCGCCGCGTCCCGCTGGACCGGCTGCGGCGCCCGGGCCGGACCCGGGCGGAGCCCCCCGGTCACCGCTCCGGTGACCGGCGCGGAGGACGGGCCGGTGACGGGCCCGGTGACCAGCCCGGTCATCCGTCCGGTCACCCGTACGGACCAGGCCGGGACCACCCGGGCGGACCTCCCGGGTAGCGGCCAGGCGGGCGGTATGGCACACGACACCGGCCCGACCGGCGGTGGGTGCGTGCAAGGCTCGAACGGGCACCCGTATTCTGGGCCTCCACAACCGGCGGCCCGACCGCGCGCCCCCGTGCCCCGCCTCCGGGGCACCCCGCGCTACCGGTCCGCCGCCCCCGCCGCCAGCCCCGCCGTCGTCGCCCAGAACCGGACCTCACATGACAGTGCTTCACTCGCGCAACGCCGACGCAGCCGACCCGGCGGACGTCGCCGACGCCGCAGACGTCAAGGACCCCCAGGACGCCGCAGCGGAACCCGACCTCCGCGAAGACCTCGGCCGCTACGCCGAACTCGGGGCCTTCACGCTCAGCGCCGACACCCACGCCTGGTACGCGGCCGTCGACACCGTCGCCACGCCCGAGGACGCCCGCGCCGCCTCGACCGCCCTCGCCGAACTGCGCGGCCGTGACCTCCGGCAGACCTGGGAAGCCGTCACGGCCCTGGCCACCGAGGCCAAGCTGGACGAACCCGACACCGTCGCCAAGGCCGCGCTGCTGGTCGAGATGCTCCAGCGCGTTCACCGCACCTCCGCCACTCTCAGCGCCGCCGCGTACGACGCCGACCTCGTCGCCCTCGCCGCCGCCACCGCCGACAGCACCTGGCGCCGAGAGAACGGCGTCAAGCTCTCCTGGCTGCGCGCTCGCTCGCTGCGCAAGCAGGCCACCGCCCTCGCCCACGACCGCAAGGTCCGCCGCGAGGACCTGCACGAGGCGCTCACCTCCGCCGAGATCGAGCGCCGCGCCTGGGCCGCCCTCGCCCCGGCGGGCACCCTCCCGAACGTGCCCGCCGACGGCGCCCTCGTCGAGCGCACCGCCCAGGCCTTCGAGCCGATCAACACCGGCCTGCGCGACCTCGCCCGCCTGCTGCCCGACCACGACCTGGACGGGCTCGCCTTCGCGGAACTGGCGGACCTGGTCGAGCGCCTCGCCGCGGACGAGGGTACCCTCTACCGCCTGCCCACCATCCGTGGCCTGCGCGCCACCCTTGAGGAGGCCGGCCTCGCCGACCTGCTCGCCGAACTCACCGCCGCCAAGGCCGACCGCCGCGCCGCCGAGGCCGCGTACGCTGCGCGTCAGGCGCTGGCGGGTGGGCAGCGGGACGGACTGACGGAGGAGACGCCGGTTTCGGTGACGGCTCCGGTCGAGGACGTCGCTGAGGCGGAGGTCGGGGCAGAGGCCGAGGATGTCGAGGTGGCCTCGGGCTCGGACACCGATTCCGCCGAACTCGAGTCGGTCGCGGTGGAGGAGGTGACGGAGGAAGCCCCGGCTGCGGTGGTCTCCCTCCCGGCGCCCTCCCCGGCCGCCGACGACCTCGTGGCCGCCGCGACCGCCGCGCTGGCCGAGGCCGCCGCAGCGGATGAGGTGGCGGTGGAGGCCGAAGCGGCTGAGGTCGAGGAGCCTGTCGGCGAGGTCGAGGAGCCTGCCGCTGAGGTGGAGGTCGAGGAGCCTGCCGCTGAGGTCGAGGCCGTGGCCGGTGCCGAGGCAGTGACTGCCGAGGTCGAGGTCGAGGGCGAGCCGGAGGCCATCGCCTTTGAGGTGGGGGAGCCCGTGACCGAGG